>JAGSYW010000138.1 GCA_018262475.1 Burkholderiaceae bacterium | reverse complement strand
GATGGCGGACATCATCAACGTCATCGACGGCATTGCGTTCCAGACCAACATTCTGGCGCTCAATGCGGCAGTCGAAGCGGCGCGTGCCGGCGAACAGGGGCGCGGCTTCGCGGTGGTGGCAACGGAAGTCCGCAGCCTGGCGCAACGCAGCGCGGCGGCGGCGCGCGAAATCAAGGCGCTGATCGACGATTCGGTCAACAAGGTCGGCGAAGGCAGCAAGCTGGTCGAGCAGGCAGGCACGACGATGGAAGAAGTGGTGTCGAGCATCAAGCGGGTGAACGACATCATGGGCGAGATCACGGCTGCGAGCAGCGAGCAGAGCGAAGGCATCGAGCAGGTGAACCAGGCGATTGTGCAGATGGATCAGGTGACGCAGCAGAACGCGGCGCTGGTGGAGGAAGCTGCTGCGGCAGCGGAATCGCTGCAGGATCAGTCGGCGAATCTGGTGCAGGTGGTGAGCGTGTTCCGGACGGGCGCGGCAGCATCGGCTCCCGCCATCAGAAAACCTGCTGTCGCAGCAAGGCCAGCGGCCAAACCGGTAAGCAAGGCAGTGAGCAAGCCGGCGGCACCGGCGAAGGCACCGCAGATTGCCGCGCCACGAGCGGATGCCGGCAAGGGCGACGAATGGGAAGAGTTTTGATCCCAATCATCACAAACCAGGCCGGCGCGCAATCGTCGGCCATCCGGTGCTTGATAGCGGAAGGGCGGAAGAATAACGGCTCGTCTAATGGTTTTGAGTTTGGCCGCTTTTTCCGCTATCCGAGAAGGGAGCTGCTTCGTGTTGCTTGTTGTAGCGCATCTCTGAGTGACGATTGATGATGTGCGCACGACGAGGCTGAGGCGCATGCGGCCGATAAAACCAAAATAACTGACTCAAATGACTTTTTGGTCAGTAAGGCCTAAAAATATACTCCCGCCAGTATTTGAATATAGCCAGCAAAAACGAGGCCTGGAGCCATAATTTTGTGACATACCCCACGCATTTGTTCGATGCGATAGTTGTATCAATGGTACGGCCGCCACATCAGGCGTTTGCCGTGCGCCGGCGGCACATTCCGGCTGTGGCGATGGCGCCTGTTTTGCGATAAAACAAAAGCTTGATTCGCCGCTGACGTGCCGGCTTGCTACAATGTCGCCTTCGCATAATCAACCGCAGGAATCCCATGATCGACCTTCAGATTCTCCGCAAGGACATTGCCGCTGCCGCCGAACGGCTGGCGACGCGCAAATTCGAACTCGATACCGAAGCGTTCAACGCGCTCGAAACCCAGCGCAAACTGATCCAGACCCGAACCGAGGAAATGCAGGCGAAACGCAATTCGCTGTCGAAACAGATCGGCATCCTGAAGGGCAAGGGCGAGGATACGTCGGCGGTGATGGCCGAGGTGGCTGGCATCGGCGACGGGCTGAAGGAAAACGAAACCCAGCTCGGAGCGGTGCAGGCGAAAATGAACGATTTCCTGCAAAGCATTCCGAACCTGCCGCATGAATCGGTGCCGGCCGGAACGGATGAAAGCGGCAATGTCGAAGTGAAAAAAGTGGGCACGCCGCGCAGCTTTGATATCGAAGTGAAGGATCACGTCGATATCGGTGAAAAGCTGGGGCTGGATTTCGATACCGCCGTCAAGCTGACCGGTTCGCGCTTCACGCTGATGAAGGGCGGCATTGCGCGGCTGCATCGGGCGCTGGCGCAGTTCATGCTCGACGTGCAGACCGGCGAACACGGTTATACCGAATGCTACACACCGTACATCGTCAATGGCGATACGCTGCTGGGTACCGGCCAATTGCCGAAATTCGAGGCCGATCTGTTCGCGGTGAAGAAGGGCGGGCAGGAAGGCGAGGAAGAGGCGCTGTACCTGATCCCGACGGCGGAAGTGACGCTGACCAACACCGTGCGCGGCGAAATCGTTTCCGCCGACGAGCTGCCAATCAAGCTGACCGCGCATACGCCGTGCTTCCGTTCCGAAGCCGGCAGCTACGGTCGCGATACGCGCGGCATGATCCGCCAGCACCAGTTCGACAAGGTCGAGATGGTGCAGATTGTTCATCCGGAGAAATCATACGAGGCGCTGGAACAGATGGTCGGCCACGCCGGTTCGATTCTGGAGCGGCTCGGACTGCCATACCGGGTGGTGCTGCTGTGCACCGGCGACATGGGCTTTGGCGCCGCCAAGACCTACGATCTCGAAGTCTGGCTGCCGGCGCAGAATGCGTACCGCGAGATTTCGTCGATCTCGAACTGCGAAGCGTTTCAGGCGCGCCGGATGCAGGCGCGTTTCCGCAATGCGCAGGGCCGGCCGGAATTGCTGCATACGCTCAACGGTTCCGGCCTCGCGGTTGGCCGCACGCTGGTGGCGATTCTGGAAAATTGCCAGCAGGCGGACGGCAGCGTCGAGATTCCGGCCGCACTGCGTCCGTACATGGGCGGCCTGACGCGTCTGGTGCCTTAATTCCTTTTGTTTGCAGCAGGCGGAACCGAGTTTCGCCTGCTGACATTCGACAATCTCTCTCCATTCTTCGCTGCGCTGTCGCCGCTGCTGGTGTACAGTTTTCCCGTCGTTACCTTCTGCGCGGGAATGCGATGACTTCAGACTCTCCCCCGAAACGGCCGCATCTTCCCCGAAGCATCTGGGCGCTGGGCTTCGTCAGCCTGCTGATGGATGTCTCGTCCGAACTGGTGCATAGCCTGCTGCCGCTGTTCATGGTGTCGTCGCTCGGCATCAGTGTATTTGCAGTCGGCCTGCTCGAGGGCGCTGCGGAAGCGACCGCGCTGGTCGTCAAGGTGTTTTCTGGTGCGGCCAGCGATTATCTGAGAAAACGCAAGACGCTGGCAGTGCTTGGCTACGGCCTGGCCGCCGTCACCAAGCCGCTGTTTGCATTGGCTTCGAGTTTCGGCCTGATTTTGACCGCGCGCATCATCGATCGTATCGGCAAGGGCATCCGCGATGCGCCGCGCGATGCGCTGATTGCCGACATCACCGAGCCAGAAATGCGCGGTGCTGCCTACGGCTTGCGGCAATCGCTCGATACGGTTGGCGCCTTTGTCGGCCCGCTGCTGGCGATGGGGCTGATGCTGCTGTGGGCAAACGATTTCCGCGCGGTGTTCTGGGTGGCGCTGATTCCGGCGTGCATGGCGGTGGCGGTATTGCTGTTCGGCGTGCAGGAGCCGGTGCATCAGGCCGAGGCGGCGAACAGCAATCCGGTGCGGTGGGACAACGTCCGGCGCATGGGACGCGCGTACTGGTGGGTGGTGGCGGCTGGTGCGGTGGTGATGATGGCGCGTTTTTCCGAGGCTTTCCTGCTGCTGCGCGCACACCAAGGCGGGCTGGCGCTGGCGTTTGCGCCGCTGGTGATGGTGGCGATGAATGTGGTGTATTCGCTGTCGGCTTATCCGTTTGGCCGACTGGCCGACAAGATGAGCCGCACGACGCTGCTGGTTTGGGGCTTGCTGGCGCTGATTGTGGCCGACATCGTGCTCGCCAGCGGCAATTCGCTGCCGTTCATCCTCGGCGGCGTGGCGCTGTGGGGCGTGCATCTGGGGCTGACGCAGGGGCTGCTGTCGGCGATGGTGGCCGATGCGGCGCCAGCGGATTTGCGTGGCACGGCATTCGGTCTGTTCAATCTCGCCGGCGGGGTGGCATTGCTGCTTGGCGGCGCGCTGGCCGGCTGGCTGTGGGACAGCCTGGGCGCGCCTTATACGTTCGGCGCGGGGGCGCTGTTCTGTGCGCTGGCGGTAATCGTGATTCTGCTCAGACGACCGTCAGGCCGCGCGCGCTGAACTGTTGCCGCACGCGCTCGGTCGTTTCTTCGCTCGCCGGCTCGGTGTCGGTCAGTTCGTAGTGCAGTCCGAGGTCTTTCCACTTGTATTCGCCCATCTTGTGAAACGGCAGCACTTCAACCCGTTCGACATTGCCCAGCGACGAAACAAATTCCGCCAGCTTGTCCACATCGCCGGCATCGTCAGTGTAGCCGGGTACCAGCACGTAGCGCACCCACATCGGTTTCTTCATCGCTGCCAGGCGGTGCGCAAAATCCAGCACCGGTTGCAGCGGGGTGGATGTCAGCTGCTTGTGCTTGTCCGGATCGATTTGCTTGATGTCTAGCAGCACCAGATCGACCACGTCAAACCAGTCGTCGGGCAGCCTGTGCGCCAGCAGGCCATTGGTATCGAGCGCAGTATGCAGGCCGAGCTCTTCCTTGCAGCGGCGCAGCACTTCATGCACGAATTCCGCCTGCACCAGCGGTTCGCCGCCGCTGACGGTGATGCCGCCGCCTGCTTTCAGGAACAGCGATACCTTGCCGATGTCGGCCATTACTTCGTCTATCGTGCGTTGCGTGCCGCCCTGGCGATCCCAGGTATCCGGGTTGTGGCAGTACAGGCAGCGCATCTGGCAGCCGGACATGAACAGCACAAAGCGCAGGCCTGGGCCATCGACCGCGCCGCCGGTCAGAGAGGAGTGGATGTTTGCGATCAAGTTGAAGGTCCTGCCATCATCTTCGGTTGTTGCAGATGATGTGTGGTGAGTGGGGGAAACAGACTGGGCACGCCAGCTGGTGGAAGGTACGATTGATGACGTCGAGTTGCTGATCGCGGGTGAGCTTGATGAAGTTCACGGCGTAACCGCTGACACGGATGGTCAGGCTCGGATACTTGTCCGGATTTTCCATCGCGTCGAGCAGCATGTCGCGGTCGAGCACGTTGACGTTGATGTGGTAACCGCCAGCCGTCGAATAGCCATCGAGGAAGTTGGACAGGTTAGTGGCACGCTCATCGCTGGTCTTGCCCAGGCTCTTCGGCGCGAAGCTTGCCGTCCACGAGATGCCGTCCTGGCTCGACTCGTACGGCAGCTTGGCCAGCGAACAGCCCGCTGCCACGAAGCCGCAGGTGTCGCGGCCGTGCATCGGGTTTGCGCCCGGTGCGAACGGTTCGCCGGTCTTGCGGCCATCCGGCGTATTGCCGGTCTTCTGACCGTAGACGACGTTACTGGTGATCGTCAGGAGCGACTGGGTCGGGATCGAATCACGATAGCAACGCTCGGACTTGAGCTTGTTCATGAAGTTCTCGGTTGCCCAGGAAGCCATCGTGTCCACGCGGTCGTCGTTGTTGCCGAATTTCGGGAAATCGCCTTCGATTTCGAAATCGACCGCAATGCCTTTTTCGTTGCGGATCGGCTTGACCTTGGCGAACTTGATGGCCGACAGGCTGTCAGCAACAATCGACAGGCCA
>JAGSYW010000050.1 GCA_018262475.1 Burkholderiaceae bacterium | reverse complement strand
ACCATCCAGACTAGCGTGCCGCAGTATTTTGTTCGCTTTTACAATCCTGCCAGTGCTGAGAATCCATCCAACCCTGTTGGCAGCTGGGTCATGCGTAGCGCTGCAGTACGCGGACTGACCCCAGCGCAGGTACGCGACCTGTTTGCGTTGCCGGCGAGGCCGACCATGATGACGATGGTGCAGGTGCCGACAGGATCGAATCTGTACACGGGAATTGCTGCGCCAATTGCAGGTTGGGGGGCTGGCGGAGGGCAGCAGTCAAAGCTCATCGGCCCACCATGGGTACCGGCAGATAATTTCGCCAACCGGCAGGCCATTGGTGAATGCATCCTGTGTTACCGCACACTGGCGACGCATGGCAATGCGAACCGGGTGGCGAGCTATCTGGACCCGCGAATTCCAATCGCATACTCTGATCTGGAAAACGCTTATACCAACCTGGATTTGCTGTATTACCCCTCAACTGTTCGCCAGTTCAATCAAGCGCTCAACCAGATTTCTCCACAACGCTACGACAATCTGGCAATTGACACCATGCGCGCAGCCGTGCTGTACAACGACATGACCGACCAACGGGTTTCTGCCTTGCTGTTTGGCGGACAGCCAGCTGGATTGCCGCAAGATGGAAGTGGACAACAGCGACGGAATGTCTGGGTACAGGCAGCAGGAAGTTTCATGCACGCATCAAACTCCGGGTTCTCAACCAATACCAGCGGGATTTTTGCCGGCACGGATGCAAAAATTTCAAAAAATGGGCTGCTGGGTTTTTCCGCTGGAGTTATACATAGCGGTCTGAACTGGAACGGCGGTTTGGGCGGCGTCAATACCGACTATGCCAAGGCCGGGATTTATACTGCTTGGAACCAGGGCAGCTGGTTTATGCAAGGAGGCGTTAATGCAAGCGTGTCCTTTGGCGATGCAACGCGTCGTCTGGCGTTTGCGGCGATATCTCGAAAAGCCACAGCCTCAACCAATGCTTGGGATGGCAACTTGCATCTGCGGATTGGTTATCGTCTGCCATACAGGGAAGTGGATATCGTGCCAAGTGCCAGCCTGGATTATTTTTATCAAAGCCGCGATGCCTTCACCGAGAGCGGCGCAGATAGCCTGAATCTGCGGGTGCAGTCCGTTAAATACCGAACCTTGCGCAGCAATGTGGGCGTGAATGTTTCATGGAAAAGCGTCACGATCGATGGACAGGTGCTGACGCCGCAATTTCAGATCGGCTGGGCGCATGAACGTCCGCTCGACAATCGCGCCATCACCGCGCAACTTGATGGCCAGCCAGACGGTTTTACCGTTTACGGTGATACGAAATCAACCAATGCCGTCGCTGCCAGCGCTGGTTT
This sequence comes from Burkholderiaceae bacterium, assembly GCA_018262475.1. Classification (GTDB taxonomy): domain Bacteria; phylum Pseudomonadota; class Gammaproteobacteria; order Burkholderiales; family Burkholderiaceae_D; genus QZKY01. Next base: position 13,178 of record JAGSYW010000050.1, on the reverse strand, counting down.
CAGCCTGGTTTCCGGCATGCGCAGTTCCCTGTTTGCACGCTACAACCTAGAATACCGGCGCAGCTTCACCGACCATGCGCTTTCGGTAGGGCTGAATTACCGCTTTTAATGCTTGTGCTCGCCAATCAGCGCAAGCGAGTCCTTGATGCGTTGGTTGGCTGCGTGCCAGCGCATTACCAGCAGCATCATGCTCGCAACAAACAGGCCGAAAATAACGATGACAGCATTCACGCTCAGGTTGAGTGAAATCATTGCGGCATACAGTACCAGCATCGACAGAATCGACAGGTTTTCGTTGAAATTCTGTACTGCAATCGAGTGACCTGCGCTCAGCAGCACATGGCCGCGATGTTGTAGCAACGCATTCATTGGTACGACAAAGAAACCTGAGAGCCCGCCGACCAGCACCAGCAAAGGATAGGCGAGCCAGATGTTGTAAATTACGGTCATCAGCATCACCAGCAGGCCCATCGCCATACCCAGCGGCATGACAGACAGCGCCTTTTTCAGCTTGACGAACCTCGCGGCCGATACCGCGCCGGCAATTACCCCCAGTGCCACAATGCCTTGCAGGAAGGCCGCCTTGTCTAGTTGGAGGCCGAGGTGACTTTCCGCCCATTTCAGGATGAGAAATTGCAGTGTTGCGCCAGCGCCCCAGAACAGCGTAGTGACCGCCAGGGAAATCTGTCCCAGCTTGTCTTTCCACAAGGTAACGCAAGCGCTTGAAAAGACCACGATCAGCTTCAGGGGATTGCGCTCCTGCTTTTCGTACCTTGCGCCAGTATCGGGGATGAAAAGGTTGAAGAAGGCCGCCAACAGATAGACAAAACCGACCACGCATAATGCGGCACTGCCGGTCGTACCCATGCCGGGCAGGTTCAGCGAAATCAGAAGGGCTGAGATTTTGGCATTGATCAGTATGCCGCCCAGCACAGTGCCAAGTATGATGGATGTGACGGTCAGCCCTTCGATCCAGCCATTGGCGGCCACGAGTTTCTCGGGTGGCAACAATTCAGTCAGGATGCCGTATTTGGCAGGTGAGTACGCTGCAGCGCCAAAGCCGACAATGCCATAGGCCAAGAGCGGATGAACGCAGAAAAACATCATCGAGCAACCGATGATCTTGACCAGATTGGTGATGAACATCACCTTGCCCTTGGGCATCGAGTCGGAAAACGGGCCGACGAATGCTGCCAGCATCACGTAGGACAAAACGAAAAACAGCTTCAGCAGCGGCGTCATCCATGCTGGCGCATGGAGTTCCTTCAGCAGAAAAATAGCCGTGATCAGTAGAGCGTTATCGGCAAGCGAAGAAAAGAATTCCGCTGCCATGATGTTGTAAAAGCCGCGATTCATCGATTTGCCGAGTAAACGAAACAGTTCGATTTTACTCTACAAAAAGCATAGCAAATCGAAAGTTTGCGCCGATACCATGCTGCGTCCGTTAAAATGTCGCTTTCTTATGCCGTTACAGCGACGGTTCTGCCGCCGTGCTTACCATGTCCAGACCTCTTGTAGCTACCATTGATTTTGCTGCGTTGCAGCACAACTTCTCCGTCGTTCGCGCAACAGTTCCCAAAGCCAAAACATTTTGTGTCGTCAAGGCAAACGCCTATGGCCACGGACTAGATCGCTGCGCGCGAGCGTTTGCAGCATCCGAAGGATTGGCGCTGATTGAAATTGAAAATGCAGTGCATTTGCGCGAAATCGGCTGGCACAAGCCGATTGTGCTGCTGGAAGGATTTTTCGATCCGCAGGATATCCAGACGGTTGCGCATCACCAGCTGGAACTGGCGGTACACTGTAACGAACAGCTCGACATGCTGGAAAAGGCAACGCTGGATCGGCAACTGGATGTGCACCTGAAATTGAATACGGGCATGAACCGCTTGGGCTTCAAGCCGGAAGCGATGCGTACCGCTTATGAACGGCTGCGTGTATTGCCTGCGGTGCGCAGCATTAAGTTCATGACGCACTTTGCCAATGGCGAAGTCGCCGATCCGGCTTATGTGTCGGTGGCAGAGCAGGTGCGGCGCTTTCAGGCAGCGACTGCGGGTTTGCCTGGCGAACGCAACCTATCGAACTCGGGCGCGATCTTGATGTATCCGGAACTGGCGACCGACTGGGTGCGACCTGGCATCATGCTGTACGGCGGCACGCCTGGCGGCAAGACGGCAGAAGCATTTGGCCTGAAACCGGCTATGACGCTAACCAGTGAAATCATCGCCGTCCAGCACATCAATAAAGGTGATGCGATTGGCTACGGCAGCATTTTCATTGCTGATCGCCCGATGACCATCGGCGTGGTCGCTTGCGGTTATGCCGATGGCTACCCGCGCCGCGCGCCGGAGGGGACGCCGATTGTGGTCGACGGCGTTAAAACCAGGCTGGTCGGACGAGTGTCAATGGACATGCTGACGGTCGACCTGACGCCAGTGAAAGGTGCGCATGTAGGCAGCAAAGTCACCATTTGGGGCGAGGGCATGCCGATCGAGGAAGTGGCGGTCGCATCCGGCACGGTTGGATATGAGCTGATGTGCGCGCTGTCGCTGCGGGTGCCAGTGCGCGACAAGATTCTGGCCTGATTCCGCAATATTGACGGGGTATGCGTCAAAAATAACCGCTTGCGCGAAATATTCCGAGGGGCATTTTTTATACTGGCTGGAGTATGTTTTCTGGGCATAACGTATGGCCAAGGCAAAAACCAACTTTACCTGCACCGAATGCGGCAGCGTGAGCAGCAAATGGGCCGGGCAATGTCCGGCCTGCGGCCAGTGGAACACGCTGGTTGAAACTGTGATTGAAGCCGGCGGCAACCGCTATTCGAATTCACCGCAAGGTCTAGCGCAAAGCGCGCCGGTGCAAAGCCTGTCGGAGATCGAAGCGGCCGATGTGCCGCGCTTTTCTACCGGCATTGAAGAATTCGACCGCGTGCTCGGCGGCGGGCTGGTTGCTGGCGGCGTGGTGCTGATCGGCGGCGACCCGGGCATCGGCAAATCCACGCTGCTGTTGCAAGCTCTGGCCAGCCTGTCAAAAGTGATGGATGTACTGTACGTCAGCGGCGAAGAATCTGGCGCGCAAATTGCGCTGCGGGCCAAGCGGCTCGGCATTGATGCGAAGAACCTGAAACTGCAGGCGGAAATCCAGTTGGAAAAAATTCTCGGCACACTGGCGACGCAAAAGCCGCAGGTGGCGGTGGTCGATTCAATCCAGACGCTGTATTCGGATGCGCTGACTTCGGCGCCGGGTTCTGTGGCGCAGGTGCGCGAATGCGCGGCGCAACTGACGCGCATCGCCAAACAGACCGGCATCACCGTGATTCTGGTCGGGCACGTGACGAAAGAGGGAGCGCTGGCCGGCCCCCGCGTGCTGGAACACATCGTTGATACCGTGCTGTATTTCGAAGGCGACACGCATTCCAGCTTCCGACTGGTTCGAGCGTTCAAAAATCGCTTCGGCGCAGTCAATGAACTCGGTGTGTTTGCGATGACCGACAAGGGCTTGCGTGGCGTATCGAATCCGTCAGCACTGTTCCTGTCTCAGCACGACAGCCAAGTACCAGGCTCGTGCGTGATGGTGACGCAGGAAGGCACGCGTCCGTTGCTGGTCGAGATTCAGGCGCTGGTCGATAGCTCGCACATGCCGAATGCGCGGAGGCTGTCGGTCGGGCTGGAGCAGAACCGGCTGGCGATGCTGCTGGCGGTGTTGCACCGGCACGCGGGCATTGCTGCGTTCGATCAGGATGTATTCATCAATGCGGTTGGCGGGGTGAAAATTACCGAACCAGCAGCCGATCTGGCGGTGCTGCTGGCGATCAATTCGTCGATGCGCAACAAGCCGTTGCCCAAGGGACTGGTGGTGTTTGGCGAAGTTGGGCTGGCAGGCGAAATCCGTCCGGCGCCACGCGGGCAGGAACGCTTGCGCGAAGCGGCCAAGCTCGGTTTTTCAGTTGCGATGATCCCGAAAGCGAATGCACCGAAGCAGAAGCTCTCCGGCATGACCATCATTGCGGTCGAGCGTATCGATGAGGCGTTCAACCGCTTGCGCGAGCTGACCTAGCCGTAAGTTTGATAATGCACGGCTTGTGCGGTATCTATTTGAAAATGCCGAATTTGGTGTAGCGACTTTGATCACGCCGGGTAGCGTCGCGAATCGACTGGTTCAGGATTTTCGATTCGTCAGTCTGGATCTGTTTGCCAGGATACAGGTGGACACTGGCGGCCGTGTAGTTAACCCGCCTGGCCTTGATGCCCGAATTTTTCATTCGCTCACCCATTTCGCAGTCGCCGTCGCGATACTGCATTCTTTCGTCAAAACCATTGATAGACAAAATATCGGACTTCCAACCAGAGGAATTGTGGTGATTCCACTTGTTTGGGGTCTGCACAGCAAAATCGAGAAACTTGGCCCACCAGCCCTTTGCAAGCAAACGCATTTTGTTTGAATGATCCGGGTAGCCATGGGTCGTCAGCCAGAAAATGTCGAATGCATCACCAGACATTATCTCTTCCTTGTTGACTTGCACACTGCAACATCTTGGCAATTTGGCAAAATCGCCAGAGAGGAAATAGCCTTGCTTGGCTCTTTTTTCATGCGCATGCACAAAATCGTGCCGTGGAATGCAATCGCCCTCTGTGAAAATCAGGTAGTCACCGGATGCTTTCATCACGGCCTTGTTGAGGATAACTGCTTTTTGACATCCCATGTCCTCATGCCAGACATGTTCAAGGTTCAAGATGTTGTTTTTCCTGATGCAAGCGATCAGATCTGCTGTTTCGGTGGTTGAACCATCATCCGCCAGGACTAGCTGATAATTACGGAAATTCTGGTTTTCAAATCCCCAGAGTACTTTCTCCAGCCATTCTGGGGAATTGTACGTGCTGACAATGACGGAAACTGAAAAAGACATGTCGCCACCTCCATGAAATGTGCCTGGGATTGCGACTCACCGTAGAGATCAAGGAACAAGCGGTGTTGGTCGCTATCCACGTTTCGTGGGTAAAACACATGTGATGGAAATAGTGGGCTTATCGCCAAAAACATGCTGAAGCTTGTGCCGGGATGAAGAAAATCCTGTAATTAGTGTAGTGTTGCCAGGTAGTAAATGCCGAAACCATCAAAACCTATAGTTCGACATTAACACATAATCGTTTCGATTGTTGCCTGCTATCAAATCAGGCCCAGCCATCCCAACAGCGCGCCGGCTGCCAGCATCCATAGAAGATGCAGTCGCGTACGCCAGACCAGCAGCATGACAGTTCCGCTAACGACCCAAAGCGGCCAGTCTTTGGCCACATCGTTGTGCGATGCGGCAATGATCCATGCGGAAGCAACCAGCAGTGCCGACACAATCGGGATCATGCCCTGGCGGAATGCGCGCACTGATTGGCGTTCGCGGTTGGCCTGCAGCCAGCGCGAAGCGTAATAGGTGAGGGTGGCTGTTGGCAGCATCATGCCGGTCATGATGGCGGCAACACCGATCAGACCGTTGAGCATCGAACCGGTTTGCAGGCCAATCGACCAGCCAAAAATTGCGATCATCAGCACGTTCGGCCCCGGCGCCGCCTGTGCGATGACGATCGATGCATTGAACTGCGCATCGGTTAGCCAGGCATGCTGTTCGACGATGTACTGGTGCAGCGCCGGCATGATGGTGATGCCGCCGCCGACCGACAACAGCGACAGCATCGCGGTGTGCAGGAACAGTCCAAGCCAGTCCTGCCAGTTCAGTGAAAGCAATACAGTGCTGTTCATTGCGAGAGTTTCCGGTACGTCAGGATGCAGGCAGCGCCGCCCAGACCGAGAACAATATATCCCAGCGGTACCCGCAACAGGCCGATGCAGGCAAAAACGGCGATAGCCAGAATGGCGCAGGTCAGAGAGCCAAGCGGATGCGCCTTGAACGTCGCAACGAACTTCATGCCGGTGCCGGCGATCAGGCCGGCTGCCACCGCGCTCATGCCACGCAGCGCGCCAGCAACGCCCGGGTGGGTGGCACAATGCGCATACGCCAAAGCGATCAGCAGCATCAGCATCAGCGGGATCGACAGCATACCGGCCAGCGCGACTGCCGCACCCATTTTGCCGAAGTGGCGTCCGCCCAGCATCACGGCCAGGTTGCACACGTTCGGACCGGGCAGAATCTGCGCTACCGCCCATTCCTCAGCAAATTCCTCCAGCGTAAGCCAGCGCTTGCGTTCGACCAGTTCGCGCTGCGCCACAGCCAACGCGCCGCCAAAACCCTGCAATGCCAGCCAGGTGAATGACAGATACAGATCTAGCAGCGATTGGGGCCTGTTCAAGCCCGATGCAGGTTCAACTTGCATGTCGGTTTTGTTATGAAACAAAATGATGACGATTGTGTGCATCGCCTACGAGACGGGCATTGTACTATCAAGCCAAACGCCCATGCTGGCTTTTCATCTCACAGAAAAAATAAGGCGGTTATTGCGGCATGTGGCGCAAATTAATTTAATCAACCATTGATTTAATCTCTGAAATTGCGTTCCTGTTATACATGCGATACGAAAATTCACAATTGAAGGTTGCCAAAGTGGTTTGACCACGCTTCACAGTGCTGTTTGCTGGCAAGTAGTGATTCGGGTAAAATGATATGTTAAGCTGATTCAATTCATACCGTAGCGCATACCCCCTATTTTTGCGAGCCGAATGGTCGCGCAAGCGACGGCCTTCCGGTACTGCTGCCAGTAGGGGCGGGCGGCTACGGAACAACTCAGGAGTTACCCTTGCTGCCATTCCTCTCTGGCCATGCCATTCCAGCGGTCCTCGCGCTTGCCGACGGCTCCGTTTTTCGGGGTGTTTCGATAGGCGCTGCCGGTCATGCGATCGGTGAAGTGGTCTTCAATACATCGATGACCGGCTATCAGGAAATCCTCACCGACCCAAGCTACAGCCGTCAGATCGTGACGCTGACTTATCCGCACATCGGCAATACCGGCGTTAATCCGGAAGACGTCGAATCGACGCACGTTCATGCCGCCGGCCTGGTGATCAAGGATCTGCCACTGCTGACATCGAACTTCCGCAAGACGCAAACGCTGTCCGAATACTTGTCGTCCGAAAACATCGTTGCGATTGCCGGTGTGGATACGCGCCGCCTGACCCGTGTATTGCGTGAAAAAGGTGCGCAAAACGGCGCGATTTTCGTTGGATCAGACGCGGAAAAGGCGCTGGCGCTGGCGCGTTCATTCCCTGGTTTGTCAGGCATGGATCTGGCGAAGGTTGTCACCACGCAGAAAGCCTATGAATGGGCAGAAACTGAATGGAAGCTGGGCCAGGGTTATGGCAAGCAAAGCGAAGGCAAATACCATGTGGTGGCATTCGATTTCGGCGTGAAGCGCAATATCCTGCGCATGCTGGCCGAACGTGGCTGCAAGGTCACCGTGTTGCCAGCGCAGGCAACGGCAGCGGAAGCGATTGCGCTGAACCCGGACGGCATTTTCCTGTCGAACGGCCCGGGCGACCCGCAGCCGTGCGATTACGCGATTGCCGCAGCAAGGGAACTGATTGAAAAAGGCTACCCGACGTTTGGTATTTGCCTCGGTCATCAGATTATGGCGCTGGCTTCCGGCGCGAAAACGCTGAAAATGAAATTCGGCCACCACGGTGCAAACCATCCGGTGCATGATCTGGATACCAAACAGGTGCTGATTACCTCGCAAAATCACGGGTTTGCGGTTGATACTGAAACCCTTCCTGCCAATTGCCGGGTAACCCATAAATCGCTGTTCGATGGCTCGCTGCAAGGCTTTGCGCGTACCGACAAGCCGGCATTCTGCTTCCAGGGGCACCCTGAAGCATCACCTGGCCCGAACGACATTGGTTACCTGTTTGATCGCTTTGTGGCGATGATGGAGAAGAATAAACATGCCTAAGCGTACAGACATCAAAAGCATCCTGATCATTGGCGCCGGCCCGATCATCATCGGTCAGGCGTGCGAGTTCGACTATTCCGGCGCACAGGCGTGCAAGGCGTTGCGCGAAGAAGGGTACAGGGTCATTCTGGTCAACAGCAATCCGGCGACCATCATGACCGACCCGAACATGGCGGACGTGACCTACATCGAGCCGATTACGTGGAATGTGGTCGAGCGCATCATAGACAAGGAGCGCCCGGACGCGATTCTGCCGACGATGGGGGGCCAGACTGCGCTGAACTGCGCGCTCGATCTGCATCGGCACGGCGTGCTGGAAAAATATGGTTGCGAACTGATCGGCGCTTCTCCGGCAGCGATCGACAAGGCCGAAGACAGGCAGAAATTCAAGGAGGCGATGACCGCCATCGGCCTTGGTTCCGCACGTTCCGGCATTGCGCACTCGATGGATGAAGCGTGGGACGTTCAGCGAGACCTCGGTTTCCCGGTCATCATCCGTCCGTCGTTCACGATGGGCGGCACCGGCGGCGGCATTGCGTACAACGAGGAAGAGTTCGTCGCGATTTGCAAGCGCGGTCTCGAGGCATCGCCAACCAGTGAACTGCTGATTGAAGAATCGCTGATCGGCTGGAAAGAATTCGAGATGGAAGTCGTGCGCGACCGCGCCGACAACTGCATCATCGTTTGTTCGATTGAAAACCTTGATCCGATGGGTGTGCATACCGGCGATTCGATCACGGTCGCACCGGCGCAGACGCTGACCGACAAGGAATACCAGATTATGCGCAATGCGTCGATTGCGGTGCTGCGCGAAATCGGCGTTGATACCGGCGGCTCGAACGTGCAGTTTGCGATCAACCCGAAAGACGGGCGGATGATCGTGATCGAGATGAATCCGCGCGTATCGCGTTCGTCTGCACTGGCATCGAAAGCGACCGGCTTCCCGATTGCGAAAGTCGCCGCCAAGCTGGCGGTAGGCTTCACGCTAGATGAACTGAAGAACGAGATTACTGGCGGCTCGACGCCGGCATCGTTCGAACCGTCGATTGACTACGTGGTCACCAAAGTGCCGCGCTTCACGTTCGAGAAGTTCCCGCATGCTGATCCGCACCTGACGACGCAGATGAAGTCGGTCGGTGAAGTGATGGCAATCGGCCGCACCTTCCAGGAGTCATTCCAGAAGGCACTGCGCGGGCTGGAAGTCGGCGTGGATGGCATGAATGAAAAAACCCGGGATCGCGAAATGATTGCGGAAGAGCTGGGGGAGCCGGGTCCCGACCGCATCTGGTACGTTGGCGATGCGTTTGCTCAAGGCTTCACGCTGGATCAGGTACACCAGTTGACGCACATCGACCCGTGGTTTCTGGCGCAGATCAAGGAAATCGTTGAAATCGAACTGTGGCTCGAGTCGCAGTCGCTCGATATGCTCGATCGCGAAACGCTGTTCCGCCTGAAACAGAAGGGCTTTGCCGACCGCCGTCTGGCGCACTTGTTGAAAACCACCGACAAGTCGGTGCGCGAGCGTCGTCATGCGCTTAACATCCGTCCGGTGTACAAGCGGGTCGATACCTGCGCGGCAGAATTCGCGACCAACACTGCTTACATGTATTCGTCGTACGACGAGGAGTGCGAGGCACAACCGACCGACAAGAAGAAAATCATGGTGCTTGGCGGCGGCCCGAACCGCATCGGCCAAGGTATTGAATTCGACTATTGCTGCGTGCATGCAGCGCTGGCGATGCGAGAAGACGGCTACGAAACCATCATGGTCAACTGTAATCCAGAAACGGTTTCGACTGACTATGACACATCCGATCGGCTGTATTTTGAGCCGCTGACGCTGGAAGATGTGCTGGAAATCGTGGACAAGGAAAAACCGGTTGGTGTGATTGTGCAGTTCGGCGGCCAGACACCGCTGAAGCTGGCGCTTGATCTGGAAGCGAATGGTGTGCCAATCATCGGCACCACGCCGGACATGATCGATGCAGCCGAAGACCGCGAGCGTTTCCAGCAGATGCTGAACCAGTTCGGCTTGCGCCAGCCGCCAAACCGCACGGCTCGCAACGAGCAGGAAGCGTTGGTGCTGGCGCTGGAAATCGGCTATCCGCTGGTGGTGCGGCCGTCGTACGTGCTGGGTGGCCGCGCGATGGAAATCGTGCATGATCAGCGCGATCTGGAGCGCTACATGCGCGAAGCGGTGAAAGTGTCGAACGATTCGCCGGTGCTGCTCGATCGCTTCCTGAACGATGCGATCGAGGTCGATGTCGACTGCCTGTCTGACGGCACACGCACCTTCATCGGCGGCGTGATGGAACACATTGAGCAGGCAGGCGTGCACTCGGGTGACTCGGCTTGTTCTTTGCCGCCGTATTCACTGTCACCGGAAACGATTAATGAACTCAAGCGCCAGACATCCCTGATGGCAAAAGGCTTGAACGTTGTCGGACTGATGAACGTGCAGTTCGCAATTCAGCAGCGCGTAGTCGATGGCAAGCTGCAAGACATCGTTTACGTGCTGGAAGTAAACCCGCGCGCATCGCGCACTGTGCCGTATGTGTCGAAAGCCACCGGTCTTCCGCTGGCGAAGATCGCCGCCCGCTGCATGGCGGGCCAATCGCTCGATGCGCAAGGCGTCACGGTTGAGGTTGTGCCACCGTATTTCAGCGTCAAGGAAGCAGTGTTCCCGTTCGTGAAGTTCCCTGGAGTCGATACCATTCTCGGCCCGGAAATGAAATCGACCGGCGAGGTGATGGGGGTTGGCAAAACCTTCGGCGAGGCGTTCATCAAGTCGCAGCTTGGCGCCGGCGTGGTATTGCCACGCTCCGGAACGGTTTTCCTGAGCGTCAAGGATAGCGACAAACCGCGTGCGGTTGCAGTTGCGCGCGATCTGGTCAAGCTCGGCTTCACCATTGCCGCCACGCGCGGCACCGCAGCCGCCATCAGCGCGGCCGGTATTCCGGTCAAGACGGTCAACAAGGTAGTCGAAGGCAGGCCGCATGTGGTCGACATGATCAAGAACCGTGAAATTGCGTTGGTAATCAACACGGTCGAGGAAAAACGCAGCGCAATCATCGATTCAGGCGCGATTCGCACGTCTGCGCTGGCCGCGCGCGTTCCGACCTGGACCACGATTGCAGGCGCAGAAGCCGTAGTTGAAGGGATGGGGTATCTGGATCAGCTGCATGTCTATGATTTACAAGGCTTGCATAAATCCTTAAACTGAACCGTCCCCATTTCGTATATTTGCTGCATTTAGTAGAGGAGGTCACAGCGGGCATGCCTGTTGTGGCCTCTGACATTTTTTTAGCTATAAAACTTAACATGAGCACAACACCTCTGACAAAGCGTGGTGCGGAACTGCTGAAGCAGGAATTGCACCGGATGAAAACCAAGGATCGGCACGAAGTCATCGCGGCGATTGCCGAGGCGCGTTCGCATGGCGATCTGTCCGAAAATGCCGAATACGATGCCGCCAAAGAACGGCAGGCATTCATCGAAGGCAAGATTGCCGAACTCGAAGGCAAGTTGGGGTCGGCGCAAATCATCGACCCGGCATCGCTGCAGAAAGATGGCCGCGTGGTGTTTGGCACCACTGTCCGACTGGAAGACATGGAAAGCGGACAGGAAGTGCAGTATCAGATTGTTGGCGTAGACGAAGCCGATCTGAAGGAATCGAAAGTGTCGATTACGTCACCGATTGCGCGTGCCATTATCGGTCGTGAAGCAGGCGATGTAGTCGAGGTGCAGGCGCCATCGGGCATCCGCGAATACGAAGTGCTCGAAGTGTTGTATATTTGAGCAGAGCCACAGGATGTCCTGTGGCTCTGCTCAAAAATGGGGCAGTAACAGCCCCCCCCATTAGACTAGATGTTGAAAATACTGCCAGCAGTATTTGGGAACTGAAAATGGGGTCAGGGCTTGTTTTGCGCGCTTTTCTTACTGCTGACCTGGCGTTTCTTGGCGCGCTTGACGTTACCGCCTTCAGTCAGGCGCTCGTTGCCTTTGAGGGTCAGTTTGGTGACTTTAGGGCGCTGCATTGCGCTGGCGGCTTTTTTTACGACAGTAACGCTGCGCAGACCTTTGCCGGCGGAAGATGACGGAGCCTTGGCCGTTTCCTTTTTCGGGCGGTAGATGACCAGAAGCTTGCCGATATGCTGCACCGGCGCTGCCTCAAGTTCGCTGCAAATGGTTTCATACATCGCAATGCGCGCTTCGCGGTCATCGCCGAAAACGCGAATTTTGATCAGCCCATGCGCATCCAGGCACAAACTGATTTCCTTCATGACGGAGGGAGTCAGTCCGGATTCGCCGATCATCACGACCGGATTGAGTGCATGGGCATCGGAACGCAGCGCGCTACGTTGGGCGGGAGTCAGAGTCGGCATGGAAATCCTTTTTTAAAAACCGTATTTTACGCGAATGACGAAAAGTCGAATCAATAAAACTTGGCTGCATGGCCATATCAATGACCCTTATGTGAAACAGGCGCAGAAGGACGGCTATCGTGCGCGTGCCGCATACAAGCTGAAGGAAATTGATGAACTGGAAAAGCTAATCCGGCCGGAGCAGGTGATCGTCGATCTTGGCTGTGCTCCTGGCAGCTGGTCACAATATGCGCGGCAAAAGCTGGCTGGCAAGGAAGGTGGCGGCATCCTCGGCACGATCATCGGGCTGGACATGCTGCCGATGGAGCCGGTGGCTGACGTGCATTTCATACAGGGTGATTTCCGAGAAGACGAAGTGCTGCAGCAACTGGAAGCGCTGCTGGCTGGACGCAAGGCAGATCTAGTGTTGTCGGACATGGCGCCCAATCTGTCCGGCATTGCCGACGCCGATTCAGCGCGCATCGAACACCTGATCGAGCTGGCAATCGAATTTACGCAGGCGCACATGAAACCTTCCGGCGCGCTGCTGGTCAAATGTTTTCATGGGCTGGGCTACGATGACATCATGCGCCGGTTCAGGGAAGCGTTCAAAACCGTCAGCGTCAGGAAGCCGAAAGCTAGTCGCGACAAATCCGCAGAAACCTTCTTGCTCGGCCGCGGTTTGAAATAACGCGCTCAATCCCTTGATTTCCGGCTGGACGCAGCCACGTAGCAGTAATATCTGCGAAAATTTGTGCAGGGTTGGCGCAATACAGCACGATATCAACGCATTTGACAGCAACTTCATGGCACGCTTGCAAAAATCGCTGTAGAATCGAAACGTAATAAAGTATTCGAGGACTTATCTCATGTGGAACAACCGGTTTGGCAGATTTGCCATTTGGGCGGTTATCTCGGC
>JAGSYW010000137.1 GCA_018262475.1 Burkholderiaceae bacterium | reverse complement strand
TTGCGAGGTTACAGGTTAGGCAAGACGTTTTGCAGGTCAAAGCCTTGCGTGCCGGGGTGATGGCTTCAGTCGATTCGGACGGACAGACGTTCGCAGGGGTTGGACTCGAGTATAGGTGGTAGTTTTAAACAGCAACCACATGCAACTCCTTCCCGAGCGCGCCGAGCGCGTCTGCAACCTGATCGATTTTTGTGGCGTGGCGCAGATCAATGACGCGGTTGACCACCTGGGGAGAAGTGCCCATGCGGCGCGCTAGCTCGGACGGGCCGACTTTTTGCGCCAGCATTTCGTTCAGTAGCAGCACCTTGGCAGCCGCGCTGACCGGCAATGCGATCAGGCGTTCGCCTTTTTGGGGTTGGGATGGCGGTGGGACTTGGCGTTTGTCTTCGAAGTAGAAATCCATCGCGCTTAGAAGAACGTCGGCGGCCATCGACATCGCCTCTTCTTCGGTGTCTCCTTGCGTGATTGCTTCAGGGATGTCGCGGAACGTGACGACGTAACCGCCAGCTTCGTTATCCGGGGTGAATGTTGCGGGGTATTTCATAGCATTTTCTCCGTTGCTGTGAATTGTTGGTTGTGCGGTGAGCGTTGAAGCAAACCCCTTTCGGGGCTTGCTTTATTTCAGTCCTAGCTGTTTTTTTACACCTTCTGTCAGCCCTTTTTTGAGTTCCTTGGCTGGGTGCCTCGGCAGGTGGCTTTGTTTGCCGTTAAGGTTGACTTTTATGTGATTGGTTCCATTCATAAAAGTCGCGCCTTGTTGCTTTAGCCACTTCACAAACTCACTCTGCTTCACCGCACCTCCTGTTGTTTGTTACGATAAGCATAGTTTAAACAAAATTGCTTAATACGTCAAGCGAATTTAAACAAAATTGTTAAATGTTGTGCGAGCAGGATGTGGTGCTGGTCGCTTGTGTTCAAAGTAGATAGAAATGAATCGCGCTCGAAATTGATGTGCTTTCGGGGGAATGCTGTGCTGTGCCCCAACTAAAATTTGCCAATTCGGGTCGAATGGATGGCAATGATGGGTGAGGTGGAAGTGAAGTGGCGGCCGGTGGTGGCGGTGGAATCTCACGATGGCACGATTTCGGTTTTGCGTGGCGAGCTGCAAGATTCGCGGATTGCGGCGATCGCGCTTGCCGAAAAATTCATAAATGAAGTCGGAGAACGTGGATTATGGTGCTCTGCGGTGCGCGTCAAATCAGGCGCACCCCATGAAAAATGAGGGGGTTTGCCAAAAAAACAAAAAAATCAATGGCTTGAAAAGGTTCGTGCTTTTCCTTCATGCAATGATGAAATGATGCAAAAACAGGCATGGCGTTTTTGGCCTTGCGTTTGCTTAAATATGGCCACTTGTCCACAGGGTTTTCAAGTGATTCTGTGGACAGTGTTTGTCCGAATCAATCTTTGCTCCTCAGGGTGATGTCCAGCTTCACCCCGGCCTCGTCAAATATCCGCAGCGCAAAATCGAGAGCGGATTTCACGTCGCCGAAGCGCATGCACGCGGCAGCCACGTCAACCGGGATGTACTCCGCCTGGCGCATTGTCGTAAGGATTTCCTGTGTCAAGCTGCGACCGTTTTTCTCCGCGATAGCGGCATAGTGGCTACGGCCGCCTTTTGAAAATCGCAGCTGGAATTGGTCTTCGTCTTTTTTGTTGTCTTCCATTGCTCCCCCTCGGGCGAAGCATAGAGGGGCGCGCGGAAATGATAAATCCTATCTTTTTGATAGATTTCGGATACCACATGGCCGCGCGTGAGGGCGCGCACAACAGGCCACAAATGCATTGCTAGTTCGAGCGGTAAAAGTGTTTGCAATGTGGCAAACTTTTTGCCCGTGCGGTTTGTTATGCAATTCAACAGCTTCAGTTGGGAGATGATGGTGCAACAGATCAGATGGCGGCCTTGTGTGGCGGAAAAGCTTGGGAATGGTGATATACGGGTGCGCAAAGGCGATGAGCAGGGGTCAAGGCTGGCAGCGCTTGATGTTGCAAGAGAGATATTCGATTCATTGGGTGATGGCGGGCTATGGTATTCGGCGGTCAGAGTGCTGAATAAATAGCCCATTTTTTATAGGCAAGAAGTATTTGCCAGTGTGGACTAGTCGCCTGAGATGGCCTCAAGATGCTCGGATAGGCGCGTAAGCCATATTCTCCGTTCCTTGTCGTAAGTGTGGCGGTTATATGTCCCCTCAACGCCGTGGAGCATGTGGCCGATAATGACCTCCCCAATATCTCGCGGACATCCGATTGCGGCAAGCATGGTTCTCGCCGTTCTTCGCAGGTCGTGTGGCGCCCACATGGTAACTGGAAGTCTTGGACGTTCTTGTGCCGGCCGTGTTTCGCAATATGGCTGGTGGAAGAACACATTTGCCTGGACAGCTTTCTGTGCAATGTGCGGTGTTTTCTTCACGGTCGACTGGAACAAATACCCGTTTGTCGTGGTCTTCATTCTGCGCTCCACGATCTCCTTTGCCCTGCCGATTAGCGGAACCCGCAAGTCAGTCGCGCCTTCGTGCCGTGCGTTCTTGGTTCGCTCCGCGCCGATGGTCAGCCACAAACCGTCAGGCTCTTCCGTTATCTCGTTTGATCGAATGGCGACAATTTCCTCTCCACGAAGCCCTGTCCATAGGTACATGATGAGTACATCACGGACGTTATCGGAAAAGTTGTTCAGCCACGGCAGCAGGATATTCAATTCGCCGTCGGACAAAACCCGCTTCACTTTGCCGATGTTCTTGCCTGATATTTTCTTCCCCTTACTCTTGAGTTTGCCGCGCATGATTTGCCGCCACCAGTTCGGTGTCGTATCGGGAAGGAGTCCAGAATCAAGAGCGTAATCCCATGCAGCTCCAAGTTCTGCGCGCAGCTTTGACGCTTGCACCGGGATTTTCGTGTGTGATTCCAGCAGGGAGAATGCTTGTGTTCGTGTAATCGAGCCGGCCGGAATATCGGCTATTGCATCCAACAAGGTATCGAACAGGCTTCTGACATAGTCAGCGCCTTTCTTTTTCCGATTTCGTTCAATGTGGCCATTTAGGTAGGCATTGCACAAGACGCGCACCGTGAAAGATTCAGCGGCCATTTCCATCTTTTTCAGATTGGCCGTTCGCTTGGCGGTGGTTCGGTCAGTCCGTTTTTCTGCGGCTGGGTCGCGGCCAGCATCCCGAATGTCGCGCAAGTTCTCCCACGCCACGATCGCGGCGGGGGCGGATAGAGCCGGCCACGCGCCGATCTTTATCTGGCGCATTTTCCCATCCACTGGTGACTTGTACCGGTACAACCAAGTCCGTCCGGTATTGGTCGCTTTAAGCCGTAAGCCAGGGTAGCTGTCTAGGGTAAGATGCTCGCCTGACTTTAATAGCTTGGCAGTTCTGGCGTCGAATTGCATAATGCGTGCGTTGCGAAAAATAAAACACATTCTACTGCAACAAACAAAAGTTACGCCAAAGTTACGCCAGAATGTGAAGTGCAGCGGTGCGCGGTGGGGCGTGGTGAATAACAGCAGTAAAGCCTAAATCTGTAATTCCTTCAAATGAATCAACGAGTTACAAAAAATCCCAAAAAGAAACAAGGACTTACGGACGGCGCAATTTTGCCCCATACGCCGATGATGCAGCAGTATCTGTCGCTCAAGGCGGGGTATCCGGATATCTTGCTGTTCTACCGCATGGGCGATTTTTACGAACTGTTCTTTGAGGATGCGGTCAAGGCTGCGCGAATTCTCGGCATTACGCTGACGCAGCGCGGCTCCTCCGGTGGTGCGCCGATCAAGATGGCCGGAGTGCCGTTCCATGCGGTCGAGCAGTATCTGGCGCGGCTGGTCAGGCAGGGCGAGTCAGTCGCGATTTGCGAACAGGTGGGCGATCCGGCCACCAGCAAGGGGCCGGTCGAGCGCAAGGTGGTGCGCGTGGTCACGCCCGGTACCTTGTCCGATTCGAACCTGCTGCCGGAAAAGGATGAGCGGCCGCTGCTGGCGATTTGTCGGCTGGCGCAACGCAAGAACGTGACGTTTGGGCTGGCGTGGCTGTCGATGGCTAGTGGCGGGCTGAAATTGATGGAATTCGCCGCGCCGGAAAAGTCGCTTGAAACGCGGCTGCGACAGGAACTGGAGCGCATCGCGCCGGCGGAAATACTGCTGGGCGAAACCGCCGCTTCCGGTCTGGCGGGAACGCTACCGCTCAAGCCGGTGATGGTGCCAGACTGGCATTTCGATACCGACAGCGGCGAAAAGGCGCTGCTGCAGCAACTGAACGTGGCCACACTGGCAGGTTTTGGCGCGGAAGGGATGACGGCGGCGGCAGGCGCGGCGGGCGCGCTGTTGCGCTATGCGCAATCGACGCAGGGCAGCGGCTTGCGCCACGTGCGCTCGCTGACGGTTGAATCCGAGAATGATTTCATTGGCATGGACGCTTCGACCCGGCGCAATCTGGAATTGACCGAAACGCTGCGCGGGCAGGAGGCGGGCGAACTGTCGCCAACGCTGTTTTCCTCGCTCGATCATTGCCGCACCGCGATGGGTTCGCGCCTGTTGCGCCACTGGCTGCATCATGCGCCGCGAGCGCAGACGCTGGCACGGGCGCGGCACGTCGCCATCGGTGCGTTGATCGGCGCGGATGCGGCCGACGGGCTGGCGTCGGCGCTGGCCGATGTGCCGGACATCGAGCGCATCACCACCCGCATCGCGCTGATGAGCG
>JAGSYW010000049.1 GCA_018262475.1 Burkholderiaceae bacterium | reverse complement strand
TCGCGCTCTTGGCAACGATACCGATAACCTGCCACCGGCATTCGTCTCGGCGCTGGAAATTTCAGCCATCGATCACATGACGATGGTGGCAGAGGTTGCCCCGTATATCGATGCAGCAATTTCGAAAACGGTGAACGTGGCCGAGGATTATCCATACGAAGATTTCAAGAACCTGTATCTGGAAGCGTGGCGCAAGGGTTTAAAAGGCATTACCACTTATCGTCCGAACAGCGTGCTGGGAGCGGTGTTGTCGGTGCCGGTGGCCGAGACGGCGCAGGAAACGGCGCCTTCACTGATGCTGTCAGAGCAGGACCGGCGGATGATACTGAAGGAAGTCGTGATGTCGCCGCCGTTGGCCTCACTGCGCTGGCCTTCGCGCCCGACACTGCCTGCCGGTGCGACAGGCTGGGTCAGTGAGCAGATCATGACGCCGCAGGGCGAGTTTGCGGTCGTTGTTTCTGATCACGCCGGTATTCCGTTCGAAGTCTGGGTGCTGGGCGGACAGCCGCCGCGCGGGCTGGATGCAATCGCCAAGACCCTGTCGACCGACATGCGCGCAAACGACCGTGGCTGGTTGAGCAAACGGTTTGCGATGCTGGAGCAGGCATATGGCGATCCGTTTGTGATGCCCATGCCGCCGAATGGCGAAATGGTGCAGGTGCCGAGCGCGACGGCGGCGCTGGCGAAACTGGTCAAGTGGCGCTACAACCAGCTTGGTGCTCTGGATTACAGCGACAGCGACCCGACGCCGGTGCTGGATGCGCTGTTTTCTCCGCACGAGCCGAAAACCGGCACGGACGGCACGCTGGCCTGGGTGGCCGACGTGCGCAATCCATCGACCGACGATGATTTCGTACTGATGCTGAAGGAACTGGAAATGCCGGACGGCACGCGCCGACCATACAGCATGGGACTTACTGGCGGCCATCCGCGCACGCTCGATGGTCTGTGCAAGTTGTTGTCGGTTGATATGCGCATTATCGATCCGGCATGGATCGGCATGAAGCTGCGCAAGCTACTGAACTATGCCGAACCTCGCGGCGATTTTCTCGCGCGTGTGCCGGGAAGCGAAAAGATGGCGAGTTATCCATCGACGGTTGCCTATATGGCGCAACTGGTGATTCACCGTTACGCGATGCTCGGTATTCTGGATGAGGGAGGGATGCCTGTGATCAAGATGGGTGTTGTGACCGAAGATCCGAAACATCACACCGCCAGACCGGCACCAGTGATTCATGGCAAGCTGTGCCGCGATTGCGGCAACATGGCCTTGATCAGGAAGGATGGATGCGATTTCTGCACAGCCTGCGGTGCAATAGGTAGTTGCGGGTAACTGGTGGAAAGGCGGCGTTTGCGGGGTTTGTGAGGGACCCCATAAGCTGCAAATTGGCCCCCATAAGCTGCAAATAAAGACCTCATAAGCTGCAAATACTTTTGGGGTTCAAAAGCAGCAATCATGATTAAAGCCCACCCTCGAAAGAGGTGTGGGCTTTTTGTTGTCACTGGGAAATTATTAAACTTTATGGAAATTGAATAATTGAGCGCGTTTTATTGAAATCCACTAATTAGTTGAATCCCATAGCCTTGGACAAAGCTTGGGGGATGAAAGCAAACAGCCGGTGCTGCGTAAGGCAGATGAGCTGAAGCTGTATCTGACGGCTGACATGGAGTAATAAAGGGTGCGGCTGTGCCCCTGGAAAGCGTCATAGCGCTTGTGTGGTGCCGCTTAATAACGTCCGCGCAATATAACTTATATAGAATAAAATAATTTTATTCGTGATAGCGAATATCGCGATAGTATTCCGTATATAGAATATGTTTTGAGGTGGGGTAGTCTTTAGAGCAAAGTGCAAATCCGTACAGAAGCAGCAGGAAGAATCCCAGGGCGAGGGACGTGTGCGGGATGAGCGACGCAAGCGGCGAGAAGCAAAGCGAGTTAAGCAGGGGCCTGAGCATTCCTGAATTTTGTCATTGTGGGCAAGAGCGCTTAGACGCGCCATGCAGAAAATTGCAGCTTATGCGTAAATTTATGGAGGAAGTTGCAGCTTATGCGTAAATTTAGTTGCAGCTTATGGTGTACTGCTGTGTTGTAAGCTGTTGATTTTCTTAGTTCGTAAGTTGCAGGTTATGCGGTAACGCACAGGGTTTTTGTGGGGAACCGCGTAAGCTGCAAATTGGCCCCCATAAGCTGCATCTAAGGGCGCCATAAGTTGCACCTAACTTACGGGGGGCAGCTATAGTAAATAAAATTAAAGCCCACCTGCTAGAAAAGGTGGGCTTTTTTTTGCCGTGGTTACTGGGATGGCCACCGACATCGACAACATCAGTGTCATTTTCAGTCATGGGGAGGGCCGTCGCAGGGTTAATAGGATGTTGAACGATGGTGGTTGGCGAGCTTAGTGCCTGACATTATTCCTTTAGCTGGAAACGCATGTGTGCTCCGATGGAATCGGCATAGAAGCTTTCAAAGCTGTTACGGAGAAATTCGCATTTGATGTGGTACATGCGGCGGGTTTTGTGTATTTTTCCCCATTGGTCCTGATAGATGACGTAGTTCTTGGTTCTTTTCAGCAAATGAATGACGTTGCGGTTGACGTAGCCGCAGCCGCCGAACAAGGTTTCACCTTCGTAGTGCTCACCGTTTTTGAAGCGGAATGTGTTCATATGCCCTCGTTGGTTTGTTATAGTTGAATTTCGGTAATTTTCGATTATAGCGGCAACCGTTCCATGTTTTATCGACATATTGTCATCCTTTTCGTGGTGCTGATGCTTGCTGCATGCTCGCGAGCACCAAAGCTCGCGCCTTTGCCGGCGGGCAGTACCGTGCTGGCGTTTGGCGACAGCGTGACTTACGGTACCGGTGCTTCACAGGGCGAGGATTGGCCAACGCTGCTGGCGGGCATGACTGGCTGGCGGATTGTCAATGCAGGTATCCCGGGCGATACGGCTGAAGCGGGCAAGGGCAGGATCAAGGCTTTGCTTGACGAGCACCGGCCAGTGGTGGTGATAGTAGAGATTGGCGGCAACGATTTTCTTCGTGGGCGTCCGCAGAAAGCGGTGAAGGATGATCTTCGCGCCATTCTGGCGACCATCAGGCAAAGCGGAGCAACAGTCGTGCTGGTTGCCGTGCCGCAACCGTCGCTGATGGCGGCGGTGGCCAAGCGTCCGTCCGATGCCGCCATTTACGCCGAACTGGGTAAGGAAGAAAAGTTGCCGGTGATTGCTGACGTGTTTTCGAACGTGCTGGCACAAGCCGATTTGCGGGCGGATGCGATTCACCCGAACGCCAGAGGCTATCGTGAAATGGCAGGCGGTCTGCTGGCTGCACTGAAAAAAATAGGCCTGTATACAAATTAAGAGAGGAAGCCCATGTCTGTTAGGCAAGCTGTTCCGCTGGAAAAATCTTATCTGCTTCTGAACCACGGACCGGTGACGCTGATTTCCAGCGCGCATGCCGGCAAACAGAACGTGATGGCGGTAGCCTGGAGCATGCCGCTGGATTTTGCTCCGCCAAAGGTCGCGGTTGTTATCGCCAGTACCGCATATAGCAGGGAGTTGATCGAGGCCAGTGGCGAATTTGTGCTCAACATCCCATCCAAGGCGATGGCCTCCAGCGTGCTTTCGGTCGGTTCCGTATCTGGCAGGAATACCGACAAGTTTTCGCAATTTTCCCTCGGCACTCATCCTGCGGCAAAGGTTGGCGCGCCGCTCGTGGAGGGGTGTGTTGGCTGGCTGGAGTGCCGCCTCATTCCCGAAGCGCACAACCAGCAGCGTTATGACCTGCTGATTGCCGAGGTGGTCGCCGCCTGGGCAGATCCGCAAGTATTCATTGATGGACGCTGGTCATTTCCGACCGAGGAAATGAAAACTATCCACTATGTTGCCGGCGGCAGTTTTTTCACGACTGGCTCGCCATTCGATGCCTGATTGCTGTGGCACCGACAAATGCCGGTTGGCAGCGGAACCATACATGGCACGGATCACTTAAGGAGCAAAACATGGCAGGTACAGGCGGCATTGAAGACGCCAATATTTATCGGGAAGTGCTTCTGGCGATCCCGGAAGCGCTGATTCTGGCTGATCGTGACGGCATCATCCGCATCTGGAATCATGGGGCGGAATTGCTGTTTGGTTTTGATGCGGCAGAAGCGGTAGGACAAAGCCTGGATATCATCATTCCAGAATCGATGCGCGCAGCGCACTGGAATGGCTACCGTCATGCAATTGAACGCGGCGAAACGCGGCACAAGGGCGGTTCGATGATTACCCGCGCATTGTGCAAGAGCGGTGAGCGATTGTATATCGATGTCAGCTTCGCGATAGTGAAGAATCAGGCGGGGGAAGCGATTGGTTCGGCTGCTGTAGCGCGCGATGCCACCGAGCGCTACCTGAAGGAAAAGAACCGGCAGCAGGAAACAGCCGCAGCACCGGTTGCTGCGACGAAAAAGCCGCTGCAATCGTACAGCGCGCCAGGGATTACGGTGAATTTCGATCCGAACCTGTGCTACCACTCGGCCGTGTGCCTGAAAACCTTGCCGGCGGTGTTCGATGTCCATCGCCGACCGTGGGTATTGCCGGGCGCAGCCACCATCGAGGAAGTGATGGCAACGGTCGAAAAATGTCCGTCTGGTGCGCTAACGTATTTGCGCGAAGGCGTCGCGGAACAGAAGACCATCGTCGAAGCGGTGACCGGCGCAACGATTCAGGCGAGTCGTAACGGGCCGCTGCTGATTCAGGGGCAGTTCACGCTGCAGGATGAAGGCGGTACGGAAATCACTACGCCGGGACGCGCGGCGCTGTGTCGTTGCGGCGCAACCGGCAACCAGCCATTCTGCGACAACAGCCATCAGCGGACTGGTTTCAAGTCGCAAAAATGATGCTTCCGTTTACCTACTTGTTCGTTCCCGGCAACAGGCCGGAGCGTTTCGCCAAGGCGCAGGCTGTCGGAGCGGGGGCCATCATTCTCGATCTGGAAGATGCGGTCGCGCCAGAAAGCAAAGCGGCAGCGCGCAGCGAGATTGCCCGCTGGTGTTCGTCGCAAAACGATGCCGCCAATATCGTGCTGCGCATCAACGACCGGCAATCGCCTTGGTTTGCTGACGATCTGGCGCTGCTGCGCGACAGTCGGATCAGGCTGGTGATGCTGCCGAAAACCGAATCGGCGAACGACGTGGCCGCCGTGCTGGCAGCCCTGCAGCAAGAATGCGAAGTCTTGCCGCTGATCGAAACCGCACGCGGCGTGCGTTGTGTCGAGGAAATTGCCGCTGCGGCTGGTGTGCAGCGGATCGTGTTTGGCACGATCGATTATGCGCTGGAGATGAACCTGTCCGGCGACGAGCGCGGGCTGATATATCCTGCGAGCCAGATTGCGCTGGCGTCCCGTTGCGCCGGCATTCCCGCGCCAGTGGCTGGTGTGACATTGGCGATTGACGACGAAGCGGCATTGCTGGCCGACTTGGCGTTTGCGCGTGTTTTCGGTTTTGGCGCGAAGCTGTGCATTCATCCGCGGCAGGTTGCCCCCATTGAACGCGCGATGGCGCCGACAGAAAAGGAAATCGGCTGGGCGCAGCGTGTAGTGGCCGAGGCATCAAGCGGGCAGGGCGCAGTCCAGGTCGATGGCAAAATGGTCGACCGGCCGGTGCTGTTGCAGGCGGAAGCGATTCTGATGCGGGCCGGCAGGCGCTGATGTGCTGTGCGCTGCCGGCCAGTTCAGGCTGTCATTTCACTAGGATGTTCTTGAACTGCCACGGGTCGTCGTGGTCGATATCTTCATCGAATAGCGCGGTGCGATCATGCAGCGGCGTCCAGTCTCCGTACACGCCAACGATTTCGCCAAGGTAGGGCGCGGCGACCTTTAGCATTTCTTCCTCGTCGATGTCATCCGGTTCGACCACGCCCAGATCCGGGTCTTTCAGCGCGCACACCACACCAGCCAGCACGCCGGCCGCCACCTGCAGGCTGGTGGCGTTGTTGTGTGGTGCTAGATGGCGCGCTTCCTGAATCGACAGGCGCGAACCATACCAGTACACGCCTTCCTTGTTACCCATCAAGAGTACGCCGAGCTCGTCGGTGCCGCTGACGATTTCATCGCGGATCAGGCGCGTGCCGGCCTGCATTTGCATGTTCTTGCCGGCAATCTCATGGATCGACAGCACGGCATCATCGCACGGGTGGTAGGCGTAATGCACGGTTGGGCGGTAGATAACATTATCGCCATCTTTCAACGTGAAATAGTCGGCGATGGAAATTGCTTCATTGTGCGTGATTAGGAAGCCGTGGTACGGGCCTTCGATTGGCGTCCAGCTGCGGACGCGGGTGTGGATGCCGGGGCGGTCGAGATAGATCGCTGCGTCGCAACCGTAACCGTGGCGGCGCGCTTCTTCGGGCCAGTGTTTTTCATGGCTGCCCCAGCCGAGTTCCGCTGGCTGCATGCCCTCGCTGACAAAGCCGTCGATCGACCAGGTGTTGACGAATTCTCCGCGTCGCTTGCGCAGCGACGGGATTTGCGTGTCGCGCTCGGCGATGTGAATCGCCTTGATGCCGAGTCGTTGTGCCAGCCTAGCCCAGTCTTCTGCGGTATCAGGCCGTTCAATGTCGAGGTCGTTGTCGCGCGCGATGTTCATCAGGCCCTGTTTGACGAAGGCCGAAACGAGTCCGGGATTGGCGCCTTGCGAGATGACGGCCGTTGGCCCTTTGTCTTTGCCGTAGCTGAAAGCGAGCGCCTGCTCGCGCAGTGCATAATTCGAGCGCTGGGATGCCGTGAGCGAAGTGTCGGTATAGCCGCCTTCCCACGGTTCGATGCAGGTGTCGATGTAATGCGCATGGCGTTGCCAGCACAGTTCGATTAGGGCCAGGCTTGAAACATTGACCGACAGGTTTACCAGAAAGTCGCCTTTTTTTAGATGCGGTTCCAGCACGCTCTTGTAGTTGTCTTGGGTAATGGCGATCCGTTCGCATGTGGCGCCATATTTGCGGGCGATACCTTCTGGATCGCCTTCAGGCGCGAAAATGATGATTTGCCATGGATCCATTTGCAGATGGCGCAGGAACAGTGGCAGAACGCCGCGTCCAATACTGCCAAAACCGACCATCACCAGATTGCCGGAGAATTGAGCGTGCTTGATGTGATTATCCAATTTTGTTTACCTGTCAGAAAAGCGTTCGATAAAGGGTTCCTTCTTGTTCGTAATTCAGGACAACACCGATAATAGTAACGGTTACAATCCCGGCTGTTAAGCGGCAAATGCAACCCTCACTGAAAAATCTTGTTTGCTTGCGCCGGACGGCTCGCTTCTGATGATGAAAATTGCCATTTTGCTCCGTGACGAGCCAGCGGTTCGCGCGATTCGCGAACCGCTGGCTGCGGCCGGCTTCGATTGCGCGGTATACCGCAGCGTCAAAACGCTGCTTGATGGCTTGCGCACTGCAGCTTGTGATCTGCTGCTTGCAGGTGCGTCTGAGACATGCGATGGGCAGACGGCGGTGGCAATGCTGCGCGATGCCAGGGAAGCAGCGGGCGGCGTTCTGCCGGCATTGCTGCTGATTGACGATGCAGACCCGATGCAGCTTGATGTGGCGCTGGCAGCGGACGATTACCTGATCAAGCCGGTGCGCCAGCGCGATTTGCTGGCGCGCGTGCGGGTGCTGCTCAGGCGCGCGTGGCCGGAGCAGATGGCGCAAGGGCAGTTGCATCTGGGGCCTTGCATGCTCGATGCGCAGACGGGCCATGCGACTGTTGACGGCAAGCCGGTCGAACTGACGCAAAAGGAATTCGCGCTGGCGCTGCTGTTTTTCCGTCACGCCGGGCAGCCGCTGTCGCGTGCGACGATACTCGAATCGGTCTGGGGCGGTGAGCGCGAAGCGAGCTTTCGCAGCATCGATACGCATGTGTCGCGCGTGCGGGCCAAGCTCGGTCTGCGGCCGGCCAATGGCTGGCGACTGGTGCCGGTGTACGGTTACGGCTATCTGCTGGAACAGGTTTCCGGCTGAGCCTGAGCAATACGCGCGGCCAGCCGCTTGCCGATATAATTGAACCTATTGATTATTGACACAAAATCCCTTCACGGAATGCAGATTATCGCTGTTGGCCTCAACCACACCACCGCGCCGCTCGCGTTGCGCGAGCAGGTGGCGTTCGCGCCTGAACAGATAGGCGATGCGGTGATGGCGGCGCGTGACTGGTTTGGTCGCGGTGATGCCTGCGGCGGCGCGTGCGAAACGGCGATTCTGTCGACCTGCAACCGCACCGAACTGTATGCCGCCTGCGCTACGCCCGATCCGCTGGGCGCGAGCGTACGTTTTCTGGCTAATTTCCACCGCCTGCCAGCTGACAGGCTGCGGCCGCACCTGTATGCGCTGCCGCAGCAGAATGCGGTGCGCCATGCGTTTCGGGTCGCTTCCGGGCTGGATTCGATGGTATTGGGTGAGCCGCAGATTCTGGGGCAGATGAAGGATACCGTGCGCCGTTCGCAGGCAGCGGGCGGGCTGGGGATTTACCTCAACCGGATGTTCCAGCGCACGTTCGCGGTGGCAAAGGAAGTGCGCAGTACGACTGACATTGGTGCCAGCAATGTGTCGCTGGCAGCAGCGGCGGTCAAGCTGGCACAGAGCACGCTGGGCGATCTGGCCGACAAGCGGGTGCTGTTCATCGGTGCGGGCGAGATGATCGCGTTGTGTGCGACGCACTTTGCCGCGCAGCAGCCGGCATCGCTGGCGATTGCCAATCGCACGCTGGAGCGCAGCGAGGCGCTGGCCGCCAGAATTGGCGGCAACACCATGCGGCTGGCTGATTTGCCGCAACGCATCGCGCAGTACGATATCGTGATTTCCAGCACTGCGGCTTCGCTGCCGATCATCGGTCTGGGCATGATCGAGCGCGCCATCGCGGCACGCGCAGGCAAACAGATGCTATTGCTCGATTTGGCGGTGCCGCGCGACATGGAAGCCGAAATCGCGCGGCTGGAAAATGTGTCGTTGATCACCCTTGATGATCTCGGCGCCGAAGTTGCTGCCGGGCTGGAAACCCGTCAGGCAGCGGTGGTGCAGGCCGAGGCGATCATCGAAACGCGCGTGCAATCGTTCATGCACTGGATCGAAAGCCGCGCTGCGGTACCGGCAATCCGCAGCCTGCGCGAGCAGGGCGACACGATGCGGTTGCGCGAACTGGCGCGTGCGAAAAAGCGCCTGGCGCGCGGTGAAGGCATCGAAGCTGTGCTCGAATCGCTGTCGAAAGGGCTGACTGCCAAGTTCCTGCATGGTTCAAAGCGGGCGCTACGTGAGGCGCAGGGCGACGAGCGCATGCGGCTGGCCGAACTGCTGCCGCAACTGTTCCGCACGCGGCGCTAGCGCCGCTTTCCCCTTTTTTCTTTTCAAAGCGCGGCATCGTGTCGCGCCGTTTTTGCATTTCAATGGCTGGAAATTTATGAAACCCTCAATGCTGACCAAGCTTGATCAACTGGCTGATCGCTTGGCTGAAGTGAATGAATTGCTGATACAGGAAGGTGTTGCCTCCGATCGCGACCAATACCTGAAACTGAACCGCGAGCATGCGGAGCTATCACCGCTGGTGGCGCGGTATCACGAATACCGCCAAGCAGACGACGACCTGAAAACCGCGCAGGAAATGCTGTCCGATCCGGAAATGAAGGAACTGGCGCAGGATGAAATCGCGTCGGCGAAGGAGCGGATGGAACACAGCGCGGCCGAATTGCAAAAGATGCTGCTGCCGAAAGATCCGAACGACGAAAAGAACATCTTTCTTGAAATTCGCGCAGGTACCGGCGGTGACGAATCGGCGCTGTTTGCCGGCGACCTGTTGCGGATGTATACCCGCTACGCGGAGCGCAACCGCTGGCAGGTGGAAATGATTTCCGAATCGCCGTCTGACCTCGGCGGCTACAAGGAAGTGATTGTGCGCATCGCCGGTCTGGGCGCGTATTCGAAGCTGAAGTTCGAATCCGGTGGCCATCGCGTGCAACGGGTGCCGGCGACCGAAGCGCAGGGACGCATCCACACCTCGGCTTGCACGGTGGCGGTGATGCCGGAAGCGGACGAAGTGGACGAGGTCGACATCAATCCGTCCGAGATCCGGATCGACACTTTCCGCGCCTCGGGCGCCGGCGGCCAGCACATCAACAAGACCGATTCGGCGGTGCGCATCACCCATTTGCCGACTGGCATCGTGGTCGAATGCCAGGATGACCGCAGCCAGCACAAGAACAAGGCGCGGGCGATGTCGGTGCTGGCTGCGCGCATCATGGACGTGAAGCTGCGCGAGCAGCAGGCGAAGGAAGCGGCGACCCGCAAGAGCCTGATCGGTTCCGGCGACCGCAGCGAGCGCATCCGCACCTACAATTTCCCGCAGGGGCGGATGACCGACCACCGCATCAACCTGACGCTGTACAAGCTCGATTTCATCATGGATGGCGATTTGAATGAACTCACGACTGCGCTGGCGGCCGAGCGGCAGGCGGAATTGCTGGCGGAACTGGGCGAAGCGGGGTAAGCTGGTTGCTCAGGCTGAACTGCCGGGATTGATGAGTTGGCCGTGAATCGCATGGCGCTTCCATCGTCTGGATAAAGGTGGGGTATATATCCAAAACACGGCGCTGGGCCACATTTTTGCTGGTTGTTTAAAAATACTACAGGGAGTATATTTTTTGGCTTTATTGAACGAAAAATGCTTTTCGGTCAGTTATTTTTGCCAGATCGCGCCTTTTTCGCGAAAAATTGGGAGTATGGAATGAAAATGCATTGCCGGGCCTCCATTTTCGAGGGTATTTGAAAATACACCATGGAGTATATTTTTACTTATCTGAAGGGTGGCATTCGCTCGCGCCACCTGCTCGGGCTGATTGGCGCAGCCTGCATCGGCTGCGTTGGTTTCGCGCTGCTGTTGCAGCATGTGAGGGATGTGCTGCCGTGTCCGTTGTGCGTGCTGCAACGCTATGCGCTGCTGGCGATGGCGCTGTTCTGCCTGACAGGTGCGCTGGCTGACTGGCCGCGTACTGGCGCGGCGCTGGGCGCGCTGGCGTCGCTGTCCGGCCTGGGGTTGGCCTCGTACCAATTGTGGGTGCGGGCGAACCCCGGCATGCTATGCGGTTTCGATCCGGTGGAAACTTTCGTCAACCAGTTGCCGATGGCGGACTGGCTGCCATTCATGCTGTACGCGGATGGCAATTGTGCAGACGACACCTTCCGGTTGTTCTGGCTGTCATTGCCGCAGTGGGGCATGTTGTCATTTTCGGCCTTCGCCGTTGCTCTGGTGTGGCTCGCGTGGCGGCGCGAGGGATCGAATGCCATTGCCTGAGATTGTGGCTGGCATTCGCCTGGGCGAGGTGCAACGGTTGATGCAGGGGGTGCTCGACCCGCTGGATACTCGCGTCCTGCTGTCGTTTTCGCTCGGACTGAGCCGCGTGCAGCTGATCACGCAATCTGAACGGCAACTGAGCAGCGAAGAAGCGGAGCGCGTGCGCGCGTTGCTGGCGCGCCGGATTGCGGGCGAGCCGGTGGCCTACCTTGTCGGCGAACGCGAATTTTATGGGCTGTCGTTTCACGTTACGCCTGACGTTCTGATTCCGCGGCCGGAAACCGAATTGCTGGTCGAACTGGCGCTTGAACGCTTGCCGTCAGGCGGACGCGTGCTCGATCTCGGCACCGGCTCGGGCGCGATTGCAGTGGCCATAGCGGCAGATGCAGCGCACGCGGGGCCGGATGTGAGGGTGACGGCGGTCGATGCCAGCGCAGCGGCATTGGCGGTGGCGCGCGGCAATGCGGCACGGCTGCTGTCGCGGCAGACGGTTGATTTTATTTGCAGCGACTGGTATGCGGCGCTGCCGCGGGGGGCGAGGTTCGAGCTGATCGTGTCCAATCCGCCATACATCGAACAAAATGATGCTCATTTGCAACAGGGTGATTTGCGTTTCGAGCCAGCCGATGCGCTGACCGACCACGCGGATGGGTTGTCCGCATTGCGCACCATCATTGCCGGTGCGCCGCAGTATCTTGTGCCCGGCGGTTGGTTGCTGATGGAGCATGGTTATGATCAGGCGGAAGCGGTGCGCGCGCTGCTGGTGGCGCAGCCGTTTCAACAAGTGCGAAGCTGGCGCGATTTGGCCGGACTGGAACGTGTTACCGGCGGCATGTTGCATGCGTAACTCGCAATGTGACAAAGCGGTTGATTCCTGTTGTGCAACAAGTTAACCTAATGTTTTGCGAATATTGAAGTTGTTATTTTGCAATAATCTGTTTCGGGATAAGTGTGAATCAGGCTTTTTTCAGAAAATGGTCGCTGTTCCTGGCGGCGACATTCTTTTCGCTGGCTGTGCAGGCCAAGGGCTTGCTGGGAGAGATTCCGGTTGGCCAGTTGCCGCCGGAGGCGCAGCAGACGCTGGTGCTGATCAAGCGCGGCGGGCCATTTCCGTATGCGAAGGATGGCGTCGTGTTTGGCAACTACGAAGGTTCGCTGCCGAAGCAGAAGCGTGGTTATTACCATGAATACACGGTGAAAACGCCAGGCGCCAGGAACCGTGGCGCGCGCCGGATTATTGCGGGCGGGCAGCCGCAGCTGTCGGGTGAATACTATTACACCGCCGATCATTACCAGACTTTCAGACGCATAAGAGAATGACCAAGGTCAGTCCAATGTCAATCACAACCGCTCACTTTTCCAGCGAAAGCCTGTTTGCCAACGTGCCGCCGAATCTGGTGCAGTCGATCCGCGCATTCCGCGTGGTGGATTTGCAGGCCGAGGCGGCGCGGCTGGGGCAGCACTTCCTGTATGCGCACTGTTCCGGCACGAACACCAAGCAGCAAGTACTGACACGGATTGCCGAATCGTTCCACTTCCCGAAATATTTCGGCAAGAATTTCGATGCGCTAGCCGATTGCCTGACCGACCTGACGCACAAGGCTGGCGCGCAGCCTGGCTTCGTGGTGGTACTCGAACATTTGCCCGAAACGGCCAAATTCGATAAGGAGGCGCGGGAAAAGCTGCTTGATGTATTCCGCGATGCCGCCGATTTCTGGGGCGACAAGAAGGTGCAGTTCCGGGTGTTTTATTCATTCGAGTAACGCCGGCTGCGAACTGAATTGCGCAAGCCGACTGTGAGGTCGGCTTTTTGTTTTTAGATTCAAGCGAGAGTCATTTTGAAAAATATCGTTATCCTGATTTCTGGCCGTGGCAGCAACATGGAGGCCATCGTCCGTGCTGCGCAGGTGGGCAAATGGCCGGCGCGGGTTGCCGCTATCATCAGCAACCGCGCGGATGCTGCCGGGCTGGCATTTGCCAGCGCCAACGGCATTGCAACGGCGGTGGTTCCAAGCAAGGATTATCCTTCGCGCGATGCGTTCGACGTCGCGTTGCAAGCGGAAATTGATCGTTACGCGCCGGATCTGGTGGTGCTGGCCGGTTTCATGCGTATACTGACTGAATCTTTCGTTCGTCATTACGAAGGCAGGATGCTGAACATCCACCCGTCGCTGCTGCCGAGTTTCAAGGGCTTGCATACGCACCAGCAGGCGCTTGATGCCGGAGTGAAGCTGCATGGCGCGACCGTGCATTTCGTCACGGCCGAGTTGGATCACGGCCCGATCGTCGCGCAGGCGGCTGTGCCGGTGGAAGAAGGCGATACCGAAGACACGCTGGCGGCACGTGTGCTGGCGCAGGAGCATCTGATATATCCGCAGGCAGTGCGCGACTTCATCGAAGGCCGCCTGACCATTTCACAGGGCAGGGTGAGCCGCGCCTGATGGCGGCACTGTCGTGTTATTTTGCATTTTGAGTTAGGAAACCGCATGAGATTGCCGCCCTGGATTGTGTCCCATATCGAAGACGTGTTGCGCGAAGTGTTGCGCTTTGCCGGCCCGGCCGACGGCACGCTGTCGCACTATTTTCGTAGCCACCCGAAGCTTGGTTCGCGCGAACGCGGTGTGATTGCCGAAGCCGTGTACGCGGTGTTGCGCAACAAGCGCTTCTTCACCGATTTTGTCGGCAGCGGCAATACGCCGTCAATGCATCAGCTGGCGCTGCTCGGGTTGGCTGAGCACGTTGGCGTCGATACCGTTCCCGGCCTGAGCGAGAGCGAGGAACAATGGCTGCGCAGCGTGATGGACACCGATCGGGCGCTGCTGCCGCCGGAAATGCGTGCCAATCTGCCGCAGTGGCTGTACGAGCGGTTGATAGCGCAATATGGCGAGGCCGAAACACAACTGCTGGCGCAGGCGCTGAACAGGAATGCGCCGCTCGACTTGCGGGTGAATTCGTTGGTGGCATCGCGCGAAGAAGTGATTGGCGCGCTCAAGGCCGCGCCAATTGAGAGCGAACCGATGCCCTATGCGCCGCTTGGTTTGCGGGTGCAGAAGAAACCGGCGCTGCAAAACCTGCCGCTGTTTAAGAATGGGGCGATTGAAGTGCAGGACGAAGGCAGCCAGTTGCTGACGCATATCGTTGGTGCAAAGCGCGGCGAGATGGTGGCGGATTTTTGCGCCGGTGCCGGCGGCAAGACGCTGGCGCTGGGCGCGCTGATGCGCAATACCGGCCGGCTGTATGCGTTCGATATTTCCGAAAAGCGTTTGGGCAAGCTCAAGCCGCGGCTGGCGAGAAGTGGCTTGTCGAACGTGCATCCGGTCAGGATCGAGCACGAGAATGATGCGCGCATCAAGCGCCTCGCCGGCAAGCTCGACCGCGTGCTGGTCGATGCGCCGTGCAGCGGACTGGGCACGCTGCGCCGCAATCCGGACATCAAATGGCGGCAGACGCCGGAAACGGTGGCCGAGATGCAGCAAAAGCAGATCGCGATCCTGAATTCGGCT
>JAGSYW010000048.1 GCA_018262475.1 Burkholderiaceae bacterium | reverse complement strand
TCATCAATACCGTGGATTGTAATACTGTAGGAAGTACACTGGTTACATGCAAATCTGCTTATGGCATTGGGTTGAAGTGGATTGATATCAGCAAAATATCTGGCATTTTTTCTTTGCTGTACGAGGAAAAGGCTTTCACTCCTTCCCATAGTTTTGCTTGTGAGGAACGACCATTCATTATCCTGCTTATGTTCGGTAAGCAAGCCATTGATTTTTATTCCAACCTGTGCGCTTTGGCAGATGATTTTCCCGTTACTGGTTACGCCTAGCCATCTGATTGCCGGGCTTGCATAGTCAGCTTTTGTGAGGGATTGGCTGACTCCATTTTGACAATCAAGTTCGTCAATTTCAGGAAGTTCTGACAGCAGGGATTTGGCTTTTTCAACATCAAACCTGAAGCCTAGCACCATTTCATTCGCCTGATTCTTTAGTGTTTTACTGGCGATATTGCTGTTCATTGACCCCAGAATCCAGAGCGAGGATGCCAAGGTAAATAAAAAGGAAACGATTGTGATTATTCTTAGGTGGCGTGCAGCGCGAAATGTTTCCAAGGTGCGTTCCTTGATTGGGATAGAGCCATTTCGGCTATGAAAACGGTGCGACAGTTCAGTTTAAGCGTCGTCTTACAAGAACGCCAGCCAGAAAGACAGCGTGATGACCGAACCGAAGGTGGACCAGAGAATGGTGCGTGAAGCGATGCCGCCGCCACGACGGTACAGCTCAGCCAGCATGTAGGGGCCAGTGCCGGTCGGCAATGCGCTCAACAGCACCGCCGATTTGGCCCACAATGGCGGCATCGCGAACACATGGTATGCCAGCCACCATGCCAGCAGCGGTTGCGCGACCAGCTTGATCAGCACCAGTTCGACCGATACCGCCAGATTGCCAGCTTCTTGTTTTTGCGCCAGAAACAGGCCGATGCCGACCAGCGCGCATGGGCTGGCAGCGTTGCCAAGCAATTTGACTGACAGTGCCAGCCCGTGCGGCAGCGCAAAGCCGCTGGCGCAGACCAGCCCGGCGAGCATCGGCGCGACAATCAGCGGGTTTTTCAGCAGCGACCAGGCTACGTTCTTGAGGCTGCGCCACAGGTTCTTCTCCGTTTGCAACCCCCATTCCATCAGCACGATGGATACCGCGAAATTGGCCGATACAGTCAGAATCGCTGCTACCATCGCCGGTGCCAGGTTGTCCTGGCCGAAAGTCAGCGCACACAGCGGCAAGCCGATGTAGCCGGTATTCGCATATGAAGCGGCGGTTGCATTGACTGTTGCGCCAACCAGGTTGCGCAGCCGGTGCCAGTGAAATGCCAGCACTGGAATGAACACCAGCGCCACTGCCAGTTCGAATGCAAGCAGGAAGCCGGGCTGATACAGGGTTTGCCACGGCGTGTTGATCATCACGTCTATCATCAGCGCCGGCAGTGCCAGATAAACGACAAAGCGGTTCAGCTCGACGCTGGCAGTCGCACTGAGGATATTCATCCGGCGGAATGCATAGCCGGCGAAGATCAGCGCAAAAACCGGCAGGACGATGTTGACTATCGCAAGCATGATTGGGCCAGCAGGTCAGGATTGTTGCTCGGTGGTGGGCTGGTAAATGCGGCTGAATTCCGGCGGCATCCGGCGCGGCTTGCCGCTGCTGAGCTCAATGCAGACCGCATCCCAGCGGCCGCGCAGCAGCGTCAGACCGTCAGCTTTGCGCACCAGCTGGAAGCGCCGTTCCAGCATCAGCTTGCCGTCGCTCTGAGTGATCCAGGTGGCCAGAATCAGTTCGTCGCCCAGCATGGCGGGATGCAGGTAATCGTACTCGCCGCGACGGATCGCAATTGCGCGGTCGAGCCGTTCGTAATCCCCGATCGCCAGCCCCAGCTGTTCCGAGTGTGCCCACGCCACCTGCTCGCACCAGCGCACATAGACCGCGTTGTTGGTGTGCTGCAGGCCATCGATATCCCCTGGCTGTGGCACAAGTTGAAGCGTGAAAGGGGAGGGGTAATCCCATTCGATTTCGGGCACGGCGTTCGGCATGGATTCCTGTTCGCACCGTTCAACCGAAGCGGCGGGCACGATGGTGATTGGTGGTAAAGTTTGCAACATATCATTGCGCCGCGCAGTGATGCCGGCGAATATCGCTAGTATACTTTGCACTAGGCAGTTGCAGCCACCCGGCTGATGGAGGAAAACCGAATGCATCTCGATGACGAACGCGAAAGCGAATATGTGGAAGACCGCCGTGATGAAGGTGGTGATTATTTTGGCAACGAGGATCCGTTTGAAGGGCGTCGTTACGGTGGCGGCAATTACGGCGGTGGCCCGTTCGGAGGAGGGGGCGGCCTCGGCGGTGGCCTGCTTGGCGGCCTGCTGGGGGGCATTCTTGGCGGCATCATGAGCCGTCCGCGAAATGAAGAACAGCAGGGAGGAGGCGCGTCGGGTGGCGGCTGGGGGCATGGTGGTGGCGGACCAGGAGATGGCAGTCCTTACGGCGGCCAGCCGCAGAATCGTCCCGGCATGAGCCTGGGCGGGAAAATCGCAGTGGCCATTGCGCTCATCGCCGCCCTCGTGCTGCTGTATCTGCTGCTGAGTCCGGCTACGCCGCCGGCGCCAGTACCGTCACCGCGCTCTCAGGTCGGGCAGGGGCCGATGCCGCGTATGCAGTCGGCACTACCGCCGGCACGGCAGGTCAATCCGGCCAATGACCCGCAGGCCGCGCTGGTGACTGAAATGAAGAAGGTGCTGGCAAAAACAGAGGACACCTGGGATGTGCTGTTCCAGCAATCTGGCGGCCAGTATCGCCGTCCACGCTTGGTGCTGTATAACGGCTCGACCCCGACTGCGTGCGGGCAGGGACAGGCGGCGATGGGGCCGTTCTATTGTCCGGGTGATCAGAAAGTCTATCTCGACCTGCGCTTTTTCAGCGAAATGGAACGCCGTTTCAAGGCAGGTGGCGACTTTGCTCGCGCCTATGTCATCGCACATGAGATTGGGCATCACGTACAAACGCTGACCGGTGTGATGCAGAAAACGAACGCGATGCGTCAGCGGATGAGCAAGGCCGAGTACAACAAGGTGTCGGTGCGGCTTGAATTGCAGGCGGACTGCTATGCCGGTGTCTGGGCGCACCACGCGAACCGCGCGAAGCCGTTCCTCGACCCGGGCGATGTGGATGAGGCTTTGAAGGCGGCAAATGCCATTGGCGACGACACCTTGCAGCGTGCGGCGCGCGGGGCAGTCGTGCCGGACTCGTTCACGCATGGAACGTCCGAGCAGCGGATGCGCTGGTTCAAGACCGGATTTGACTCCGGCAGCGTCAGCGCGTGCGATACGTTTTCAAAAGCGATCTAGGGGGAATTCGCTCTTGTTGACGGCACAAATTGCTTTCACGGCATAGAGGCACTCCCCTGCGAGGGTGGCGAAATTGGTAGACGCACCAGGTTTAGGTCCTGACGCCAGTAATGGTGTAGGGGTTCGAGTCCCCTCCCTCGCACCAGAATTATCTTTAAAATCAAAGCATTATAAATACTGTTTGGGCGTGAGATCGGCAAAAGCTGGCATAAACGAAAGTGTTTTGCCAGCTTTTTTACATACCGGCAGCAGTCTCCATTTTCGACTTGTCCACCGCGGAAAATGCGGCTGCAGCTTCTTCCATTCGCCGAATCAACCCTGAGTGCCTGATCGTGGGCGATGCAATTGTGTGCATTAACACGGTTTCGCTACCGGCCATGACGGCCTTCTTTCTGGCGCGGGTGAGGCCGGTGTATAGCAGTTCGCGGCTGGTCACGCGGTTGTGCTGCGACGGCAGCAGCAGTAGCACTGCATCGAATTCAGAGCCCTGCGATTTGTGCACGGTCATCGCGAATGCGGTTTCGTGCGGTGGCAGCCTCAATGGTGCAATCGCGCGAAAACCGGTTTCGCCCTCCGGGAAATAGGCCATCAGGTTGCCAGCCTCATCCGGCAGCACGATGCCGATGTCGCCGTTGAACAGTTTCAGCAGGTAATCATTTTTCAACACCATCACAGGCCGCCCTGGATACCACGCTGAATGTTCACCTGGATCAAGCGGATGGGCCAGCGTTTCGCGGAAATGGCGGCTGGCGAGCCGGTTGATTTCCTCGACGCCGCGCGGCCCTTCGCGCAGCGCGCATAGCGTGCGAAAGTGGTCGAACGCATCAAACACCGCCTGTTTGTCATTGACAAAGCTGCGCACTGCATCGAGATAGGTGGCGTGACCATCGAAGATGCTCTGCATCGTTGCCGCCATCGGCAGGCGTTCGCCGTCCTCCAGCCACTGCACTGATGGATCAGTCGCATCACGCAGCCAGCGGATTGCAGTTTCGGCTTGTCCGCCGTTGATGTCCGCAGCCAGTTTGCCGATGCCTGAATCTTTTGCGAAGCGGTAGTTTTCATCGAACCAGATGACGTTGTTACGCAGTGGCGTTGGCTGGCGCGGGGAGGGTGGCAGGATGAGTGCTGGCGCGGTGCCAGTCAGCGCAGCCAGGTCGGCGACACAGGTTTCAGTCAGGGTCGGATCGGCACCAAGCTCGGAAAAGACCGCGCCCGATTCGACCGCCGCCAGCTGATCCTTGTCGCCCAGCAGGATGATGCGCGCATGCTGCGGCACGGCATCGAACAGTTTTGCCGCCAGCGCCAGATCGAGCATCGACGCTTCATCGACTACCAGCGCGTCAATCGCCAGCGGATTACCGGCGTGGTGGCGGAACTCACCTTCCTTCGGCGTGACGCCCAGCAGACGGTGGATGGTGAACGATTCCGCAGGCAGCAGTTTGCCAATTTCCGGCGGCAGGTGACCTGAGCGCAGGCGGATCGCTTCCTGCATCCGCGCCGCCGCCTTGCCGGTCGGTGCGGCCAGCGTAATGCGGCATTCGCGGTTTTGCTCCAGCAGACAGGCAAGCAGGTTGACGACCGTGGTGGTTTTGCCTGTGCCGGGGCCGCCGCTGATGATGGTCAGGTGTTTTTGCAGCGCGAGCGCGGCTGCCAATTTTTGCCAGTTGGCGCCATCGTTTTCGCGCGTGGCCGCAAACAGTTCGTCCAGTTTTGCCTTCAGATCTGGAGCGGTGGTTTCATTGCTTGAGGCAGCAGCAATCAGGCGCGTTGCCAGCCGCCGTTCGTAGTCGTAATAGCGATGCAGATAAAGGCGGCCATCACTGTCGATGATCAGCGGCATGGAGCCAGCCGCTTCAGGCGAGCCGACTACGCCTGAGTCGAGAAATTGTTGCCGTAGGTCGCTGGCAGCGACATTCGGACGGACGGATAAAAGATCGTTTAGCGTGATGCAGACATGACCTTCGTTCGTTGCCAGGCTGACTTCACGCGCAGCTTCGCGCAGCAGCGGCAGCACGTCTGACGGTGCGCCCCGTTCCTTGGCCCAGCGAACCAGATGTTCGGCGAAACCGTTTGCCAGCCAATGTTCGGGCGATGCGTCTGGACGGATGCGTTTCATGCGGCCTCCGCAGATTCGGTTGTGAACAAGGCTTCCAGTTGGCGTATCGTCTGTTCGTCCGGGCGGTGGAAATAGACGCCGCTGTCCTGCCATTCCGGCCTGACGCCGCGCACGAACAGATACATCACGCCGCCAAAATGCACGTCGTAGCGGTAGCCGCGCAGGCGGCGAGTAAGGTAGCGGTCGAGTGCAATCGTGTACAGCAGGTACTGCAGGTGGTAGCCATGGTGCGCCATCGCTTCTGCCATTGCATCATGGCTGTAGTGCTGTTGCGTGTGGCCGAGGTGGTTCGATTTCCAGTCGAGGATGTAAAAACGACCGTTATGCTCGAACACCAGATCGATGAATCCTTTCAGATAGCCTTGCAAATGGCTGAATGACAGCCGTGGTGATGGATAGCCGAGTCGCTGCAGAGACTGGTTCAGCGCGGTAGCAGACAATCCCGCCGCAGGCAGATGAAAGCCGAGCTCTGTCAGCCGCTGGTGCTGGCCGATATTGCCTAGCACGATGCCATCAGGCAGCGTAGTAGCGAGCACATTTGTCAGCATCTGTTGCAGCATGTCTGGCCAATGTTGAGCATTTTCGGCAGAGGACGAGTCATCAGATGCTTGCGGGTGTTCCGACAGCGCGCGCATTACGGCATCTTGCCAGCTATTAGGGGCGGTAAAGTCACATAGTTCGAAAACTTTGTGGATGCAGTCGCCTGCATTCGTTCCTTTGGGGAACGAGAGAATGTCGCGTGCAGGCAAGTCGACTGATGGCGTTGGTTCCGTTACCAAGCCAGGCAGCAGCACATCATGGTCGCTGGCAGCGTTATCGTGCACTGCGCCGCGCGACAGGCCACTGTAACTGCTGATGCGCCATCCAGCCGAAATCGACTTTGGCAGAGGCTGGCAGACCAGCGTTTCCACCGCAGGCACTTCATTTTGGAACCGCTGTGCTTTGTCCTGCGGCAATGGCGCGAGCGCTATGCCGCTGCCGGGTTCCGCCAGCCGGCGCCACGCTTGTTCGATCTCTTCGGTGGCCAACGTGTTTTTTTGCCAGACGCCTGGCGACAGGCCGTTTGCTGCCACCAGCCAGTTCAGCAGGCTGCGTGTGCTTTGGGAAGTTGAGGCACGACCGAACGCACTGGTCGTGTAGGTACCGGCGATCAGATAGCAGCGGTACACAGCGCGGGTCAGCGCGACGTAAATCAGGCGCAGGTTTTCGGCATCGCTTTCGAGCTGGATTTTTTCGGTGATGGCAGTGCAGTCGTCCGGTTCCGGGCGGTAGTCGATGACTGTTTGGCCTTGCTCGTCATGGTATTCCAGTCCTTCAATGCCATTGCGGTTGTTGCGATGGCCATCCCACAGGAAGGGGCAGAAAACGATAGGGAATTCCAGCCCCTTCGATTTATGGATGGTCAGAATTTGCACCAGGTTCTGGTCCGATTCCAGCCGCAATTGTGCTGCTTCATCCGCGCCTGTTTCGCTGCGTTGCGTTTGCAGCCAGCGCAGCAGCGCATCTGGCGATGGATGCTGTTCTGCCGCTTGATGCAGTAGTTCGCCCAGATGCAGCAGATTGGTCAGGCGCCGTTCTCCATCCGGCAGTCGCAGCATTTTGGCGCTGATGCCTTCTTCGGCCAGCAGGCGGCGATAGACGAAGCCGATGCCGCGCATGAGCCAGAGTTCGCGGTAATCGCTGAAATGGCGGATGTGCTGCATCAGCAAGGCTTCGTTGGCGGAAATTTCGGCGAGCTGAGCGGCGTCGCAGCCGAGCAGTTCGGTCGCGAGCGCGGCACGCAGCAGTGAAAGGCGCGACGGCGACCAGATCGCCGCTAGCACCCGTTCTATTTCTTCTGCTTCGGGCGAGGCAAACACGCTTTCCTGCGACAGTTCGACGCTGCCGATGCCGAGCCGCATCAGCGCACGCCGGATGGCGCTGCCTTGCTGGTGTGAGCGCACCAGCACCGCGATGTCGCCCGCGCGCAGCGGCTGGCCAGCTATCGCAATGCTTCCTTCGCTGGCAGCGTTCAGCAGGCGTGCGATTTCAGCTGCAGTCGAATCAATGGCATGCTGTTTGGCTGCGCGGCGATCCAGGATTTCATCGCCGCCGGGCAGCAGCCATAATTGCAAATCGGCTGGCTGGCCTGAACGGTCATCGAAAGCCTTGCGCGGTTTCTGGCCGATACCTGCCTGTATGAAGTCCAGCCCGGGCAGCATGAAAGCCTGCGGATTCGCTGAGAACAGGCGGTTGAGCGCGCCAATCAGCCCGGCGCTGGAGCGCTGATTATGGCTGATGCTGTAGATGTTGCCGGCCTGCTGTTTCGCCGCCAGATAGGTGTCGAGGTCGGCATTGCGGAAGCGGTAGATCGCCTGTTTCGGGTCGCCGACCAGAAACAGCGGATGCTCGCCAGCACCATAGACCGCATCAAAAATCGCAAATTGCAGCGGGTCGGTGTCCTGGAATTCATCGACCAGCGCGGCCGGAAAACGCTGCCGCAGCGATTCGGCCAGCCACGGGTTGTCCCCGCCCGTGAGCGCGGCATACAGATTGTGCAGGATGTCGTCAAACGCCAGCAGCCGTCGTTCGCGCTTGCGGCGGCGGATTTCGAACGTGCAGAATTCGATCATCCGCCGTATCAGGTTCAGCCGGGCGAGCTGCAATGTTTGTTCCAGTTGCTCCCGTTCGGCCAGCAAGGTTTCGGTCAGAGCAAAGAAATCGTCGTCCGGCGGCGTTTTCCCTTTCTTGGTTCCTGCCCCGACAGCCAGACTCGAAGCACGGAACAGCTTTAGTTTTTCGCCAGGCGTATCGCCAGACAAGGGATTCCTTGCATTGAAATACGTGTCGAAATTCGCCGCAGCATTCAGGATTTGCGCTTCCTTGTAACTGGTCTGCTTCAGTGCATCGGCCGCATCGACAAGCTTTCCGATGATTTCGCTGCGTCTTGCCTGCCAGATACAGTTGGCTGCGGCATAAGCGTTGACTAGCGCGGCACTGTCCGGCTTGGCGGTTCCGGCTTCAGGCCATTTAACGGTGGCCAGCGGCTTGGCCAGATGGCGCTTCAGCAGCCGGGCAAATTTCTGTGGCGTGTCTTTCCGTTGCAGCAGGCAGGCTGCCAGCGTTGCATCCATCGTTTCACCGGCGATATGTTCGCGCCAGAAATCGTGCACGACCTCAAGCAGCAGGCCGCTGTCGTCAGGCGACAGTTCGAGCGCGAATGCCTGTCCGGCGGCAAAGGCGGCATCGGACAGCGCTCTCTGGCAAAAGCCGTGGATGGTGAAGATCGATGCTTCGTCGAAAGTTTGCAGTGCCAGTTCGAGCCGCTCAAGCAAGGTTTTGCGCGCGATGTGGTGCTGTTTCTCAAGCACATCGGCCAGTTGGCAGATAAAAGCATCCGTCGATGGTTTGTCATGCAAATGGCTGCGCATTTCAGCCAGGCGCGAACGGATGCGGTCGCGCAGTTCTGCCGTGGCGGCATTGGTGAACGTGACCACCAGAATTTTCTGCACGTCGAGCTGCCGTTCGAGCAGCAGCCGCAGGTACAGTCCGCAGATGTTCCAGGTCTTGCCAGTGCCAGCGGAGGCTTCAATCAGGTTGATGCCATCCAGACCGCAGGTGAATACGTCGAGGGGTGTGCTGTTGGCCATTGTCATCATTCCAGTCTGGCGTCATCAACATGATTCAGCAGCGGGGCGAATACCGTTTCGGCGCAATGGGTGAAATCATCGTCGATTGGATTTTCCAGGCCGCGCAGTGCCAAGCGGTATGCCGGGTGCCGTCCTTCGCCAAATTCGTCATTCCAGCTTTGCCAGACGTTGGCGGCCTTGCCCAGATCGCCGCTTCGCGCATATGCCCACGCGGATTTCGGGAAAAAGTGCAGCGGGTTGCACAGGCCCTGACGGTACAGCGACAGCAGTTGCTGCAACTGATCGCGTGCATTTTCGACCGGTTGCAGCGTGTACTGGCCATTGCGCGAATGCCAGATTGTCCGACGCACGACACCTTCCGGCGCGATGGCGTTCAGGAACAGGTGGTGCAGCCAGCCGGCCAGATAATCGGTCGCGCGTGTGTCATCGAAGCGGCAGCGCAGCAGGCCTGCCGGGCGCAAGTCGCTGAAGGCGCCGCTCAATTGCCAGCGCTCGCCTTCGAGCATGAATTCCAGCGTTTTGTTGAGCGGCGGTAGCGGCGGTTCCGAGGTGATTTGCTGCCATTCGGCAGCAAAGCTGTCGAGCGCGGATAGTTCTTTTTCCAGCAACGCTTGCCCCATTTCTCCTGGCGGGTATTCGGTTCCGGCAGCGGCACTGGCACGGATCGCCTCATCGGTGGTGCCGCTGAGGTAAAGCGGCAGCATGCGATCTGCCAGCGCATTCTTTTCCGCCCATTCCGGCAGGAAAGGTTCGTCATCGGCCAGGTCATCAGGCTGTTCAGGGAACGCGACGCCAAGGCGCTGCTGCAACAGGTAGCTGCATGGGTTGCGGAAAAAGCGCAGCAGCTGGTCGAGCGAAACTTTGCGCCATTCATCAGTCGGGGCGGGTAAGGGAGTGGAGAAGAAGGGCAGCGCGCTGGCATTGATGCTGCCTTCGTCATCATCTTCATCGGATGCAGTCTGGCGCATGGCTTGCTGCGCTTCTTCCGATGCCAGCGGCTGGCGCAGTTTCTGTATCAGCGCGTCATAATATTCGGCATTGCTGCTGAGTTGCCGTGCATCGCCGCCGGGCTGGAAAGAGGCGAGCGAAAATGGTTGCAGTGGGTGCTCGACCGTCAGTCTTTGGCGCGCTTCAGGCGTGGCAATCGCACTGTGCAGGCAGTCGAGCAGGTCGGCCACCAGCACCGATGGCGGCATCGGTGAATTGTCTCGTACGCTGCGGCCGGTGTAGCTTAGATGCAGCTGTTCTCGCGCAGCCAGCAGCAGGTCGAGAAACAGGTTGCGTTCATCGTGGCGGCGCTGGCGGTCGCCAGGCTTGCGGTGCTGCTCCATCAGATCGAATTCGGCCGGACGTTTCCACGACGGGAAGCTGCCGTCATTCAGCCCGATGGCGCAGATAACGCGATACGGCAGGTTGCGCAGGCTGCCCATCGATGCGAAAGTGACCATGCCAGTTGGCACACCGGCATGCGCATTGTCGTCGAGCACCGCTCCGAGCGCGCTTTGCAGCACATCGGTTGGAACCGGATGGTTGCTGCCACCGGAGCGCATGTTGTCGCACAGTGTGCCGATACGCTGTTGCGCATCGCGCCAGTCATCCTGTTCATTGCCCTCGGGTGACAGGAAGGCGCTTGCCAGTGCATGTAGCGTCTGCCGCCATTCATCCGGCGTTTTCGGCTGGCGCAGATCGCGTTGCAGTTGAT
This sequence comes from Burkholderiaceae bacterium, assembly GCA_018262475.1. Lineage (GTDB taxonomy): Bacteria > Pseudomonadota > Gammaproteobacteria > Burkholderiales > Burkholderiaceae_D > QZKY01. The sequence continues at coordinate 7,426 of JAGSYW010000048.1, read as the reverse complement.
CAAGTTGCTGCACGAATTGCCACAAACCGCCGAGCCCGCTGGCTGCTGAGCCCTCAGGGTTGCCTGCCGGAAGGCGCAGGCCAAATGGCATTTCACAGCCGGGCGGCAGCGCATATGCCAGGAACAGTCGGTTCAGGCCATCGTCGAAACTGTAGTGGCTCTTGGCAGGCAGGCTTAGCTGCTGACGGTGTGTCGCGTCCAGGCCCCAGCGGATGCCGGATTCAGCCATCCAGCGGTGGATGGCATCAAGGTCGGCATCCTGCAGTTCGAAACGGCGCGCCACGATTGGCTGTTGCAGCAGATTGAATGCTGCGCTGGCCGGGATGCGTGACGATGCGAGCGCCAGCAAGTCGAGCAGTGCGGCCGACACCGGGTTGATGCGGCTGCTCTTGCGGCCGGCGATGGCGTAGGGAATGCGTCGTGCTTCCAGGGAGGTGCTGAATATCGCGTCGATCATCGGCGCGGCCTGATCCAGATCTGGCATTACGACCAGCACGTCATCCGGTTTCAGCGTCCTGTCTCCGGCAAACAGCGACAGCAGACGATCCTGCAGCACTTCCAGTTCGCGCGTCAGCGAATGGCAGACATGGACTTCAATGCTGCGGTCGTGTTCATCCGGCTCGATGCCGGCGGAAGGCAATTCGGCCAGATTGAGGATTGCATCCTGCAACTGTGCCAGTAGCGTATGCTTTCCCTGTTCGAAGTTCGAAATGAAAACGGTTTCTTCGCCGCAGGCTGGCGCGGCACGATCGAACAGAAGATCGATCATTTCTCGCGCCTGCTTGCCCCAGGCCGCCAGCAGGCGATTGCCGGTTTCATGATGGTCGGCCAGTCCTTTTGCTTTCAGATAACCGAGGTGGCGTTGATCGACGATGTCAAACCAGTATTCGCGGCAGGGATTGAGCAGGTACAGGTGCAGATCCATCGATTGTGCGAAATGGCTCAGGATATCGATGTAAAGCGGGGCGATTTCCGGCGGGCAGAACAGATGCGCTGTTTGTCCGGTATACAGTTCGGATTGCGATGCGTCTGGCGTCTTCAGGTAGTTTGCATCGGGATTTTCCGCTGTGATTCTTTGCCACAAGTCTGTCTGCCATGCCTGATCCTGTATCGCTGCCGGGCTGGCATTGGGCAGCGTAACAGCCGCGCTTGCAGACCAGGCCGCGATCCATTCCGGGCGGTAAGCCTGATATTGCGCCAGAAGGCGGGCGATCTGGCTCGCCAGATCGTGGCGCATCACTGCGTCGGCCCTGTTGAGCCAGCCCGACAGGCGTGGATGCTTGCTGGTGAACGCGGCATCGCCGAGAATGTGAAAAATCCGCCAGCCCAGGATTTCTGGCGCGTAAGCTGATGTCTGCTGTCCGGGCAGCATTTGTTCTGTCAGCCATGCCCGCAGCGGGGAAAAAACGGTGTTGGCGCAGATGCCGAAGCGGTCGGCAATTGCCAGTTCCAGCTTGCGCCGTATCGCCGCGGAGGGCACGATGATCTGTTCGGTCGTGAACGGCGAGGGCGGCGGCTGTTCCAGCCGAGCCAGCAGGTTGTCGAGCAGAGGTTCGAATCGGTTCGAAAAGGTGAGAGTCAGCATTGCGCCGGCGGTTTGTCTATTCTGCCGTCATTATGCGTGATGTCTGGCTCAAATTCTGCGCCATGCGCGGAAAATGATGTGCTCATTTTGCGCATGGCGTAGCCGGTAGCCTCATTGGCGACGCAGCGGCGTGAGAACGCTGGGCAGTGCCTTGGGTAACTGCTCCGGATAATCGTGGCTGAAGTGCAGGCCGCGGCTTTCATTGCGCAGCATTGCGCTTCTGACAATCAGCGAAGCGACTTCGACCAGATTGCGCAATTCGAGCAGGTCGCTGGTGATGCGGTAGTTCGCATAGTACTCGTCAATTTCCTCGTGCAGCAGCCGGATGCGGCGCTGCACGCGTTCCAGCCGCTGCGTGGTACGCACAATGCCGACGTAATTCCACATGAAGCGGCGCAATTCATCCCAGTTGTGCGAGATCACCACTTCCTCGAACGCATCGGTAACGCGGCTTTCATCCCATGCCGGCAGTGCTGGCACGGTATGCAGGGGTTGCTGTTCGATGTCGAGCGCGGCCGCGCGGCCCATTACCAGGCATTCAAGCAGTGAATTGCTGGCCAGGCGGTTGGCGCCGTGAAAGCCAGTGCAGGCAACTTCGCCTACGGCATAAAGCCCTTGCACATCGGTACGGCCGCGCGTGTCAGTGACCACGCCGCCGCAGGTGTAATGCGCTGCTGGCACGATCGGAATTGGTTCTTTCGTGATGTCGATGCCGAATTCGAGGCAGGTAGCATAAATCGTCGGGAAGTGCGATTTGACGAAATCCGGCGATTTGTGGGTGATGTCGAGGTGGACGTAATCCAGTCCACGCTTTTTCATTTCGAAGTCGATTGCGCGCACCACCACGTCGCGTGGCGCAAGTTCGGCCCGCTGGTCGTGATCTGGCATGAAGCGCAAGCCGCTGGCGTCGCCTGCTTCTGGAGGCAGGCGCAGGATACCGCCTTCGCCGCGCACGGCTTCGGAAATCAGGAATGATTTCGCGTACGGATGGTACAGGCAGGTCGGGTGGAACTGGAAAAACTCCATGTTCGACACGCGGCAACCGGCGCGCCAGGCCATCGCGATGCCGTCGCCAGTGGCTGTGTCTGGATTGGTGGTGTACAGATAGACCTTGCTGGCTCCGCCTGTCGCCAGGATTGTATGGCGGGTGGCGAAGGTGCTGACAGTACGGGTTTTCTCATCCAGCACATACAAGCCGTAGCATTGTGGAGACGGCGTCTTGATGCCCAGCTTGTCGGAGGTGATCAGGTCAATCGCAAAATGATTTTCGAATACACTGATATTCGGATTGGCACGGATTTTTTCCATCAGCGTCGCCTGCACTGCATGGCCAGTGGCATCGGTTGCGTGGATGATGCGGCGCTGGCTGTGTCCGCCTTCACGCGTGAGGTGATAGCCGGTATCGGTGCTTTCGTCGCGGGTAAATGGCACACCCATGTCGATCAGCCACTTGATAGCGACTCCACCATGTTCGATGATGAAACGCGCTGCAGCTTCGTCGCACAGGCCGGCACCGGCGATAAGGGTATCGGACAAATGCTGTTCGACACTGTCTGACGGATCAAGCACGGCAGCGATGCCGCCTTGCGCCCAGTTGCTGGCGCCGCTTTCAAGCTCGCGCTTGGCAATGATGGCAACTTTCCGGGTTTTTGCGAGATGGAGTGCCGTTGAAAAGCCGGCGAGTCCGCTGCCGATGACGACAGCGTCGAATTTCAGGGTATTCATGTTGTTTGATGTTGGAATGGCTGGTTTGACTATAGCCGATTTATGCAGTTTTTTCCTTGTGCGCAGGCAAGCTCGCCGTTATGAATGTTTCAAATATACCGAGTTGATTGTCATATATGCGTGATAAAGTGCTAATAAGACAAATTCTTTACCATTTTATGATAGTAAATGCGCACAATTGTGAGACAAAAGAGTAAAATAGCAGATGCAATATGTTCTGTATGGGGCAATTGCATTGTTTCACAGGAGAGATGTTTTATTTACTTTAAGGAAGAAGTATCATGGGTCAATATCTGGTAAGGTCTATCATTATCGTTGTTGTCGGTGCTGTCATCACCACCGGCCTCGTTGCAATGGTTTGACGATAATCATAGGCTGAATGGGGGATTGCATTTCATGCGATCTCCCGACCTTCCCTCCCGCAGTTCCCCTCTCAATAAACTTCCATCATAAGTTTACCCCACAAGCAAACGGCAGCTAATCCCTGACGATTCCGCCTGTTCTGCCTTGCCGCATTTGCTATGCTGACTCAGCGTGTTCGACTATCAATTGCACGCGCGTGGTGCCGTTGAATTCATTCGCATCCAGCCTGAAGGCGACAGTGGCGCGCTCAGGCAGCGCTTCGGCGTGTCCGAACCAGATGGCATCGTGCTGGCATCCTTCCTTTTCCAGTAGCAGCTTCAAATGCCGGCCTTTTAACACGCGCTGGTTGATCACCTTGAATTCGTCGCTGAATATTGGCGGCGCAAAACCCTGTCCCCAGACGTGTCCTTCCAGAAGTTCGATGAACTCGAGCGCATAGTAAGCCTGTTCCAGCGGGCCATCAGTTTCGATGATTTGTTCAAGTTGTGTCGCGTCAAGCCACTCGCGACCGACGGCTTCGAACGCATTTGAAAAGGGTTCGAGCGCCTTAGCCTGAATCGTCAGGCCGGCAGCCATCGCATGACCGCCGAACTTTTCTATCAGGCCAGGAGCGCGCTTGGACACCAGATCGAGCGCATCGCGCAGATGAAAGCCTGGGATCGAGCGGCCGGACCCCCTGATCAAGCCATCACCGGCTGGCGCAAAGGTGATGGTGGGGCGGTAAAAGCGATCCTTCAAGCGCGAGGCAACCAGTCCGACCACGCCCTGATGCCAGTCGTCGGCATAAACGCACAGCGTTGTCTTGTCCTGCGGATTGACGTTTTCCAGCAGCGCGCGGGCGCTGTCCTGCATTTCGGCTTCCTTTTCGCGCCGTTCCAGATTGATTTCGGATAACTGGCGGGCAATATCCCATGCAATGCCTTCATCATTAGTCAGCAGGCATTCGATACCGAGCGACATGTCGGCCATCCGTCCGGCCGCATTCAGGCGTGGACCTAGTGCGAAGCCGAGGTCGAACGGCGAAGCGCGGCGCGCATCGCGGCCGGCAGCCCGAAACAGTGCGGCAACGCCTGGCTGCATCCGACCGCTGCGGATTCGCTTCAACCCCTGCGCCACCAGAATGCGGTTGTTCGCATCGAGCCGGACGACGTCCGCCACCGTGCCAAGTGCCACCAGATCCAGCAGCGCATCCAGTCGCGGCTGCGTGGCGGCATCGAATTGGCCGCGTGTACGCATTTCGGCGCGCAGCGCCAGCAGCAGGTAAAACATCACGCCGACACCGGCCAGATGCTTGCTGGGGAAGCCGCAACCGGGCTGGTTCGGGTTGACGATCACGCTGGCATCTGGCAGGGCATCGCCGGGTAGGTGATGGTCGGTGATGACGACATCAATGCCACGCCGCTTCGCTTCCTCGACGCCATCGATGCTAGCGATGCCGTTATCGACCGTAATGATGATGTCTGGCGCATGGCTGTTGGCGGCCAGCGCGACGATTTCCGGTGTCAGGCCATAACCGTATTCGAAGCGGTTGGGCACGATGTAGTCAACGCGGGCGCCCAGTGCGCGCAGCCCGCGGATGCCGACTGCGCAGGCGGTGGCGCCATCGCAGTCGTAATCGGCGACGATGACCATTTTTTTGCCGGCCGCGATTGCATCGGCCACAAAACGGGCGGCAGCATCAAGCTGCATCATGCCGCCGGGGCTGGCCAGTGCGCCCAGTTCAACCGACAGTTCATTTGCCTTGCTTAAGCCGCGGGCAGCAAATATGCGCGCTAGCACCGGATGCACGCCAGACTGGCGCAGCATCTCGGCGTCGCGAAAGTTGTAATGGCGGGGGATGATGCGGATCATGATTGCAATCGCGCTAGCGATTTCCTTATCCAGAATTTGTGCAAGGTTTGTCGGTCGTTGATGAAAGTTATCAATGATGTATCGTTGCTAAGATGCAAAGTGAGGCGATCGATGGTATGTTCCTGCAGCGCTTCAAGCAGCGGCGCGAACCAGTTATTTTCAAGCAGGTTAAAGGTGGTGATCCATTGCTGCCAGTCGTTGCTCAGCGCCGGCGGGAGCAGGCTATCGAGCAGCAGCAGGCCGTGTTCAGGCGGGTTTCTCGTCAATTCGAGGGCAGAACAGGTTTGTTGGTTGTCGGGCGAGAACGGGCCGAAAGCGCTCATCCAGCCGGACAGGCAATAGGTGGCGGTATAAGGCACGATCGCCGGCAATGAAGGCAGTGAGCCAGAGGCGGCACCCCACAGCCACAGCGCATTGACGGTTTCCGCGCCGCGCTGCTCGCGCGCGGCATTGACCGGATGCTTATGCCATGCCATTTGCACCGCATTGTGCAGCTGGCGCCATTCGAGTTCATGTTCGCCTTCCGGCATCCACGGCAGCAGGTTGTGGCCGCAGGCCGCGTCCGGGGTCGAGGTGCGCAGCGTCTGCCAGTTATCAGCGCGTACGAACCAGGTGCCGGCATCTCCATACAGCAGGGTTTTGCCGGCTTGGTCGAAATACGGCTTGGCGGCATCGAACAGCGCCCGTGATTCGGCATTCGACAGCGACAGTTGCCGCAGGTCAGACAAAGCCGCATGATCGAGGCCGAGATGGATATGCGCCGGATTCAGGATGAACCAGACGCCAGTGCCAGGCGTTATGCCGAGCATCTGCATCGCCGCCGTGGCAATGGGCGGGCTGTTGCCGGATTCGATTGCGGCGGTCAATCCGAACTGCCAGGCCAGCCAGGCGCCATGCGGCAGCACGCGCGCCAATGGCTCGAATTCAGGCATGCGCGGCGGCATTTTCGCGCGCGAGATCAGCGTTGCCAGCGCTGGCGCATGCAAATCGCGCAGCAGCGTGGAAGCCATGCTGGCGGGCAGGAAGGCAAAGGGAACGATGATTTCGATGTGACGCATACTTTATTGTATGGCAAACTGTCCTTCTTTCAGGAGTCATAGCTTGAAGATATTTAACAATCTGCCGTTCGAGTGGCAAGTCGGATTGCGCTACACGCGCTCTGGCCGCCGCAGCGGCCGCAATAGTTTCATTTCATTTATTTCACTGATTTCCATGGCCGGCATTGCGCTCGGCGTGGCGGCGCTGATCGTGGTGCTGTCGGTGATGAACGGTTTCCAGAAGGAAGTGCGCGACCGGATGTTGTCGGTGCTGGCGCATGTCGAGGTATTCGATGCTACTGGCGAGATGCCCGACTGGCAGCAAACAGCGCGCGAAGCGTTGCAGCTGAAGGAAGTAAAGGGGGCGGCGCCGTTTGCCATCGGACAGGTGATGGTCGCGCGTGAAGAAGGCTTGCGCGGAGCTGTGATCCGCGGCGTGCTGCCGCAGGAAGAGCCGAAGGTGTCCGATGTGGCCAAACAGGTGAAGTGGGGCAGCTTCGATGACCTCAAGCCGGGGGAATTCAACATCGTGATCGGCAAGGAAATGGCGCGTCTGCTGCGTGTGCATCTGGGCGATCAGGTGACGGTAATTTCGCCCCAGGGTCAGGTCACGCCGGCGGGCGTGGTGCCGCGGCTGAAACAGTTCACCGTGGTCGGCGTGTTCGAGGCCGGGCATTTCGAGTTCGATTCATCAATGGCGTTCATTCATCTGGAAGACGCGCAGCGGCTGTTCCGGCTGGGTGCGCCGGGCGGATTGCGGTTGCGGCTGGCCGACATGCAGCGCGCGCCGGAAGTGGCGCTGGATTTGAGCCGGATACTGAGTGGCGGCGTGCTGATCCGCGACTGGTCGAAACAGAACAAGACC
>JAGSYW010000047.1 GCA_018262475.1 Burkholderiaceae bacterium | reverse complement strand
CCAGCTTTCACTGGTGCTGCGTAATCAGGTCGATAACAAGCCTGCAATGACGGATGGTGCCACCAAGAAAACCTTGCTGCGCACGAAGGAAGAACAGGTAGCAGAAAAGCCTGCTGCCGCAACGCCACAAGCGCCTCACAAGGCTGCCAAGGCTGCTCCGCGCAAGGCAAGGTGGTGCCAGCAAATCCAGACTGGCTCGGGAATGATTGAACAATGCTATTGAGCACCGATGCTCGCACAAGTTAACCGCTGAAACAGGGGGAAAAAATGGTCAAGAACACCCAAACCGGGCTGAAGGAAATCAAGGGCTTTGCCAGTCGATGCAAATATCTGGCGATAATCGGCGCTGCAGCAGTAGCTGTTGCGTGGCCATCCGCCGGCTACACGCAAGCTGCGGCGGAAAAACCGGCCGAAGCAACCAAAGCGGCACCGGCAAAACCTGCTGCCCGCAAAGTCAAAGCGGCAAAGGCTTCGGCAAATCCGGCCGCATCGTGCACCAGCAGTGCACCGGCTGTCCATGTCAATATTCCGCATGGCAAATCGGTAACGCTGAATCTCAAGCAGCTCAGTCTGCCGGAACCTGCCTGGCTGCGTTCAATCGCAGACCCGAGCGTCGTCAAAATCAGCCCGCTGACATCCAGAGTGGCGCGTAGCCAGTTTTCGCTGTTCGGTTTGAAAATCGGCTCGACCAACATGACCTTCCAGACGAAGGACGGCCGTTGCTCGAACATCGAACTTTCGGTCGGCGCGGATACCTCTGCCGTACAGGCAAAGATTCGTGAACTGCTGCCGCATGAAACCGATATCCGCGTTGTGGCCGCGGCCGACTCTCTTGTTCTAACCGGCACGGCAGTTGACGCCGCTTCGGTGGACAAGGCGATGTCCATTGCCAAAGCCTTCCTGCCCAAAGGCGGCGGCGGCAGCGCAACTGGCAGCACGCCCCCAGGTGGCGTCAGCATGGCAGGCGCAGGCGCAGCGAAAGGCGCGACTGGAGCAGAAAATGGCGCTAACGCCCCGTTGATGACGCAAATCGTGATCAATCCGGTGGGTTCGCAGCAACCGAGCGCAGCCGCTTCCTCCGGCAACATCATCAACATGCTGACTGTAGCCGCACCGCAGCAGGTGATGCTGGAAGTCAAAGTTGCCGAGGTTTCCAAATCGCTGCTGGACAAGCTCGGCATGAAATTCAACTGGACAACACATAACGGAAGCTGGACGCATAACCTGATATCCAACTTCCTGACCGGCACCACGACCAATCCAACCAAGGCAACTTTCACTGCCACCAAATCGAACGGCAACATCATTGGCCTGGATGCGCAAAAAACCGATGGTCTGGTCAAGATTCTGGCTGAACCGAACGTGATGGCTGTCAGTGGTCAGGAAGGCAGCTTCCTCGCCGGCGGCAAGATTTATATTCCCGTTCCGCAAAGCAACGGTGTTGGCGGCGCTGGCAGCGTAACGCTGGAAGAAAAGGAATTCGGTGTCGGCCTGAAGTTCCTGCCAACCGTGCTCGCAGGGGGACGCATCAACATCCGGGTGTCACCTGAAGTGTCGGAACTGGCGCGCATCGACTTCGCCGGCTCCAGCGGTATTACCGGTTCGAACATCATCATCCCGGTCATCACGACACGCCGCGCAGCAACAACCGTGCAGCTGTATGACGGACAAAGCTTCGCCATCGGCGGCCTGATCAAGAGCAACACCTCGGCCAACATCAACGCCCTGCCGATGCTGGGAGAAGTTCCAGTTCTTGGCGCATTGTTCCGCAGCACCGACTTCCAGCAGGATCGCACCGAACTGGTATTCGTCATCACGCCGCGCCTGGTCAAGCCGTTGCCAGCCAACTACACACTGCCAACTGACAGGGTTGCCGATCCGAATCGCTTTGAGTACTTCCTCGGCGGCCGCCTCGAAGGCGAGAAAAAGAATACGTCACAACCAGCCGCAGGCACGGCAAGCCCTGCCGTAATGCAAGAGCCAGCGCCATCCGTCAATGGCGTTCCGGCCGGCTTTGAAAACTGAAACAAGGAGACTGCCATGAACCACATGGACCATAGCAATTCCGTAACGATTATGAAGCTGGCAAGCATCTGCGTCCTGAGCCTGCTAACGTCATGCGCCTCCAGCACGCCCGAATGGGATGCAACATTCGGCGACAGCGTCAGAGCCAATGTGGCCCAGCAGGTAATAAACCCGGAAGCGTCAAAAAACACCAACCCGGTCAATGGGCTGGATGGTCAGGCTGCCGAGCACGCGATGGAGCGCTACCAGAAATCGTTCAAGCAACCGGAACCGCAATCCAGCGTATTAAACATCGGCATTAGCAGTGGCGGCAGTAGTGGCAGCAAGTAACACTCACAAAATGCCGGATTGAAAATGGGGGGGCGTCATGAAGCAATTGGCCATTCAAAGGAACAAACAGCGAGGCGCGATTATCATCGTCTTCACGCTGTCGATGCTTGTGCTGTTTGGCTTCATGGCGCTGGTGATTGACCTCGGCCGTATCTATGTCGTACGTTCTGAATTGCAGAATGCAGCAGATGCGGCCGCGCTGGCTGGCGCCAAGGATCTCGATCAGACTCTGGCTGGCGTTGATCGGGCCAAGGCACGAGCGATTGCGATGGCCGGGCAACACTATTACCAGTTTTCCACCCCCATCAGCATCACGGCGGCCAACCTGAGTGTTGGCAGTTGCCCGGAAGATGCCTGCATGGTGCCCATCAGCAGCATCGCTTCCAACGCGCAAGCCACCGGAAAAACCTTCCTTCGGGTTTACATCCCGTCCGGCAGCTTCTCCACCTTCTTCGCGCGCGTACCGATGACGCGCGAAGACAACGCAGGAATAACCAGCAGTGCTACCTATGGCGAAGCGGTTGCCGGACGCTACACCAACAATGCGGCGCCGCTGGGCGTATGCGGCCTCATTAACACATCAACTGGTGCCACGCGACCCAAGGGCGAAGCTCTGCCTGGTACGAACGAATTGGCCCAATTCGGCTTTCGCCATGGCGTCAGCTATGACATTTTCAACCTGAACCCGCTGGTGCCGAACTCCGATCCGTACCTGGTCAACCCGGTCGACACCTACCCGAACGCATGTAATCCCGGCAATTCCAGCGCCAACGTCACCGCGCCATTTGTCTGTGGCGGCACATCGAGCGCGCTCACCTCCGTGCCAGCGACTGTTTATGGCAACACCGGTATTTCTGCCGGACCAATCGAAGCGGCGCTGAACTCTCGTTTCAACGATTTCAGTGCGCCATCGGTCTGCAATTCGACTTCCACACCGCCGGACTCGAACATTCGCGCCTTCGGCTGCACCGGCGCCGGCTGCGCCACCCCGGCTGCTGACTGGATGACGCCGGCACCAGCCTATCAGGTGCTGACACCCTCCGACAGATATCAACCCGCATCGCCTGATGACAGAAGTCATTACGGCGTGCTGTGGTCATACAGCCGGGCTGTCCGCGCCAACAGTGCAACTCCGCCTGGCCCAGGCACATCATTCAACCCGACCACAGCTGACTGGGCGGCCCTTTACAACACGCCAGATGGCGCGCCAGCACCCAATACCAATTTCCCGGCTTCTGGCTCGCCCTATGCCGATCCAGCGCACACCACTGCGCCCGGCGGAGGCCAAACCGGCCAGCCTGACCGCCGTGTAGTGAACTTGATGATTATCGATTGCCCGAACGTGGTGCATGCCGGCGCCTGCTCCCGCCTGCCGGTGCTGGGGGTTGGCCGCTTCTTCATGCAAACACCCGCCAATTTCAAGGGCAACCCGAAAAAACTCCACATGGAGTTTGCCGGCCTGATTGAACCCTTCGTTTCGACCAATGAAATCAAGCTCTATCACCTCCGTTCTTGCATCAAAGGTGCAATTACGGATCGGGATTGCTGAAACAACCTGAACCAGAAAATGGCAAGGTGACAAACATGAACAAGCGCAATCATCAATCCACGGTTTCATGCCGACACCAGTGTGGCGCGGCCGTGGTCGAACTGGCCATCATCATCGTCGTCATGATGCTGATTGTTGCCGGCGTGATCGGTTTCGGCCGATTTTTCTGGTATGCGGACACACTGACAAAAGCTACCAGAGATGCGGCTCGGTTGATGTCCGAGAGCGTTGTCACTGATTTGAGCGGAAGTGCAACGTCGGCCAAGAACATGGTGGTCAACGCCGCTGCCGCGTCAAACCTGCCGGCCATCACCACCGACAGCGTGATCATTGAATGCGACAACTCGTCACAAAGCAACCCCAGTTACAGCTTCGGCAGTTGCATCAACAATACCGCTCCGGCCAACGTACGCGTCCGAATTAGCGGATACAGCGTCAATGTTGCCGAATGGTTTCCATTTCTTGATGCCAATGGTCTGATGCCAATTGGCACGGTCAGCTGGAGCAACATTGGGCTGGCACCACAAACCACGATGCGTTACATGAAATGAGGGCTGATATGAATAACTCCCTCCTGAGCAACACCGGCACCAGGGCCCGTCAACGCGGCGCGGCGGCAGTGGAATTCGCACTGGCCGCAATCCCCTTCTTTCTGTTGCTGTTCGGGGTCATCGAATTTGGCCGCTTGCTGTACTTGTGGAACACGGCGCAGGAAGTCACGCGTCGTGCTGCCCGCATGGCAGTCGTCACGGATTTCAATAACAGCGCACAAATTGCCGCCATCAAGCGCAATGCCGTATTTCGCCTGGTCACCGATACGGAAGACTGGCTGCCGGCGACCTATCATGCCGACATCACCAAACGTCTTTCCGACCAGAACATCGTTATCCGCTATTTGAATGCAAGTGGAGGAACACCGACCCCGATGCCGGCAAATCCGGGCGACAACATTACTGCCTGCCTTGATTCCGGCAGGGTTAACAGTTGTATCCGTTATGTCGAAGTGTGCATCAGCACAAAAAGCAATAGTTGCGCCGCAGATGACCGCCTTTCATTCGTGCCAATGCTCGGTCTGTTTTCTCGCAATGACGCCAGCAACTACAACATCAACATGTCGCTCCTGAAAATTCCGCTGGCCACTGTGCGTGTTCCTGCGGAAAGTCTGGGATTTAGCAACACCTTTTAACCAAACATTGCGCAAGCTTAAATATCAATCGATATGAACAGGGCATTATCGAATAAAAACTAGGCGCCTGAAAATCAGGGTACCGAGAGAACGGAACACGACGGCATTTGCCGCAAAAATCAACCTGAGATAGCCATCATGGACGACTTGCATATCACTGTAATCTCGCCAAACCGCCAGCATCTGGATGAAATGCTGAAGGCCATTGACGATTTTGTTCCTGCGTCAATGATTGCCTCCATCGAGGCATGGCTACAGGACATCGGTACCCCGCCAGATAATAAAAACGTGCGCGAGGTGCTGATGATCGATTGCGGCCATGGCAATCTGACCGATCTGGAGCCAGTCGAACGACTTGCGCAGATCTACCATGAGATGGTGTTCATTCTGTTTTGCGACAAGCAAACACCGGAATTCCTGCTCAGGGCAATGCGTGCCGGCGTCAGCGAAGTGCTCTCTTTCCCGGTCAACCGTGGTGCTATCAGCGAAGCGCTTGGCCGCATCCGCAGCAAACATGCGCAGGAATCAGCGAAGAACGGCAAGGTACTGGCTTTCGTTTCGTGCAAAGGCGGAAGCGGCGCGACCTTCCTCGCCTGCAATCTGGCCTATGAACTGGCTACCGCAGAAGATGCCAAAGTGGCTTTGTTCGATCTCAACCTGCAATTTGGCGATGCACTGCTGTTCCTGAGCAATCAGGGCCCGAAATCAACGATTGCCGATGTGGCGCAGGACATCCACCGCCTTGACCGGCATCTGTTCCTGTCCAGCATGGTAAATGTCACGCCAAACCTGAGCGTGCTGGCCGCACCGGAAGATCCGTCACGCGCCCACGATGTTACCCCTGAGGACATCGATGCCTTAATCAAACTGGCCCGGACCCTGTTCGATTTCATCATCATCGATGTCGGACGCAATCTGAATGCACTGACTCTCAAGGTTCTCGATCTTTCGGACACGATTTACCCCATCGTACAAATGACCCTGCCATACATTCGCGACGGCAAGCGACTAATGGATACCTTCAGCCATCTTGACTACCCAAAAAACAAGATCCATCTGGTCGTTAACCGCTACAACAAAGGCGGAGACATTCAGATTCACCATATTGAACAAACGCTTGGCATCAAGGTTGAGCACATCATCCCGAATCACTTTGAAGCAGTGGCGTCATCCGTCAATCAGGGAATTCCCATTGCAAAGCTGGCACATAGAAGTCCTGTCAGCAAGGCGCTGCATGAGTGGGGAGAACTCCTGACGCAACCGCCAGAAAAGGAAAATCAGGGTTGGCTGACCCGCACCTTGAGAAACATGTTCTAGCGTACCCGATATTCAGAACACAAGACACAAGAGGACAGACGAGCAGCACCGATCAATGACCGTCGAAGCAAGGAGCAACATCATGTCACTACGCGAACAGCTTGAGTCAAGCAATCCTGTCAGGGGTAGCTATGGCACGCCGAATCCGAAACGCAAGATGATCGAGGTTACGGCCTACAGGGAATTGAAGGCCCGCATCCATCGCGCCCTGATCGACCGCATTGATCTGCAGATGATGGATTCGCTGCCGGTCAATTTGTTCCAGACAGAATTGAAGCGGCTGGTAGAAGATTTGCTGTCGAAAGAAAATGTTGCGCTCAATGAAATCGAACGCAAGAATCTGGTGCGCGACATCCAGTTCGAAATGCTCGGACTTGGCCCCATCGAACTGCTGATGGCTGATCCTACGGTATCGGACATTCTGGTCAATACCTACCGCACGGTTTACGTCGAACGACGCGGCAAACTGGAACTGACCGACGTTTGCTTTAACGACGATGCGCACCTGATGAAAATCATCGACAAGATCGTGTCGCGCATCGGTCGACGCGTGGATGAATCCAGCCCGATGGTCGATGCCCGCCTGCCCGACGGTTCGCGCGTGAACGTGATTATCCCTCCACTGTCGATTGACGGTCCGGTGATGTCGATTCGTCGCTTTGCGGTTGTGCCGCTAACGATGAAGGATTTCATCGAATTCAAAAGCCTGTCACCAGCAATGGCCGAAGTGCTCGAAGGGCTGGCGAAGGTCAAGGTGAACATGGCCATCTCGGGCGGCACCGGTACCGGCAAAACAACCATGCTGAACATCATGTCCGGCTATATTCCGCACGACGAGCGCATCATCACGATCGAAGATGCGGCAGAACTTCAGTTGCAGCAACCGCATGTCGTGCGGCTGGAAACCCGCCCTCCCAACATCGAAGGCACCGGCGAAATCACGCAACGCTCACTGGTGCGAAATTCGCTTCGGATGCGCCCGGACCGCATCATTCTCGGTGAGGTTCGTGGCGATGAAGCGATCGACATGCTGCAAGCGATGAATACCGGCCATGAGGGGTCGATGGTTACCATTCACGCCAACTCACCTCGCGATGCGCTGACTCGCCTGGAGAACATGGTCGGGCTTGGGGGCATGAATTTGCCGACCAAAGTCGCTCGCCATCAAATCAGTTCCGCGATTGCGGTAGTCTTGCAAATCGCACGTCTGTCTGATGGCAAACGCAAAATCGTCAGCATTCAGGAAATCACCGGCATGGAAGGCGACATCATCACGATGCAGGAAATCTTCGCCTTCCGCCAGACAGGCGTCGCACCGGATGGCTCGGTCAAGGGTTATTTCTGTGCTACCGGAGTGCGTCCGCGCTTCACCGAAGTGCTGCATGTGCGTGGCATCGAACTGCCGGAAACCCTGTTCGATCCAAGCCTGCACTTCGAGGTAAACGGCTGACAAGGGGGCGAAAATGGATTACCTGTACATTTTCTTTGCGATAGCGGTCTTCATCGCCGTCGTGTTGCTGGTCGAAGGCTTGTTCACGACCTGGAATACGACCTACGGGCCTGAGGCAAAGCATATTTCGCAGCGGTTGCGAATCATGTCTGCCGGAGCGCACGCTTCGGAATCAGCCGAAGTTTCAATCATCAAGCAGCGGTTGCTGAGCAAAATTCCGAAAATTCAGCGCCTGCTGATGAGCCTGCCGCGCATCCATCCGCTGGATCGCCTGCTGCAGCAAGCAGGCTCGAAACTGGATCTTTCCCAGTTCATCGCAACCATCATTGCCTCTGCTGTTACCGCAATGATTATTTTATGGCTGCTTCGGATGCCGTTATGGCTGGCGATATGGCTGACCATCGCCGCAGCCTGCGTTCCCGTCCTGCTGCTGCTGAACAAGAAGTACAAGCGTTTAAGCAAAATAGAAGAACTGTTGCCTGACGCGCTGGATCTGATGGCTCGCGCGATGCGCGCCGGACATGCGTTTCCCTCTTCATTGCAAATGGTCGGCAATGAAATGCCGGAACCCATCGCTGGCGAATTCCGCACCGTGTTCGATGAGGTCAATTACGGCATTTCGATGCAGGACTCGCTAAAGAATCTTGCCACGCGCGTTCCCAGCACCGACCTCAACTACTTTGTCGTCGCGGTTCTGATCCAGCGTGAAACCGGCGGCAATCTGGCTGAACTGCTTGCCAGCATCGCCACCATTATCCGCGAACGGTTCAAGCTGTTCGGGCAAATCAAGGTGTTGACCGCCGAAGGCCGGCTTTCGGCATGGATTCTCTGCCTCCTGCCGTTCGCGATGGCTTTCATATTGCACCTGATCAATCCGGCTTACATGTCATTGCTGTGGACGGAACGCAGCGGCCTGATCATGATGGGCGTAGCGCTGATATTGATGTTAGGGGGGGTTATTTGGATGCGCCAACTGATCCGGATACGCGTTTAATCCTGCGTAACTAATCTGCTGCCTTTCTCTATTACCGTAACAGCACGAAAAAGGAAGGAACATTTCCATGTCGAACATATACATTGTTCTGGCGATCATCTTCGTGGCCGTATTCAGTATCGCGTTTCTGGTAATGTATCTGTTCACGCCAGACCGCATCGAAGGTCGTCTGAAAAGCGTCGTTGAAGGCGTCAAGGAACCGGGCAAGGGTGAATCTGCCTGGATTGCAAAAATTGCCAAACTCACGACACCATTTGCCAAACTGGCAATTCCCAAGGAGGGCTGGGATCAATCCCATTTGCGGCTGCGTTTCATCAATGCAGGCTACCGCGGTGAATATGCGCCCATCATCTATTTCGGAATGAAGACTCTGCTGGCGCTCAGCTTCCCGGTACTCGCCTGGATGCTGCTGATGATGATCGATGTAAGGATGCAACCGCAATCGATGATGTTTCCCATGATCGCAGCAGCAGCCCTCGGCTATTACCTGCCAAATATTTTGCTGTCGCGCAAAATCGCGGCGAGAAAGCTGGAAATTTTCGAGAATTTCCCGGATGCGCTCGATCTGATGACCATCTGCATTGAAGCTGGTCTGGCAATAGATGCCGCTGTTGGTCGGGTAGCGATGGAAATGTCCGAAGTCGCGCCGGTATTAAGTGAAGAACTCTATCTGGTCACGCTTGAATTGCGTGCCGGCAGCAGTAAGGAGCGCGCCTTGCGCAACCTGGCAATGCGCACAGGCGCGGAAGAAGTCGATACGCTGGTTGCCATGCTGATTCAGGCGGAAAGGTTCGGTACCAGCATTGCCGATTCCCTGCGTGTGCATTCCGATGGCTTGCGCGTCAAACGTCGGCAGCGTGCAGAAGAAACAGCGGCAAAAATCCCGCTGAAACTTCTATTCCCGCTGATTTTCTGTGTGTTCCCTGCGCTTATGGTTGTCCTGATGGGGCCAGCTGTCATCCAGATCAGCCGCAGCCTCTTTCCAGCCATCACTGGCGGACAATAAACCATCCGTAGACTGAACGAACAAGGAGTTCGAGATGAAGAAACCATTCCGGCTATTGCCCATTGTTTGCAGCGTTCCGGTATTGTTTGGATGCAGCTCCATGGCCGACAAATCGACCATCCCGGACATGGCGACTCGCATTGAACCAACACAGCGCGTGCGCCACTCAGCCAGCTATGCGAACGACTACTACCAACTCGGCCGCTATTATCAGGGACAGGATCGCCTCGACAAGGCAGCCGATGCCTACATCAAGGCGCTGGAAATCCATTCCGATTACGTTGATGCCCAAAATGCGTTGGGAACCGTGTATTCGAAACAGGGAAAATACGATGAAGCAGTGGCGGTATTCAATTCGATCCTGAAAACCAGACCACAGGTTGCCAAGGTATACAACAACCTCGGATATACATATTTTTTGCAAGGCAAGCATGGCGAAGCCATTGCCGTCTTCGAAAAAGCGCTCAAACTGGAACCCGGCAACCCGCGTACGCACAACAATATCGGCGCCGCCTATCGCAAATCTGGTGATGAAGATAGCGCGCAGCTAGCCTTTGCTCGTGCAACAGAACTGGGCTCCAAGAAACGCGCTAACGCCCCAGCAGGAGAACCTGCTTCGCCAGCAATCGCGGTAGCGGCAACCGATGGGCCTTCCCCTTCCTCGAAAGCGTTTGCTCCGCCACCCATATCAAAAGCTGAAATGGCTTCACCACTGGCTGCCGCTGTCGCTTCGAAAGTGCCCGCTGCCATCATCGCAGCCAGCGAAACAAAAACGCCGGTGGCTCATGCACCATCAGACACGCCTAGGGTTGTCAACCTGCAACCGGAAATCGTCCGCAGCATCACGCTGCAACCTCATGGCGTTACAGCAGTGGCTGCCGTAGCAGAACCGAAAAATGCGGCAACTGACGGCCATGCTCCAGCCCCGGTTCAGGTTGCCACAGCGGAAGCGCCGCGCATCGTCAATCTGCATGCACAGGCCGATGTCAACGTGACCCTGCATCCATACGGCGGCACCACCATCACAACATCAGCGCCACAGATGCTAGCGCTATCGCCAGCACAGTTTTTCGAATCGACGCCGCTTGCCAAACTCATTCCGGAATCGGCCGCACTCGGCGATTCGCTGATGGTACTTGCTTCATCCATCAGCACAACCGATCGGAACGAGCCTGAAAATCCGCCAACTGGTTCCCCTGCAGCGACCATTCCTGCAACGCCACTCCCGGAATCCAAAACGGTAAAACAGGCAGATAAACCCGGACCTGCGCTCGAACCGGGCGAACATCTGGCTGAATCGGCATATCAATTTGAAATCGCCAACGGCAACGGCATCACCGGCATGGCCAGAAGAACTCTTGCCGTTCTTGTCGAGCAAGGATTGCCTCATGCCAGGCTGACCAATTTCAAACCATATCGCCAAAAGCAGACGGTCATCCACTACCGCGCCGGCTATCGCGATCAAGCATTGGCATTGAGCCAAAAGCTTGCCCAAAAGGCTGTGCTGCGTCAGGATGAAAACCTGCGCAGCGGTACCGACATCAAGCTGGTTCTCGGCAAGGACATGGCAATGAAAGTGATGTTATCGAAGAAAGCCACCAAACAGACACCGCTTGCCATCAACAACATGGATAACCAGCAAATTGACAGTTAAATTCTTTGCGATTCTGTCTGCGTCTTCTGCCCGGCGCATCATCAATGCGCTGGGTTGTCTGTCTATTGGGCTGCTGCTAAACCACGCGGCACATGCGCAAAGATCCGCCAGTCCGTCTGCCACCTATTCCGAAGCCATCGCCAGTAGCGACATCGAATACACTGTAAAGCGCACCGATACGCTGGCAAAAATCCGGGCTCGCTTCGGCATTCCGGAAACTACCATTCTGCGGGAAAACGGGCTGCCTGTCAGCCACAAAATCCGAACCGGGGACAAGCTGCGCATCGTCAATCCGCACATCGTTCCAGCGCAGCTTGAGGAAGGCATTCTGATCAACCTGCCGCAACGAATGCTGTATTACTTTGAGGACGGCAAGCTGGAAAGCTCATTCCCGGTCAGCTTGGGAAAGCCTGACTGGCCCACTCCATCCGGCAGTTTTTACATCGCCAACCGTCAGGAAAACAAGGCCTGGGTGGTGCCCAAATCAATTCAGGAAGAAATGAAGCGCGAAGGCAAGGCGGTGATTACCGAAATACCGCCCGGCCCCAAAAATCCGCTTGGGAAGCACTGGCTTGGACTCAGCCTGCCCGGTTACGGCATCCACGGCACGATTGCGCCAGCCAGCATCTACCGTTTCCGCAGCCACGGCTGCATCCGCATGCACCCCGATGACATTCAAGCCTTGTTTGACAAGGCAGAAATCGGCATGGAAGGCAGGATCATATATACTCCGGTGATGCTGGCGCATTTGCCAGACGGGCGAATCTTCGTCGAAGTACATACGGATGTCTATAAAAAAGCGGGCGACCCAATGGCTGCGGTACGCAGACTGGCGGATTCTTATGATCTGACCGACCGCATTGACTGGCAGCGCGTCAAGGAAATCGTCCGGCGCAAGGAAGGAATGGCACGCGAAGTCACGCTCGCGCCAACCGAAGAGGATAATGAACAGGCAAGCATCATCAATCATACGCAACAGCAGCAACGCCAATGAGAAAGGCCTGTCGCGCCGCGACTTTCTGAAATGGACCACCGCCAGCGCCTGCGCTCTCGCAACCCCGTCATGGGCAGGCAACATGCAGCCTGTAGCTGAACGGAAACTGGGCTTCCTGAACCTGCATACAGGCGAAAGCCTGTTGACCGCCTACTGGGAAAAGGGGCAATACGTTCCTGAAGCAATGGCAGCGTTCAACCGCCTTCTGCGCGATCACCGTACGAACGAAATCGCACTGATTGACAACCGCCTGTTCGACCTGCTTTACCTGCTGCATGCCAAACTCGGCAGCAACCAGCCGTTTCATGTGATTTCCGGTTTTCGCTCACCCGAGAGCAATGCCAAGCTGGCAACCCCCGGCTCTGGTGTCGCGCAAGGCAGCCTGCACATGAAAGGCCAGGCGATAGATATCCGCCTGCCGCAATGCAGCCTGACCGCATTGCGTGAAGCAGCGCTGGCCTTGCATGCTGGCGGCGTTGGCTATTATCCGAAATCAGATTTCGTGCATATCGATACCGGGCGAGTGCGCTCCTGGTAGCGTTAATCCCTACGGCTTCAGCGGTTCAAGCCGCGCGCATCGATATTCCACAGACCTTCGCCCCTGCCTGCCTTCTCTGATTCCATCGAGAATCTCAAAAGAGGTGGCGTAGAATACTGCAATTCACAGAATCATCCTACCGCACTGTGCTTGCCACCCTTTTCCATCACATCACGCTCTCTTCCGCCCTGTTCCTGCTGGTCTTTCTCGGCTACCTGTTGATGCGCATCGGCAAATGGCCGAAGGATGTCGCCAACGCGCTGTCGAAATTCGTGTTCAACGTCGCCGTGCCGGCATTGCTGTTCAACACGATGTGCCGCTTTTCCAGTCTGCCACCAGTCGATACGCGGTTGCTGATCGCATTCTTCGGCAGTTGCGTCGTCGTGTTCATTGCCGGAAGGCTGGTTGCTTGGAAACTGTTCAGGCTCGACGGGATTTCGCAATCGGTATTCGCGCTCGGCGGCATTTACTCAAACAACGTCTTTCTCGGCATTCCGCTGGCAAAAATGACGCTTGGCGACGAAGCGCTGCCACCAGTGGCACTGATCATCGCGTTCAATGCGCTGCTATTGTGGACACTGGTAACGATTTCTACTGAATGGGCACTGCATGGCAGCCTGTCGGTAAAGGGGTTTTCCAAAACTATCAAGGGCGTGCTGACGAATCCGATCGTCGCCTCGATCCTGCTTGGCCTCGCCTGGGATTTCACCGGCATTCCGCTGCCGCTGGTGCTGAAAACACCGTTGCAAATGACGGCGCAGGCAGCCGCGCCGATGGCGTTGATCGTACTCGGCATGGGGCTGGCCGAATACGGCATCCGCGAAGGATGGCGGGAAAGTATCGCCATCACCAGCCTGAAACTGGTGCTGCAGCCGCTGGTTGTCTGGGGGCTGGCGGTCGCGCTCGGCCTGCCGAAGCTGGAAACGCAGGCGATCGTGATGCTGGCTTCGATCTCGGTCGCTGTCAATGTCTATCTGATGGCGGATCAGTTCAAGACCATGAAGGGACCAATCGCATCCAGCATGGTGCTTTCGACCATCCTTGCCGCATTCACGACACCGATTGCCATTGCACTGACTGGATAATACGGTTTCGTTAGCAAAATTCCGTTCTTGCCAATTGACAGCACCTTGTTATCCCGATAGCCTGTAAGTGTTTGTCATAAGTTTGTCATTTTTCAGGCGGATTAGCTGCATGTTTGCGCAAAAACAAAGCGAATTCCGTCAAAAACGGGAAACATAGACAGCAAGTGCGTTAACAAACAAACGTTATCTGCACATTTGAATTGCCTAATACCCTTAAGGCAAAAACTGGGAAACAAGACCAGGATTGATCATGGAAACCAAAGCACACCTACAGGAGCGCGGGATCCTCACCCAATACCCGATGCGGCAGAAGGAATCCGAAGCAGTAAAGGTATGGAGCAATGGAGGCATCATCGAAGACATTCTCGATGACTATCTGAAAAAATCAGGTTACCTTGCCAGCTACTCAGACTCAAGCGGAACCATAGTCAACGTCATGGATTATCTGCGGAGAAAAAAAATCCTTGATTTGTACAAGATGCGTTCCAGAGAATCCCTCAATGCATGGGGCAAGCAATACCGCATGGGCGACATTCTTGATGATTATCTGGAAAAGTCAGGCTACCCCACCGGCTACAAGCGTGTGGCGTAAAATAGCTGGCTGAAAATCGCTTCGGCTGGTCTTTGCCGACGGTTTTTTCTTTCCTTGCACTGGCTTCTGCTGCAAGCCAGTGCTGAATTATTCCCTTCTGTTAGATCTCACTCAAATAAAACGATAGTTCGTGGTCGTAGATGCGCTGTGCCATGGAGTTTTTTCAAAGATTTCGCCATCTTGTCGGCGCCGATTGAATATTGACCCACCCTGCCGATTGAAATTTGACCCAGGGCTTTTCGCTGCTTTTGAAGCTGGCATCTGTGGATAAGTGTACC
>JAGSYW010000136.1 GCA_018262475.1 Burkholderiaceae bacterium | reverse complement strand
TCCCATCGGCGGCTATGTGCAGATTCCCTGCATCGAGCGCAACGCGATCGCCGCCGTGCGCGCGCTCGACTGCGCCACCTACGCGCTGATGTCGGACGGTTCGCATCTGGTGTCCTTCGACAATGTGGTAAACGCCATGTGGGAGACCGGCCGCGACATGAAATCCATCTACCGTGAGACCTCCGAAGGCGGGCTGGCCAAAATCCAGCTCATCCGGAACGCCGGCGCCAACGGTTTTCTCGGAATGGGCAGTTGAAGGCCCGGCGATCCGGGCTGCCGCAGCTTTGCCGGGACCCGTTTCGGGCTTTTCGTGGTGTTTTGCGCCGCGAGTCGGATATGCGACGCGTGCTCATCCGTTGCGAACAGGTCATAGAATGTCTCATCTCCACACTAAAGCTCACCGCACAGCACCGAGTGTCCGCAATGTGCCACATTCCGGCCTCCCATTAACCATTAGCTGAACGTCGGGTCAGGTCGAGTTGCTGCCAGAGCAGAGCATGTCAGACGGGAATTCACCCAGCTAGAAAACTTGATCCATGCCAAATTGCCCCATGGGTTAGTTCCCTGAGCGTGTATTTTCGTATACCGTCAATCCAATGGTAAAATATCGGCCCATTGCTCATTCTCCTCGTTTGGGGCAAGCCAGTTTCTCAAGAGGTTCCGCCAATGGAAACATTCCAGCATTGCGGCATCAGCCCGAAATGCGAGAGCAATAACCCTTTTTCGTGGTATCCATCCCTCGTTTCGGTTTTGATACCATGATTGAAGGCTGCGAATCATTTCGCATACCTTTTTGCATACAACCGGCGGAGAAACCTTGCAATCCACAGTTACTTCAAACCCAATCGAACTGGTATGCCCGGCAGGCAGCTTGCCGGCGCTGAAAGCGGCGGTCGATAATGGAGCCGACTGCGTTTATCTTGGTTTCCGTGATGCAACCAATGCGCGCAATTTCGCCGGACTGAATTTCGACGATGCCGCCGTGGCCGAAGGCGTGCGTTATGCACACCAGCGCGGGCGCAAGGTGCTGGTGGCGCTCAATACTTACCCCAAAGCAACATCACTGCACATGTGGCACGCCGCGGTCGACCGTGCGGCTCAACTGGGCGTTGACGCGCTAATCATGGCCGACCCCGGCCTGATGCAATACACAGTCAAAAACCACCCGCAATTGCGGCTGCATCTGTCGGTGCAGGGGTCTGCGACCAATTACGAGGCGATCAATTTCTACCATCGTCATTTCGGCGTGTCGCGCGCAGTGCTGCCGCGCGTGCTGTCGGTGGCGCAGGTGGAGCAACTGGCGAAAAATACGCCGGTTGAAATCGAAGTGTTTGCTTTTGGCAGCCTGTGCGTAATGGTTGAAGGCCGTTGCGCGCTGTCATCGTATGTCACCGGCGAAGCGCCGAACACCAATGGCGTCTGTTCGCCGGCCAAGGCGGTACGCTGGCAGCAGACACCGAAAGGACTGGAATCTCGGCTGAATGGCGTGCTGATCGACCGTTACGCCGATGGCGAGAACGCCAGCTACCCAACGCTGTGCAAAGGGCGGTTCGAAGTCAACGACGAAAGCTATTACGCCATCGAAGAACCGGCCAGCCTGAATACGCTTGAACTACTGCCGAAGCTGATGGAAATGGGCGTGCGGGCGGTCAAGATTGAAGGGCGGCAGCGCAGCCCGGCCTATGTGGCGCAGGTGACGCGCGTCTGGCGCGATGCGATTGACGCCTGCCGCGCCAATGCGTCGCAATATGTGGTCAAACCTGCATGGATGTCCGAAATGAACAAGGTAGCAGAAGGGCAACAGCACACGCTGGGCGCCTATCATCGCAGCTGGAAATAGCAGGAGAGAATGTTGAAACTTTCACTCGGGCCGTTACTGTACTACTGGCCGCGCGAACAGGTGCTGGCGTTCTATCGTGAAATGGCAGCGGCGCCGCTCGATATCGTTTATCTGGGCGAAGCGGTGTGCTCGCGCCGACATGAACTGCGGCTGGCGGACTGGCTGCAAATCGCCGATGAACTCGCCGCAAGCGGCAAGGAAACGGTGCTATCAACACAAGCGCTGATCGAATCGGAAGCAGACCTGCAGACGATGCGAAAAATCGCCGGCAATGGCCGCTTTCTGGTCGAGGCGAATGACATCGGCGCCGCTTACAGGCTGTCTGACGCCGGTGTGCCGTTCGTCGCCGGCCCGCATCTGAATCTGTATAACCCGGTGGCACTCGAACTGCTGGCCACGCTGGGGGCAAAACGCTGGGTGATCCCGCTCGAAATGTCACGTGACGATCTGGCTGCCATGCTGCAAAGCCGCCCTGAGGGCATTGAAACCGAAGTGTTTACCTACGGCCGGATGCCGCTGGCATTTTCCGCTCGCTGCTTCACCGCGCGCCATCGCAACTTGCCGAAGGACGACTGCCATTTCAGCTGCATCGACTATCCGGACGGCCTGACGCTGAAAACAAGGGAAGGGCAGGCGTTTCTGGTGTTAAACGGCATCCAGACCCAATCCAGCCGCGTCTATAATCTGGCAAACGAACTGCTGCAAATGGGCGAACTAGGAGTCGATATCGCACGCATTAGCCCGCAGGCGCAGCATAGCGGCGAGATTGCCCGCCTGTTCCGCTCAGTGCTGGCGGCCGAGCTTGCTCCGCATGAGGCGCTGGCGCGAATGGGCAGCCTGATGCCGGATGCGCCGTGCAATGGCTACTGGCACGGCAAGCCGGGGCTGGATCAGCATTGACGGCAGAATGATGGGGGTATATTGCTAAAAATAGCTTCCGGGCCAAAATTTTAGTGGCTGTTTTTAAATACTGCCTGGAGTATATTTTTTGGCCTAATTATACGAAATTGACTTTTGAGTCAGTTATTTTTGGCCTGTCACACATTCTGCATCAACAAGGAAACATCACGATGAACCAGAAACCCATGTTGCTCCCTAATTTTGTCGGCAAGGCCATGTCGTTGCTGCCCGCCTATCCGGGTTCGCTGCTGTTCGTTTCCGGCCTGAATCTGGCGCTGAAATCGCGCATACCGCAGGATGTGCAGCAATCGCTGACCGGCAAGCGTTTGCGCATTCGGGTCACCGATGCTGGCGTGATGTTTGATTTCACCTGGAAGCGCGACCAGTTCGTCGCTGCCTGGAACGGTGGTGAAACCGACCTAACAATTGCCGCCAGCGCGCACGATTTCCTGCTGCTGGCACAGCGCAAGGAAGATCCGGATACACTTTTTTTCAGCCGCCGCCTGCTGATGGAAGGCGACACCGAACTGGGACTGATGGTGAAAAACACGCTGGACGCGATTGACCTGTCCGCTTTTGATCTGGCGCTGCTGGCACCGAACCGTGTTTATTCTGAGCTAAGATCGAAGTTTAAATAACAGCCACAACAAGCTGAAAGAAAAGATTATTTTTTCTTCTTGTTCTGTTCTGGTTCCGCCACAACCTCGTCGGCCGCTTTAAGTTTCCACGAACGCTGACGCTTGCCAGCATCGGCAATCTGCGGGTGGTTGCTGCACAGTTCAATCACCTCATTGCGCGGAATGTTGAGCGCTTTGGCGATCTCGTCGGTCGTGGCGGCATTCGGATTGCCAGACGAAGCGACCAAGTATTCATAAATCGCAATGCTGTGTTGCTTGGCTTTCTTTTTTTGCCAAAACGATTTGAGCGAGCCATAAAGCAACGCGCACGCGAGTGGCAACAGCAGCATGGCCATGACACTGGCCGCCATATTTTTTTGGTAAAACGCTATCAGGCTATCCATGCTTTAACTTCGGTCTTGTTGGCTCAAGTACAGGGGAATCGGAATTTGCTGTCACATGCTTTGTCGCGGGCGCCATTCTGCGGCATCCGCCAGCGGGAGTCAACACAGGAAGTGCGCCATTTATCTTGCATGTGGCGTTGTGCTTCCTGTTATTTTTAGGGTTCAACTCGTCAGTGTCCGGCCCAGCACGTTCTCGACCGAAGTGATCTTGCTCTTGAGGCGGCTCTTGTCACCGGCACGGTAGTCGATCTTGATGTTGGTCGTAATCCGGTCGCAATCCTTTTCCAGATCCTTGAAACAGGCAGTGACGACTGCCATTACGTCATCCCATTCGCCTTCCAGAATGGTGCCCATCGGAGTCATTTGGTAAGTCACGCCGCTTTTGTCGATGATGTCCATGGCGCGTGCCACATAGGGCGACAGATTGACCCCTTTGTCATTCGGAAAAATTTGCAGTTCCAGCAAAACCATGTGAGCCTCCTCTTTAATGCGCAATGAAAGGTTCAAGTATGCCTGATTTCATCCATGCATCAAACCATTTGGCGCAGATAAAAAAAGCATGATGAGGCGTCGGCCCCATCATGCTCAAAGGGAAGTGGTTTGTTAATGCGGCTTGCTCAGGAACTGCGCGACTTTTGCATGATCGCGGTGGCACTGCTTTGCGATATCTGCTTCCACAGCATTTCCAGCGCCATCTGCTTGGTGCTGAATGATGGATAGGTCAGGAAGTTGTCGAGAGCCTCATTGGTTGTCTGGGTTTCCAGTTGCACGGTGGCATCTGTCATGGTTTCGGAACAGCTTGATAGTCTTTGGTTAATCATCTCGGCTCCAATAGTGTTTGCTATAACGTGACGGCCCTGCTTGATGAGTTCAATACGTTTGGTGCGTGAACGATACATGGCGAATAGATTGAAGGCGAAGTTGCTGAATTCACTTTATGTTTGTTTACTGTGGTGCTTCTGCAGCACTGCGACTACCATTCTCTTTTTATGATTATCCAGATGCCGAATTGGTATCTTGATATACCTCAATTCAGTTAACTGATGGCATACACACCTGTTTTTCTGCCTTTAACCAGTAAGCATTTACCGGATAATCCAGCATATATCATGC
>JAGSYW010000046.1 GCA_018262475.1 Burkholderiaceae bacterium | reverse complement strand
GGCTAGCACATGCGGGTGCTTAGCTCAGTTGGTAGAGCGGCGCCCTTACAAGGCGTAGGTCGGGAGTTCGAGGCTCTCAGCACCCACCAGCAGTTTTGGTCAGACAGTAGTAAAAATTGGAGCGGTAGTTCAGTTGGTTAGAATACCGGCCTGTCACGCC
Source organism: Burkholderiaceae bacterium (assembly GCA_018262475.1). Lineage (GTDB taxonomy): Bacteria > Pseudomonadota > Gammaproteobacteria > Burkholderiales > Burkholderiaceae_D > QZKY01. Next base: position 15,093 of record JAGSYW010000046.1, on the reverse strand, counting down.
GGGGGTCGCGGGTTCGAGCCCCGTCCGCTCCGCCAGAATTAAGACGAAAAAGGCGAACCGCGAGTTCGCCTTTTTCATATCCACTTCCAGAACGCAACCCACTATACAGGTTGACCGTCATGCTTGATTACATCCGTACCCACCAGCGCATTGCCCAAATCATTCTGCTGATATTCATCGTGCCTTCGTTCGTGTTCGTTGGCATCGAAGGCTACAGCCGTATGGGCGATTCGGAAAACACCGTTGCCAAAGTGGCCGGTCAGAAAATCACCCAGCAGGAATGGGATGAAGCACTTCGAGAGCAAATGAACCGGATGCGCCAGATGTTCGGGCCGCAATTCGATGCCAAAATGTTCGAGTCGCCGGAATTCAAGAACGATGTGCTTGATGGCATGGTTGTCCAGCGCGCGCTGGCGGCTGAGGTTGGGCGTCGCAACATGACGGTGTCTGATCAGGTGTTGCAGCAGACAATTCTGTCGATTCCCGGCCTGACGATGGCCGACGGCAAATTTGATTCCGAGCGCTATAAATCGATTCTTGCTTCACAGGGACTGACACCGGCTGCATACGAGGCCAGCTTGCGCCATGACCTCGCGCTGCAGCAAATCCGTTCTGCTGTGCAGGCTTCCGCCTTTGCTCCGAAGGCTGTTGCTGGTCGTATTTCCGATATAGGCTCGCAGGAGCGTGAAGTTCAGCCGATGCTGATCAAGGCCAGCGATTACGTTGCAAAAGTCACGGTGACAGACCAGATGCTGCAGGATTATTACGCGAAACATGGTGCCGAATTCGAGATCCCGGAGCAGATGAAGGCAGAGTATGTCGTGCTGACGGCCGCGAACGTGGCGGCAGGCATCAGCGTTTCTGATGCAGACATCAAATCGTATTATGAGCAGAACGCAAAACGCTATTCGAGCGACGAGCTGCGTCGAGCCAGCCACATTCTGATTTCAGTCAAGAAGGATGCGGCCGATGCCGACAAGGCAGCTGCGAAGGCCAAGGCGGAAGGCTTGCTGGCGCAAGTGCGCAAGAACCCTGGTGATTTCGCCAAGCTGGCCAAAGAAAATTCACAGGATCCCGGTTCAGCGACCAAGGGAGGGGACCTGAATTTCTTTGGCAAGGGGATGATGGTCAAGCCGTTCGAGGAAACGGCGTTCAAACTCAAGCAGGGCGAGATCAGCGATCTGGTGCAATCCGACTTCGGTTATCACATCATCATGGTGACTGGCATCAAGGCGGCAGCAGTCAAGTCGCTGAACGACGTCAAGGCTGAAATTACGCAGGAAATCAAAAAACAGCTGATGGCGAAAAAATTCGCAGAAGTGGCGGAAGTATTTACGAACACAGTTTATGAGCAGGCCGACAGCCTGAAACCGGTTGCCGACAAACTCAAGCTCAAAGTTGAATCTGTTGCCAATATCAAGCGTGAACCCAATCCTCAGGCTGGCAAGGATGTGCCATACAACAATGAGAAGTTCCTGCATGCACTGTTTGCTGACGATGCAATCAAGAACAAGCGCAATACCGAAGCCGTGGAAATCGCGCCCAATGTGCTTATTGCTGGCCGCGTGGTCGAATACAAGCCAGCATCGAAACGGCCGTTCGACGAGGTCAAGACTGCTATCAAGGAACGCGTGACGATGACTGAAGCGACTGCGCTGGCGAAACAGGAAGGCGAGGCGCGGATTGCGAAATTCAGGGAAGGCGGCAGTGCTGCCGGTTTTGGAGACGCAAAGACGATTTCCCGCGCCAAATCGCAGGGACTCGATCCGAAGCTGCTGGCTACGCTGATGAAAGCGGATGCAAGCAAACTGCCTGCGTATGTCGGTCTCGAATATCCGCAACAGGGGTACGGCATCTATCGCATTACCAAAGTCAGTACGCCCAAGCCTGACGAGGCACGCAGGAATGCCGAGGCACAGCAGATCAGCAACATGCTGTCGCAGCAGGAATTGCTGGCTTACCTTGGGGCGCTGAAGCAGAAAGCCAAAGCCAAGGTGCTGAAACCCGCTGTGGCGGCAGGCGAAGCGAAGAAATAATAGCGGCCCGCAATGTCAGACATACCGTTTTTGAAGGAAATCGGACTTGAAGTCATCCGCATGGAAGACGGCGAGTCCGAAGTCGCGCTTGATCTGGCCGTGCGTCACACCAATAGCTGGAAAGTGATGCATGGCGGTGTGACGATGACGCTGCTTGATGTCTGCATGGCGCGCGCTGCGCGTTCGCTTGATCCGGAATCGACCGGTGCTGCCACGGTCGAATTGAAGGTCAGTTTCTTTCAGCCTGGCGGCAAGGCTAGCGACCGCATGATTGCCCGCGGACGAGTGTTGCATCAATCGACGACGATGTATTACTGCGAGGGCGAAATCTGGAATGGCAACCGCCTGGTGGCAAAGGCGATGGGAACATTCAAGACCATCAAGCGCAAGGATGTTGCGCGAAAGATGCTCAAGGCCGTTTGACGATTGCTCATGCAATTTGAAAACCGCTTTCATTCTGGCAAATTTTTGTATCATCAGCTTGCTTAGGCTTCTTTCGGAGCATCAATAATTTGCGTTTCATTTTATTGATGGGAGCTTCCTTCATTTCTGCTTATCCGTTCAGGAAGCAGACTTTAAACCATTACGGGATTAATTCACTAAGGGGGATGTCGCCCCATTTCAAGCAACGCTGGCTGGCAACTCAGGGTTTGGTCATTAAATTGCGGTGTTGTGAGAAGGCGTTAATTGTGGTTAGTAGGCTTCATATTGTTGTGAGATGATGGATTATTGCAACATAATGAAATTTTTGATGGCTGGTAAACTCCAACCGCAAAACAAAAATCCAGAATTTTGACGTAGATCAAGCGAGCAGATGATAGGTACGTGCAGTCTATCCCTAACAAGCAACAAAAAAGGGGACAGAAATGACTACTCTGATTTTGGTTGTTGGTTGTGCTTTCATCGCCGGGATGGTTGCTGCCTTTGCGTCAGGCAGTTTTTTCCTCAGCGTAATGGTTGCCTTGATGTTAAGCGGGCAAACACTGGCGATGTACTGCATGAAGCTTGGCTCACAGACAGGGGATTGGTTCATTTTCCTGGCGTTGCCGCTAATGTTCATTGCTGCCATGACGGGGGGCGGCATTGGAATGGTCATTGCTGACCCGGCTTACGATTCTGGGATCAATCCGAACGATATCGTTTGATCTGGAAGCTGATACGGTGACTGTGTTGCCGCGGTCGTTTGCCGCTGCAACGGTATTTTGACCGGCCGAGCCCGGCTATTGGTGTTTCTTTTTCCAAATTCCGCTCCAATTATGTGACGTATGGCTTTGCCGCTTTTGGCGCGATCTGGTCGTGTTGCGCACGGCGAACAATCCGGCGATTCCGTGGGAAATGGCGGGGATCGCCAATCCTTACGGGGAAACGCGGCTGCGCTCATCGACATTTATCGAACGTGCGGCTTCTGCTGTGGCAGAGGGAATAGTCCGGTGCGTACAAAAAGTACCTTCCAGATAGTTTTGACAAAGGCGCACTAAGTATGGCGTTGAGGTATCTGCCGTATTTCGAATAATGTTCAGCCAGCCAGCAATTTAATTGTTGCCTTCAGCTGCGACACCCTGGCCGACAAATCCGGCATGTTGGCGCTGATCTTTAGCTTGTCCTGGCCGTGCAGCTTGATGTGTCGGTTCTTCTGGATCAGGTCGATGATGCGCAGCGCATCAATGGGCGGATTCGGCATAAAGTGCAGCACTGCGCTTTCGGTGTGGGCGTCGATCTTGATGATGCCGACCGTTTTTGCCAGCACGCGTAGCCGGTGGGTTTCGACCAGTGCGCGCACTTGTTCCGGCTGGTCGCCGAAACGGTCAACCAGTTCTTCCTGCAGGTTGTCGATCTCGTCCTGCGTGTTGCAGTTCGCGAAGCGTTTGTAGATTGATAGCCGTTCGTTCACGTCCGGGCAGAAGTCGGTTGGCAACAGCGCTGGCGCATGCAGGCTGATTTCAGTCGTGCTGCGCAGCGGCGCATCATAATCCGGTTCTTCGCCTGCCTTCAGTGCGCGCACTGCTTCCTTTAGCATGTCGGTATACATCTGGAAGCCGATTTCCTGCATTTCGCCCGACTGGTTATCGCCCAGTATTTCACCGGCGCCGCGGATTTCCAGATCGTGCATCGCCAGGAAGAAGCCGCTGCCGAGTTCTTCCATCTGCCGGATGGCATCCAGTCGCCGTTGTGCCTGCTTGGTCAGCCCTTGCACGTCATTCACCAGCAGATAAGCATAGGCCTGATGGTGCGAGCGGCCTATGCGTCCACGCAACTGGTGCAGCTGCGCCAGGCCGAACTTGTCGGCGCGGTGCATGATCATCGTGTTGGCACTCGGCACGTCGATGCCGGTTTCGATGATGGTGGTACACAGCAGCAGGTTGAAGCGCTTGGCGACGAAATCGCGCATCACCTTTTCCAGTTCGCGCTCGTGCATCTGGCCATGTGCGACGCCGATGCGCGCTTCAGGCAGCAATTCCTGCAGCATCTGGCGGCGGTTTTCGATGGTTTCGACTTCGTTGTGCAGGAAATAAACCTGGCCGCCGCGTTTCAGTTCGCGCTGGCAAGCCTCGCGGATGACCGAGTCGTTTTCGTTGCGGACGAAGGTTTTGATCGCGAGCCGCTTTTGCGGCGCGGTGGCGATGATCGAAAAGCCACGCAAGCCTTCGAGCGCCATGCCGAGTGTGCGCGGGATCGGCGTGGCGGTCAGCGTCAGCACATCGACTTCAGCACGCATGGCCTTCAGCGCTTCTTTCTGCCGCACGCCGAAGCGGTGTTCTTCGTCGATTACCAACAGGCCAAGCCGCTGAAATTTCACCTCAGGCGACAGCAGTTTGTGCGTGCCGATGACGATGTCGACCGTGCCATCAGCCAAGCCAGCAATGGTCTTGTTCACTTCCTTGCTGCTGCGAAAGCGCGACAGTTCGGCGATGCGTACCGGCCAGTCGGCAAAGCGGTCGGCAAAGGTTTGCGCATGCTGCTCGGCCAACAGCGTGGTCGGCGCAAGAATCGCGACCTGCTTGCCGCCCATCACCGCCACATACGCGGCGCGTAGCGCGACTTCGGTCTTGCCGAAGCCGACATCGCCGCACACCAGCCGGTCCATCGGCTGGCCGGAAGTCATGTCGCGGATCACGGCGTTGATCGCTTCCGCCTGATCAGGGGTTTCCTCGAAGCCGAAACTGTCGGCAAACGATTCGTAATCGCGCAGTGAGAATCGGAACGCATGGCCCTGGCGGGTGGCTCGTCGCGCATACAGTTCGAGCAATTCAGCCGCGGTATCGTGCGCCTGTTGCGCCGCCTTCTGTTTCGCCTTTTCCCACTGGCCGGAACCGAGCATGTGCAGCGGCGCATCCTCCGGCGAGGCGCCGGAATAGCGCGTAATGACGTGCAGTTGCGATACCGGCACATACAGTTGCGTGTCCTTGGCGTAGCGGAGGTGCAGGAATTCTGTTTCGCCTTCGCCGATATCCATGCTGACCAGCCCGTTGTAGCGTCCGATGCCGTGCTGACTGTGCACCACCGGATCGCCGATCTTCAGCTCCGACAGGTCGCGCAGCATGGTGTCGACCTGCGTCACGCCTTCCTGCTTGCGCCGTCCGCTGCGCTTGCCGGAATTGGCGTACAGCTCGGTTTCAGTGATGAAGGCGATGTGGCCGAATTCCTCGCCCAGCGCGAAACCGTTGTGCAGCGGCGAAACGCCAAACATCGGTGTGGCCTTGCCAGCGGCGAAATCGGCAAAGCTGGCGCAGGATGCGACCTTCAGTTCGTATTCGTCGAAATACTGCTGCATCGTTTCGCGCCGGCCGTTCGATTCAGCGCAGATCATCACGCGCCGTCCGGGTTTGGCCAGATACGCGCGCAATTTGGTCAGCGGATCGTCGGCACGGCGGTTGACGGCGATATCCGGAATTGGCGTTGACAGGTCGGCCTGTCCTTCGCCCTGACGGATCACCCAGCGGCCATAGAACTTGGCGAATGAGAAGAAATCCTCGTCATTCAGGAACAGCCTGTCCGGCGGCAGCACTGGCCGCTCTGCATCGGATTTCAGGAACTGGTAGCGGCTGCTGGTATCGGCCCAGAAGCGCTTGATGGCTTCTTCGATATCGCCCACCAGCGCCAGCATCGCGTTCTCCGGCAGGTACTGGAACAGGGTGGCGGTTTGTTCGAAAAACAGCGGCAGATAGTATTCGATGCCGGCTGAGGCAATGCCAGATGCAATGTCGCGGTAAATCACTGAGCGCGACGGATCTCCTTCGATCGCTTCGCGCCAGCGGCTGCGGAATGCCGCGCGCGACGCTTCATCCATCGGGAATTCGTGCCCCGGCAGCAGCCGCACTTCCGGCACCGGATACAGCGAACGCTGCGAATCGACATCGAAGGTGCGGATGCTTTCGACCGTATCACCCAGCAGGTCGAGCCGGTAGGGCAGGGGTGAACCCATCGGGAACAGATCGATCAGACCACCGCGCACCGCGTATTCGCCCGGCGACATCACCTGCGTCACGTGGTTGTAGCCCGCCAGCGTGAGCTGGCTGCGCAGTTGCGCCTCGTTTAACGCCTCGCCCTGCTTGAACCAGAACGTGTGCGCGGCCAGGAATGACGGCGGCGCCATCCGCAACAGCGCGGTGGTGGCTGGCACCAGCAGCAGGTCGCAGCGGCCGTTCTGCACTTCGTATAGCGCGGCCAGCCGCTTCGACACCAGATCCTGATGCGGCGAAAACGAATCGTAGGGCAGCGTTTCCCAATCCGGCAGCAGGCAGCAGCGCAGCGGTTCGTTTTCTGCGTCAGCACTGGCTTGCGCAAACCAGGGGATTTCTTCCAGCAGCCGTTGCGCGTCGGTAGCTTGCGCCACCAGCACCACCAGCATCTGCTTGTGTGCCTTCAGTTCGCGCGCCGCCTGCGCCAGCATGAACGCATCGGCCGAACCGTGCAGCGCAGGCAGAGCAAAACGATGGCCGGGCTTCGGCAGCGACTTTTTCAGATCGAAGGACATGACCAAACGGCTTGCGGCAGTTAGAATCTGGGTTGAGAAAGCCGAGCATTATACCCCTGTGACGGCAACGCGCAGACCGCTTGAATGTATCGGAACCAGAGGATTCCCTTTCACGCCAAACGATGAGCAAGCCACGATACTTTGCGTTGATTCCCGCTGCTGGCGTCGGCGCTCGCCTTGGCGCCGAAGTGCCGAAGCAATACCTGCCGCTAGCCGGAAAGCTAATGTTGCACCATGCAGCGCAGGCGTTCCTCTCCTGTGCTGCGATTGCACACACTTTCATCGTTGTCAGCCAGGATGACGGCTGGATCGACAGCGTCTTTCCGCTCGGCACAGAAGGCGTGACGCTGCTGCGCTGTGGCGGCGCGACGCGGCGCGATTCGGTGCTGAACGGTTTGCAGGCGATGCAGCAGGCGGATGTGCCAGTTAGTGCGGACGACTGGGTGCTGGTGCATGATGCGGCGCGTCCTGGTATCACTTCGCCGCTGATCGAAAAGCTGATGGCCGAGGTTGGCGACGATGTGGTTGGCGGTCTGCTGGCATTGCCGGTGGTCGATACGGTCAAACGTGTGGCCGACGGCAAGGTGACGACAGTGCCGCGCGACGGGGTGTGGCTGGCGCAGACGCCGCAGATGTTCCGCCATGCGCTGCTGTTGCGGGCGTTGCAGCAGAATGCGAACGTGACCGATGAAGCCAGCGCGGTCGAGGCGCTGGGATTGTCGCCCAAGCTGGTCGAAGGGCATCTGCGCAACAGCAAGGTCACGCTGGCAGCCGACATCGCGCTGGCGGAGCTGTTTTTGCGCCAGAAGACATGAAAAATATACTGGCGCCAGTATTCAGAAATAGCCTCAGAATATGTGGTCTAGCAGGGTATTTTTGCTATATACCCCTAGAAAATTGAAAAAATTTGATTAAATGGAAGGTGGAATCGATGAATCCGACGACCTCAATGCCAGCCTTGCCATGGCGCATCGGCCAGGGTTACGACTGCCACGCGCTGGCAGAAGGGCGCAAGCTTGTCATCGGCGGGGTGGAAATCGCGCATCCGCGCGGGCTGCTCGGCCATTCCGATGCCGACGTGCTGTTGCACGCCATCACCGATGCGCTCATCGGCGCGGCGGGGCTGGGCGACATCGGCCGCCATTTCCCGGATACAGACCATCACTTCAAGGGGGCGGACTCGCGCGTATTACTGCGCGAAGCCATCAAGCGTGTGGCAGCTGCCGGCTACGTTGTCGGCAATGTCGATGCGACCATCATTGCGCAGGCGCCGAAAATGGCGCCGCACATCGCGCAAATGGTGACCAACATCGCTAGCGATCTGGGCGTCCAACCCAATCAGGTCAACGTCAAGGCCAAGACGAACGAAAAGATGGGGTTTGTCGGGCGCGAGGAAGGCATCGCGGCCGAAGCGGTGGTGCTGATCGTTCGGCAGAGCGAGTGAGGGGATGGCGCGATGGCCAATTTTCTGATGCTGTATTCGACCACCGATGGCCACACGCTCGAGATTTGCCGCCGCTTGCAGCAGCAGATTGAAGCCGGCAGTCAAAGCGTCACTTTATTGCCGATAGACGAAGCGCCAGCCACGGCAGCGGAACTGGAAGCTTTCGACCGGATCGTGCTTGGCGCCAGCATCCGTTATGGCCGGCATGGCAAGCCGGTGGCTGATTTCATTCAGCGCCATCGTGCGCTGCTGGAGCGCAAGCCGAATGCGTTTTTCTCGGTCAATCTGGTGGCGCGCAAGCCGCAAAAGAACACGCCACAAACCAATCCCTACCTGAAGAAATTCCTGCGCCGCGTGCGCTGGCAGCCCAAGCAGATGGCAGTGTTTGCCGGCAAGCTCGATTATCCTCGTTACGGCAGGCTGGATCGGGCGATTATCCGTTTCATCATGCTGATTACCGGCGGCCCGACCGATCCGGCCAGCACGACCGAATTTACTGATTGGTCCAGAGTGGATGCTTTTGCCCAAGAACTGTGTCGGCATGATTCCATGAATGGCTAAATTTTTCCATCGGCGGGGCTGAGCGTTGTTTTTGGTGTAATGGCAAGCGCGATTTGCGCCGCAATGACTGGAACAGCTTTTTTTGTGCCGGGTGGCAAGCTGGTTTCCTGCTTTTCGGTTAATCTTCGCACGCAAGCAGGAGGAAGCCGGTCGTGAACTGTGGCCAACTCTTGCAGGGTTGTAGCTGCAGAAGCAGCAGCTGCAACAACAGACACAGCACACAATAATCTTAATCAGGAGCAGTAAATGGGCGAAGCCAAACGGCGCAAGGCAATGGGGGAAATGTACGGCATGGGCAAGTTACCTCTTGCGGCGCAGCCGTTCGTACTGGCGATGCAAGAGATGGTGGAGCATGAAGCCAGGATGGTTAGCGGTGAAAAGGCGGATAGCGTCAAACCGGCGAAAAATGCGCACCAGTTTTTCTTCGGCGGGAATCTGGGCGGTGAATCAGGCGTTTGTGGTTTGAGCATTCCGGCGACGCTGGTCGATTTCGGCGAATATGCGTTTACGGCACCGATCAATGCATTGACCGGTTTTATGGGCGTCGCCCGGTTTGGCATGGCGATGCATCTGGCTGAAGACCGGCAGCCAGTGCCATCTGCAGCAGCGAGCGCTCGGGGCAGCGCCATCATGATGCTGGCTTGCATCAAGGGCGACTGGTTCTACAACATGATTCGCTCCGATGGTGCTGGTGTGGCAGCAGTGCAGGGAATGAGTGACTGGAAGTTGGGCCGGATCGAGGAACTGGCACTGTCCGAACCATTGCGCCAATTCATGACGGCAATGACGGCGACGCTGAAAAAATCCCGCGGTCAGCAGGATGCGGGCAAGGCCACGATGACGCTCAATTACCTGAAAGAGCACTACCGCGCGGTGGTGGCCGAATCCAGGGCTGCCCATGCCGGCGGCGAAGTCGTTGTCAATTGAACGGACAGCGATTCAGGCCTCGAATTTGTAGCCTACGCCATAGACCGATTTGATCAATTCCCTGTCTGGTGACACCGCATCCAGCTTGCGCCGCAGGTTCTTGATGTGGCTGTCGACCGTGCGGTCGGTGACCACGCGGTAATCCTCGTACAGGCTGTTCATCAACTGGTCGCGCGAGAATACGCGCCCTTGGCTGGAAAACAGCGTTTTCAGCAACCGGAATTCGACCGGCGTCAGGTCGAGCCGCTGGTTCTGATAGCTGGCCGAATGCTGATCATCGTCAAAGCCAAGGCCGTTTTCAGCTGGCGTGCGCTGCCGGCCGGCACGCCGCAGGATGGCTTGCACGCGTGCGACCACCTCGCGCGGGCTGAACGGCTTGCAGATGTAATCGTCGGCGCCCAGTTGCAGCCCCAATAGCCGGTCTATTTCCTCGACCTTGGCGGTCACCATCACGATGGGCACGTCGCTGAAGCTGCGCAGTTCGCGGCACAGGTCGATGCCATCGCGTCCGGGCAGCATCAGGTCGAGCAGGATCAGGTCGGGCATCGCTGCGCGCACGGCGGGGATGACCTCCATCCCGTTGGCAATGTGCGCGGTATGGAAATTCGATTGCGCCAGATAATCGGCCAGCAGCGCAGCCAGTTTCGGTTCGTCCTCGACGATCAGGATGGTGGCCAGCGGTGCGTTCATCAGGCGGCTTCCTTTGCCGCCAGCGGCAGTGTGACCGCAATCCACAGCCCGCCCAGCGGCGATGCCTGCGCGCGCATGCTGCCCTGATGCGCTTCGGCGATGTTACGGCTGATCGCCAGCCCCAGCCCGCTGCCGCCGGTGGCGCGGCTGCGCGAATGGTCAGCGCGGTAGAAGCGCTCGAACAGGTGCGGCAGTTTATCTGCCGGTACGCCGGGCGTGCTGTCCTGAAAGTCGAGCTGCACGCTGGCATCGTCATGCGTGCAGCCGATTTCCAGCACGCCGCCGGTATCGGTGTAGCGGTAGGCGTTTTCCAGCAGGTTGCCGAACATCTGTTGCAACCGCAATGGGTCGGCATGGCAGTATGCGGCTTGCGTGGTGTCGAAGCGTAGGTCGATCCGTATCTGCTTTTCGGCAAAGCGTTCTTCGAACAGCGCTGCGGTTTGCAGTAGGATGGCCAGCACGTCCACGCGGATTTTGCGGTAGGCGAGCGCGCCAACGTCCGACAGCGACAACTGGTGCAGGTCGTCAATCAGCTTGCCCAGTGTGCCGACTTCGGCCTGCAGCGAGCGGATGCTGGCCAGCGACATCGGCCGGATGCCATCCTCGACCGCCTCCAGCTCGCCCTTGAGTACCGCCAGCGGTGTGCGCAGTTCGTGCGAAATGTCGGCCATGAAATTGCGCCGCAGGGTTTCATTCTTTTCCAGCGTGAGCGCCAGTCGGTTGAAATCTTCCGCTAGCTGCCCCAGTTCGTCGCCGGAAGAAACCGGCACGCGGGCGGCGTAATCGCCCGCGGCCAGGCTGTGGGTTGAAGCGGTAATGCGCTTGAGCGGTGCAAGAAAGATTCTGGCGAGCAGCCAGGCGACAATGGCGGCGAGCACAATCGCAATGACGACGATGATCCAGCCCGAATTCGACTGCTGCCGGTGAAAGCGCTGGGCCACGCCGGAGATGACCTGCTCAAGCGGCGTCAATGCGACCCAGCCGACTGTCTGGCCGTTTACATCGATGGGCTTCAGGATGGCATTGTGCCCGGTGCGAGGATTGCCGATGACCAGTTGCTTTTGCGCATCCAGCAAACTAAAACGCATAATGACACCCGTCAGTTCGGAGTCCGGCAGCGTATAGGGCTTTCCGTTTGGCGGCGTACTCGGCTCATGCAGCGGCATGCCTTCGGGCCGAACCAGTGAAAACCAGACCCGCGGTCGGTCGCGCAGGAAATCCCAGTTGCCATGTTGACGATAGGCGGCCGCCAGCTTCGGCAACACCGATTCGACCCGTTGCGCTTCCTGTTCATTCAAGTAGCCGAGGAAGCCGTGATGAAAACTGTAGCGCATCGCGCCCAGCATCGCGAACGAGGCGAGGACGCAGGTCAGCAGAATGGCCAGAAACAATTTGGCGGTGATACCGAGGCGCATGGGGAAACAGGAACAATGAATGGTAACGTTACATTATAGGAGCGCGCCTGCGATAAAACTGCCTCCACAATGAATCTTCAAAATTTCTCCTTATTTGGCTGGCATGATGGCAACATCAAGAAATGAAATCCGGTGACCATGGCGGAACCTTACCGAACCGATAAGCATGAAAAGACAGACCACTTTCTGGCTGACGGCACTGGCGGCAGCCATGCTGGGCGGCTGCGCACTGCCTGCGGTCGGGCCGGATTATCAGGCACCCGAACTTTCGCTGCCGTCGACGTGGATGGTGCGGCCCGCTGACAATACCGCGAGCGCCGGGCAGCCATCGAACGCGCTAGCAAGTCTGGCCAAATGGTGGCGGCAATTGCAGGACCCGCAGCTTGACCACCTGATTGACGAAGCGCTGGCTGGCAGCCTCGATTTGCAGCTGGCGCAGGCGCGATTGCGTCAGGCGCGCGCTGGCCGCGATCAGGCGATCAGCGGCCTGTTCCCGACCGTTACCGCGTCCGGCGTTGCCACGCGCAGCAAGACGGCAGACGTCATCGCGCCGACGTCCACGCGCACGGTTTACGATGCAGGTTTTGACGCCGCATGGGAAATTGATATTTTCGGCGGCACGCGGCGCGGGATCGAAGCCGCTACGGCCGACCAGCAAGCGAGCGAAGCCAGCCTGAACAATGCACGCGTTTCGCTGGTGGCAGAAGTGGCGCAGAATTACATCGAACTGCGCGCCTACCAGCAACGGCTGGAGATTGCGCAACGCAACCTTGCCAGCCAGACGGAAACGCTGCAAATTACCGAATGGCGCTATCAGGCCGGGCTGGTCGGCAGCAGCGATGTCGAGCAGGCGAAAACGAACCGCGAGCAGACGCGCGCCGGCATCCCCGATCTGGAAGTCGGCCTGACTGCGGCAGAAAACCGGCTGGCCGTGCTGCTGGGCAAGAACCCCGGCAGCCTGCACGAACAACTGAAGGCGCAAAAGCCACTGCCTGCCTTGCCAGCTTCTGTTGCCGCCGGCATTCCATCGGACGTGCTGCGCCAGCGGCCAGACCTGGTGGCGGCGGAAAGAACCCTGGCGGCCGAAACGGCACGCGTCGGGCAAAAGCTGGCGAAGCGTTTTCCGAGTCTGAAACTGGGCGAATCGTTCGGCTGGCAAGCGTACAGCCTCAGCGCGTTGGGAACCGCCGGTACGCTGGCTCGTGCGGTGACAGGAACGCTGGCGGCGACATTGTTCGATGGCGGCAACCTGCGCAGCGCGGTCGAAATCCAGAGCGCGGTGCAGGAACAGGCACTGATTTCATATCAGAAAAGCGTATTGCTGGCGCTGGAAGAAGTCGAGAATGGCTTGAAATCGTATGCGGTCGGGCGCGAGCGGGTTGATGCACGCCGCGGGGCGGCCGAAGCAGCACGCAATGCGGCGCAACTGGCGCGCAACATGTATCAGTCCGGTCTGGCCGATTTTCAGAAGGTGCTGGAAACTGAGCGCACGCTGTTGAGCGCGGAGGACAATCTGTCCGTGGCCGAAGCGGGCATGCGCACCAGTCTGGTCAAACTCTACAAGGCGCTCGGCGGCGGCTGGGAGCAGGGCAAGGATGTTGCTGCTGAAACGGGGAAAGAAAAATCATGACACAGGAAACTTCCAACAGCGCGCGCGAGGCGCTGCAGGCGATGCTGGACAAGACGCCGCAAGGCTTGCTGCCGGACGGAAAGCGGCGCTATCTGATGATAGGAGGCGCGGCCTTGCTGGTGCTGGTAATACTGTTCTTCATTTTCTCCGGCGGCAAAAGCGGCGAAGGGCAGTATGTGACCGAGGAAGCGGTAACCGGCAATCTGGTGGTGACGGTTTCGGCCAGCGGCACGTTGCAGCCGACCAAGTCGGTCGATGTCGGCAGCGAATTGTCTGGCACGCTGGCGAAGGTGCTGGTGGAGGAAAACGATAAGGTGAAGAAGGGCCAGTTGCTGGCGCAACTCGATCTGGACAAGCTCACGGATGCGGTGACCAAGTCGAGAGCGGTGCTGGCTGCGGCCAAGGCATCGGTGGCGCAGGCGCAGGCAACGCTGGCGGAATCGAAGGCATCGCTGGCGCGGATGCGTCATGTGGCCGAACTCTCGGGCGGCAAGGTGCCGTCGAAAACCGAACTGGAAACGGCAGAGGCCTCGCTCAAACGCGCCATCGCGAATGAAGCCAGCGCGCGCGCCTCAGTGGCGCAGGCCGATGCAACGCTGAAAACCGATGAAACCAACCTGGCCAAGGGCACGATCCGTTCGCCGGTCGATGGCGTGGTGCTGACGCGCAAGGTCGAACCAGGGCAGACGGTGGCGGCGACGATGACCACGCCGGTCCTGTTCACCATCGCAGAGGATCTGACCAAGATGGAATTGCAGGTCAAGGTCGATGAAGCGGATGTCGGCACGGTGAAACTGGGGCAGGCGGCATCGTTCACCGTGGCTGCGTGGCCAGGCCGAAATTTCCCGGCCAACATCCAGCGCGTCGGCATCGGCTCGACCATTACCGACAACGTGGTGACTTACAAAACCGTGCTGACGGTGGGCAACGATGATTTGGCGTTACGGCCAGGCATGACGGCGACGGCATCAATTGTGACCGCAAATCGCGAGAACGTGCTGCTGGTGCCGAATTCCGCTTTGCGCTTTACGCCGCCAGCGAAGACGGCGGCGCTGAAGGGCAGCTTCGTTTCCGGTTTGTTGCCGAGGCCGCCAGCCGAGCAGAAAAAGGTGGCAACACAGGCCCCAAGCGCGAACAGCCAGCAGCAGATCTGGGTGCTGGAGCAGGGCAAGCCGAAGGCGGTGTCGGTGCAGGTTGGCGTATCGAATGGCAAGACCACTGAAATCATCGGCGGCGAACTGAAGGCCGGGATGCAGGTGATTACCGATTATCAGGAAGCGAAAAAATGAGCCTGACGGGGAGCCAGACGCCTGAGCCGCCGCTGATCGCACTGCACGGCATCACCAAGACCTACGGTGACGGGCAGGCCGCGTTTCAGGCTTTGCGCGGCATCGACGTCAGCATCAATGCCGGTG
>JAGSYW010000045.1 GCA_018262475.1 Burkholderiaceae bacterium | reverse complement strand
TTCAGCGATGCGGATTTCCTTGTCACCCCATTCGGCCAGGGTGATATCGGCGATTTGGTAGTCGTCTTTGCGTGCAGTCGTCATCACGCTTCTCCTTTCGTATTAGCCAGAAAAAAGTTACGTGAGCGCCGTTGCAGAAAATGAATTCTCCGAGCCTGGCACGCCTGCTGCGTGTCGCAACGCTCCTCGGAGATTCGCTATCATACCATCGTTGGCGCCTTCGTTCACTGGCAGCGAGGCCGCATTGAGCAAGGTCAATCGGCCGCCTTGGCCTTGGCGCCATCGGTGGCAACCAGCATTTCCTTGGCGGCAGTAAACGCGACGGCCTGCTTGTGGCGCACGTCAAAAAACGTGGCAACCACGCCGCTGGCGATGATGATCGTCATGCCGAGCCAGCCCATCCAACCGAGGCTGTCGTCCCAAATCAGGATGCCCCAGATGCTGGAAAACACGATGCCGGTGTATTGCAGGTTGGCCGTCACCAGCGTTTTGCCGAGATGATAGGCACGCGTCATCGCCATCTGGCCGCCTGCGGCAAACACGCCAATCGCGGTCAGCAGCGCAAACCCCTTCAAATCGTGCGCATGCCAGACCACGCCATCGCTTCCCGGCAGGAGTGCGCCAATCCAGCATGCGATCGCGCCGCCGACCGTGCCGGTGATGCAGAAGTAGAACACAACCCTGTCTTCGGGTTCGCCCAGAATGCCAAGCTGCCGCACTTGAAGATACGCCAATGACGCCAGCATGCCGGAACACAGACCAATTGCGCCCCACAACAATTGATCGGCATGGATCGATGGTTTGAGCAACAACGCCACGCCAACGAAGCTTGTCAGCACTGCCGTCACCAGCCTCCACTCGAAATGCATCTTGCCGCGCCACCAGCCTATGCCAAACAGCATCGCCGCAATCCAGATTGGTGACATGTAATTCAGCGTCATGGCCGTTGCCAGCGGCAGCTTCGCCACCGAAAAAAACCACAATCCGAATGCGGTCGCTCCTACCACGCCACGCCAAAGGTGCGCCAGCGGAAAACGAGTTTTGAAAGCCGCGCCGCGCACCACCATCAGAATGCCGATGACCACCACGCCAATCAGACTGCGGTACATCACGATTTCGACCGTGGAATAAGAATCGGACACGAACTTCACGCACACGCTCATCAGCGAGAACAGGAAGGTGGCGAACAACATCCAGAGTGATTGCATGCGGTGCGACGGAATGAAGGAATGGTGAAACGCGAAACACGCCAGAAGGCATGCCAAAATTGCGGAGATCGTCGATGATACTCTTATTTTTGCCGTTTATTACAACAATAATCGCTCAAATCGCTTCATCAGACCAAACTCGGCCTATAATGTCAGGTGGTATATCCTTTTGTAATGTCAGGTGGTATATCCTTTTGTCTTGAACCCGAACGTATCATGAACAACCGCATCAAGTCTGCCCTGATCCATTTATACAAATGGCTAGGCAGCAAAAGACCAGATCACCGGATCTATTGAAACCCACCGATCTTTCTGGAATCTAACCGGTGGCGCGAATTGTTTTACAATGGCCGCCTGATTCTGTTTTAGCCGATTATGTCCAGAAAATCCGCCACCGGCCAGCCCGCGTCATTCGAAGACGCGATGAGTGAACTGAAACAACTGGTAGCCCGCATGGAAGCGGGCGAATTGGCGCTGGACGCGTCGGTTGCTGCCTATCAGCGCGGCGCGCAACTGGTCAAATTTTGCGCGACACAGCTGGAAAAGGTTGAAAGCCAGGTCAAAGTGCTGGAAGGCGAAATGCTCAAGCCATTTGCGGACAATGCCACCGGAGCGGAAGAATGACCGTCAGTCAAAATTTCAATGACTGGATGCTGTCAAACCAGCGCGCCATCGAAGACGCGCTGTCGTCATACCTGCCGTCTGTACAGCAGGTACCGGCTCGCCTGCATGAAGCAATGCGCTATACCGCGCTGGATGGCGGCAAGCGTGTGCGGCCGCTGCTGGTGTTTGCTGCTGGCGCGCTATTCGATGTTGATGCCGGCCTGCTGACACGTGCCGCCGCTGCGGTGGAAATGATCCATGTGTATTCGCTGGTGCACGACGATATGCCGTGCATGGACGACGACGCGCTCAGGCGCGGCAAGCCGACCGTGCATGTGAAATACGATGAAGCAACCGCGCTTCTGGTTGGTGATGCATTGCAAGCACAGGCGTTTACCGTGCTGTCCGAAGGCAATGGCGATGCAGTACGCACGCTGGCGATGATTCGGCTGCTGGCGCAGGCTGCAGGTTCTGCCGGCATGTGCGGCGGGCAGGCGATCGACTTGGCCAGTGTAGGCAAATCGCTGTCCTTGCCCGAACTGGAACAAATGCACCGGCTGAAAACCGGAGCATTGCTGCGCGCTTCGGTTTTCCTGGGCGCACTGTGCGGCAAGATGTTGGAACCCGGGGAAGAAGCGGCGCTTGATGCCTATGCCAATGCGATCGGCCTCGCCTTTCAGGTGGTCGATGACATTCTCGATGTCACCGCTGATTCGTCCACGCTCGGCAAGACCGCAGGCAAGGATGCCGCCGACAACAAACCGACTTATGTTTCGATCCTTGGTCTGGATGCCTCGCGCCAAATGGCGGAAAAATTGCTTGAACAAGCACAATCCGCACTGCTTCCTTTCGGCAGCAAAGCCGAACGCCTTAACCAGATTGCGGAACTGATCGTGCACCGGAATGCCTGAACATGAAACTGCTTGAAACCATCAATGAGCCGACCGAACTCCGGCAGCTAACTCCGTCGCAACTGACCCAGTTGGCCGATGAACTGCGCGAATATGTGCTGCATTCGGTATCGAAAACCGGTGGCCATTTGTCGTCGAACCTTGGTGTGGTCGAGTTGACGGTTGCGCTGCACTATGTGTTCAACACACCGGAAGACCGCTTGGTCTGGGACGTCGGGCATCAATGTTATCCGCACAAGATTCTGACGGGCCGCCGCGAACGGATGCACACGCTGCGTCAATTTGGCGGCTTGTCCGGTTTCCCGAAACGCGAAGAAAGTATTTATGACGCTTTTGGCACCGCGCACTCTTCCACCTCGATTTCGGCCGCGCTTGGGATGGCACTGGCCGCGCGCAGCAAGGGTGAAGACCGCCGCGCGATCGCCGTCATCGGCGATGGCGCCATCACAGGCGGCATGGCATTCGAAGCGCTGAACAACGCTGGTGTGTACGATGACATCAACCTGCTGGTGGTGCTCAACGACAACGACATGTCGATTTCTCCGCCAGTCGGCGCGCTGAACCGTTATTTTTCACGCCTGATGTCGGGCAAGTTTTACGCCGCAACCAGAAATGCGGCCAAGGCCATGCTGCCGAAACCGATGGCTGACATTGCCAAGCGCATTGAAACGCAAGCAAAGAAGGTCATTGCACCAGCAACTGTGTTCGAGGAATTCGGTTTCAGGTATTTTGGCCCGATTGATGGTCACGATCTGAATGCGCTAATCCCCATCATGCAAAACATTCGCGACATCAAGGGACCGGTATTCCTGCATGTGGTGACCAAAAAAGGCCAAGGATACAAGTTGGCTGAAGCTGATCCGATTTCCTATCATGGCTTGGGCAAGTTCAGCCCAGACAAGGGCATCCAGCTGGCGCCAAGTCCTAAAATGACTTACACCGAGATTTTCGGCAATTGGCTGTGCGACATGGCAGCTTCAGACTCACGTCTGGTCGGCATCACGCCGGCCATGCGCGAAGGGTCCGGCATGGTAGAGTTTGAGCAGCAATATCCGGAGCGCTATTACGATGTCGGTATCGCCGAGCAACATGCAGTCACTTTTGCTGCCGGTCTGGCGTGTGAGGGCATGAAACCGGTGGTCGCAATCTATTCTACCTTCCTGCAACGCGCCTACGATCAGCTAATTCACGATGTGGCGCTGCAAAACCTGGATGTCACTTTCGCGCTCGACCGCTCCGGTCTGGTTGGTGCCGATGGAGCAACTCATGCCGGGAACTACGATATTGCTTTCCTGCGCTGCATTCCAAATATGGTGATCATGGCTGCGGCGGACGAAAAAGAGTGCCGTCAGATGCTTTCCACCGCATTCCACTATAATGGCCCTGCATCGGTGCGTTACCCGCGTGGTGCAGGTATTGGTGCTGTTCCCGACAAGGATTTGCAAACCATCCCTGTCGGCAAGGGAGAAATACGTCGCAATGGCCAGCAGGTGGCGATTCTTGCTTTTGGCACCATGCTGGAACCGGCGCTGGAAGCAGCAGACAGGCTGAATGCATCCGTTGCCAACATGCGTTTTGTAAAACCGCTCGATACCGCGCTGGTAATGCAACTTGCACGCAGTCATGAAGCGATCGTGACGGTCGAAGAAGGTTGCATCGCCGGAGGTGCGGGCGAAGCTGTGGCAGAAGCGCTGGCGGAAGCCGGCATCGTCAAGCCCATCCTGCATCTGGGGCTGCCGGACAAATTCATCGATCATGGTGATGCTGCCCAGTTGCTGGCGCTATGCGGGCTGGATGCCAATGGAATCGCCGCTTCGATCCAACAGCGGTTTTTGAATGGTGAACCCAAACTGGTCGTCAACCATTGATTATTTCGGGTTACCGCAACCCTGCATTTTTATCGAATACATAATGAATTTCCGCGATTGCTCCGTAACTGATGACGACCCGTATCCGGATGCCATATGCAGTTCAAACAATCAAAATAACACCGTGAATTCCGTCAAAACCAGCATACCTGACGTACAAAACCTGTCAGACACCCGAAAAATTACCATTGAGCAAGTCGGTGTCAAGGGAGTGCGTTACCCAACCCGCCTGAAAACCCCAGGCGGAATTCAATCGACTGTCGGCACCTGGAACATGACAGTGCGCTTGCCTGAATCGAAAAAAGGCACGCACATGTCGCGCTTCATCGAGTTGCTGGAAAAACACGCCAGCGCAGATGCTGCGCCGCTGGATGTGGCTTCACTCGACCAGATGCTGCGAAAGATGCTGAAATTGCTGGAAGCGGAAGCTGGCCGGATTGAAGTGTCATTCCCTTATTTCATCAACAAAAAAGCGCCTGTTTCCGGCGTGCAAAGCATGATGGATTACGAAGTGGCTCTGACCGGTGAAATTGCGGATGGGGAAGTTGAAATCACGCAAACAGTTCTGGTGCCAGTCACCAGTCTATGCCCATGTTCCAAGAAAATTGCCGCTTACGGCGCACATAACCAGCGTTCGCACATTACCGTAAGCGCACTGCTGGCAGAAAGTATTCCCTTAGACGAAATGATTGCAAAAATAGAGGCGCTGGCATCATGCGAACTGTATGGCTTGCTGAAACGCCCGGACGAGAAATACGTTACCGAACGCGCCTATGACAACCCGAAATTTGTCGAGGATCTGGTACGTGACGTTGCTGGCATGCTCAACAATGATGACCGCATCGTCGCCTATTCACTGGAAGCGGAAAATTTTGAATCTATCCACAATCATTCTGCTTACGCGATGATCGAATGCGACAAGCGCGATTGAATCACGCGAACTGAACCGCTTCAAACAAAAAAACGGCGCTAATGTTGGCGCCGTTTTTTTTATCGGTACATTTCTTCGCGCAGCCTTTCCCAGTATTCTTCATCCCGCGAAGCGCGCTGATTAAGAACACGCGCCAGCACGAACAGCCAGTCCGACAGCCGATTCAGATATTGCCGCGCCGGTTCGCTGATTTTTTCCTTGCTATGCAGGCGCACCAGTGACCGCTCAGCGCGACGACAGACTGCACGGCAGACATGCGCCTGCGCCGCCGCTCTGCTCCCACCGGGCAAAATGAATTCCTGCAATGGAGACAAGCCCGCATTCGAATCCTTGATCAACTGTTCAAGCCGCAGTGCATGTTCCTCTTTCATCACCAGATGGCCAGGAATCGACAATTCAGCACCAAGATTGAACAAATCATGCTGTACTGACAGCAACGATTCGCGTATGCCTGCGGACAAGGATTCGCACAATAGCAAGCCAAGATGTGAATTCAGTTCGTCAACATCGCCGATTGCATCGATGCGCGCTGTGCCCTTGCCTATCCGGCTGCCATCGCCCAGGCCTGTCGTACCATCATCGCCGGTGCGTGTGACTATTTTTGAAAGACGGTTACCCATGCTAGGCATCAACAAATTAGGTTGGTGGAATCATAGTAAGGTAAAACGATGAAAACATACCCGTTTAAGCTTTATGGATTGCTGTTTTTAGCAATATGACATGCTTACCTTTTTTATTTTAAAACATCCATAATTTTCCGTGCTTAATACAGAAAATCTGCTTATAACATGCTTTTTTAGACAAAATATCGACAAATTCGTGCATTTTTTACGGTCAGAGTAAAATTGCCTCATCTTTAACCAAGGAAATAACATGCCAAGTCAGAACACACAACAAATCACCCTGACCCGTCCGGATGACTTTCATCTGCACCTGCGGGATGGTGCCGGACTTCAAAGCGTACTGCCTCATTCGGCCAAACAGTTTGCGCGCGCAATCATCATGCCGAACCTGCGTCCACCTGTAACAACTACCGAACAGGCAATCGCTTATCGCGAACGGATTTTGTCTGCATTACCCGAAGGCATGTCATTCAAGCCACTGATGACGCTTTATCTGACTGACAACACAACGGCCGATGAAATCAAACGCGCCAAAGAAAGTGGCTTTGTGCATGGGGTTAAGCTCTACCCTGCCGGTGCCACCACCAATTCAGACGCAGGAGTGACAGACTTGAAGCATTGTGCCAAGGCGCTGGAAATGATGCAGCAAGTCGGCCTGCCGCTACTGATGCACGGTGAAGTGACTGATCCGGAAATTGATCTGTTTGATCGCGAAGCGGTATTCATTGACCGCGTGCTTTTACCCTTGCGCAAGAACATGCCAGAGCTGCGCATTGTGTTCGAACACATCACGACCAAAGAAGCAGCTCAGTACGTTACTGACGCTGAAGGTGATATAGCAGCAACCATCACCGCCCACCACTTGCTTTACAACCGAAACGCAATTTTTCAAGGTGGCATTCGGCCGCATTATTACTGTTTGCCTGTACTGAAGCGTGAAACTAACCGGCAAGCATTGCTGGCAGCAGCAACAGGCAATAGTAATCGCTTTTTCATTGGCACTGATTCTGCGCCGCATCCAAAGGAATTGAAAGAGCATGCTTGTGGTTGTGCTGGCTGTTATACCGCATTGCATGGACTGGAACTGTATGCGCAAGCATTCGATCAGGTTGGTGCAATTGATAAGCTGGAAACATTTGCCAGTTTCAATGGTGCAGATTTTTATCGTTTACCACGCAATCAGGACAAGGTAACACTGAAACGTCAGTCATGGGTATTGCCTGAGCAGGTGCCGTTTGGTGAAACCGTGGTAGTGCCTTTGAACGCTGGTGAAACGATGCAGTGGCAATTGGCACAGTAGTCATTATTGTTTATTAAAGGTTTATATATAAAGAAATTGATGATGATGTGAGGACGTTTTAGTGGATAACCTGAATATTCCGTTGAATTTCAACACGATGTGGATTGCATAAGCGATGTAATTTTTCGTAGTCGAAGTTGGACAAATAATTCGCCCAAAGGTTTTGAGCAGTAAGGCACAAACAATGAAGAGGATATCCACAAGGCTGTTCACAACGTTTCACGTGAAACAAAAAAACAGGTTTGACCGAATGGTTTTATAATTCGCATCCTGTTGATTTACCAAAGAAGTGAATGCAATATCCAATTACATTTGATGTCATCGTCATAGGTGGCGGGCATGCCGGAACCGAAGCGGCGCTGGTGGCGGCTCGCATGGGCCGTCAAACGCTGCTGCTGACACACAGCTTGGAAACGCTGGGGCAGATGTCGTGCAATCCTTCTATAGGTGGGATCGGCAAGGGTCATCTGGTCAAGGAGGTTGATGCCATGGGTGGCGCAATGGCGATTGCGGCAGACGAAGCTGGCATCCAGTTCCGCATCCTGAATTCATCCAAAGGGCCTGCTGTCCGTGCAACCAGGGCGCAAATTGACCGCGTGCTTTACCGCCAGTCAATCCGCGGCCGTCTGGAAAACCAGCCTAACCTGTGGCTGTATCAGCAGGCGGTTGAAGACTTGTTGTTTGATGGCGATAGGGTTACTGCCGCAGTAACACAGGCAGGCATCATTTTCAGTGGCAAATCAATCGTACTGACGGCGGGTACTTTTCTCGATGGGAAAATCCATGTCGGCCTGAATAATTATCCCGGCGGCAGAGCGGGAGATCCGCCGTCGGTTGGTTTATCGAACAGGCTGAAGGAACTCAAGCTGCCGCAAGGACGATTGAAAACCGGAACGCCGCCACGGATTGATGGCCGCACCATTGATTTTTCAAAAATGGAAGAACAGGCCGGCGATTTTGATCCGGTGCCGGTGTTTTCAGTCATGGGTAATGCGCAGATGCATCCGAAGCAGATGCCCTGCTGGATTACCCACACCAATGCGCATACGCACGACATCATCCGTGGTGGACTGGATCGCAGCCCGATGTTTACTGGCGTGATTGAAGGGGTTGGTCCGCGCTACTGCCCTTCAATCGAGGATAAGATTCACCGCTTTTCCAGCAAGGACTCGCACCAGATTTTCCTTGAGCCGGAAGGGCTGACAACGCATGAATACTATCCGAACGGCATTTCAACCAGCCTGCCGTTCGACATGCAGCTTGATATCGTGCATTCGATGGTCGGGTTGGAAAACGCGCATATCCTGCGACCAGGTTACGCGATCGAATACGATTATTTTGATCCGCGCTGCCTAAAGGCATCGCTGGAAACGAAGCAAATCAGTGGCCTGTTTTTCGCCGGGCAGATCAACGGCACCACGGGTTACGAAGAAGCGGCAGCGCAAGGGATGCTGGCGGGCATCAATGCGGCATTACATGCGACAGAAAAGGAAGCATGGGCGCCGCGCCGCAATGAAGCCTACCTGGGAGTGATGATTGATGATCTGGTGACGCAAGGGGTGACGGAACCATACCGCATGTTCACCAGCCGGGCCGAATATCGTTTGAGTTTGCGCGAAGATAATGCCGACATGCGCCTGACGGAAATCGGTCGTAAGCTTGGTTGTGTGGGCGATCAACAGTGGGACAAGTTCAGTCGCAAGCGCGACGCTGTTTCACGTGAAATCGAACGGCTGAAATCGACCTGGGTCAATCCGAACATCATTGCCGCGGCCGAGGCAGAGCGCGTGCTGGGCAAGAATATCGATCACGAATACGCATTGTCCGATTTGCTGACGCGGCCCAACGTGCGTTACGACCAGTTGTTGACGCTAACTGGGGTCGATGGTCAGAATCTGGGAGGGCCGGGCGAACAGGAAACCGATGTGCGCGAGCAGGTTGAAATCCAGATCAAATACGCCGGCTACATCGAGCGGCAGGCCAAGGAAATAGAGCGGCACCGCAATTTTGAAAACATGCTGTTGCCGGAAGATCTGGATTACGCCGATGTGGCGGCGCTGTCGATTGAAGTGCGGCAAAAGCTGGCGCAGCAGCGGCCGGAAACGCTGGGGCAGGCATCGCGCATTTCCGGCATTACGCCAGCGGCGATTTCGCTGCTGCTGGTGTATCTGAAAAAACGCAACTGGGTTGGTTTCATGCAGGAAGAAAACTCATGAGTGGATTCGATCGCCCTGCCCTGTCGCGCCAGTTGTCGGATGGGTTGGCGCAACTGCCGTTTGCGCTTACCGATGCACAGCGGGAACAGCTGCTCGATTATCTGGCGCTGCTGGCAAAATGGAATGGGGTATACAACCTGACCGCCGTGCGCGACCCGAAACAGATGGTGACGCAGCATTTGCTCGATTCGCTGGCAGCGGTGCCGGCGTTCGATCAAGTCAAATCGGTGCTCGATGTCGGTTCCGGCGGCGGCTTGCCCGGCATCGTGCTGGCGATTGTCCGCCCCGAGATGAAAGTGTCGCTGATTGACACCGTGCAGAAAAAAACCGCGTTTTTGACGCAGGCAAAAGCCGAACTGGGTCTGGCCAATGTTACAGTGCACACTGGCAGGGTCGAATCGCTGTCGGCGACGGAAAAATTCGATGCGATTACTTCGCGCGCATTTGCTAGTCTGGCGGATTTTGTCTCGCTGTCGTCGCATTTGCTGGCAGCCGATGGTTACTTCATTGCGCTCAAGGGCGTTGTGCCGACAGATGAAATAGCGCATCTGCCGTCGGGTTGGAAAGTGGCTGAAATCAGACCGCTCAGCGTGCCGGAATTGCAGGCAGAACGTCATTTGATATTCCTGCAAAAGGAGAACAGATGAAAAATCGAATCCTGCAGTTAGTCGTGATGATGATGGTGGCTGCGGCTGCGCAGGCACAATCTCCCAGAACAGAGGTTGCTACGGTAGCGTCAGTCGATCTCAACCGCTATGCAGGAAAGTGGTACGAGGTGGCACGTTTCCCGACCTGGTTTCAAACCAAATGTGCCGGCGAGGTTTCGGCGGAATACAACAAGCGTGACGACGGCACACTGGAAGTAATCAACCGTTGCCGCAAGGCAGACAATGTATTCGAACAGGCTGCCGGCCAGGCGGTGATTGTGGATGCGGCCAGCAACGCCAAATTGAAAGTCCGGTTTGTGCCGGCCTGGCTGTCATGGTTGCCGGGGGTATGGGGCAAATACTGGATCATTGCGCTGGCACCGGATTATTCCTACGCGGTCGTTGGCGAGCCAAGCCGCGAATTTTTATGGGTGCTTTCCCGCACGCCAACGCTGCCTGAGGCGGTTTACCAGCAGGCCGTGCGTCAAGCGGCCGCACAGGGGTTCGATGTCTCCAGGCTGGTCAAAACCCGGCAGGAATGGGCGGACAAGGCGCTGAAAACTCCAACCAAGGCTGACAAGCAATGATGTTGCTACCCCTCGCCCTCTGCACAGATTTTGCTGCCAAAGCGGCATGTATTATTCTGATCGGATTCGGCATCAAACTCACGTTCAACTGATTTCACATGGCCAAAATCTTCTGCATCGCCAACCAGAAAGGCGGCGTCGGCAAAACCACCACCACCGTCAACCTTGCTGCCGGTTTGGCAAATTTGCAACAGCGGGTGTTGCTGATCGATCTTGACCCGCAAGGCAATGCCACCATGGGTGCCGGCATCGACAAGTCTGGCCTGTCCGGCTCGACTTACGAAGTGCTGCTCGGCACGATGAATATTCCCGGCGCGCGCCAGGCATCTGAATCCGGTGGTTTTGACGTGTTGCCGTCGAACCGTGAACTGGCCGGCGCTGAAGTGGAAATGGTCGAACTGGATAGGCGCGAAACGCGATTGAAATCGGCATTGGCCGAAGTGGATGCCGAATACGATTTCGTGCTGATCGACTGCCCGCCGGCGTTGTCAATGCTGACCCTGAATGGCCTGTGCGCCGCGCATGGCGTGATTATCCCGATGCAGTGCGAATACTATGCGCTCGAAGGCTTGTCCGATCTGGTGAACACGATCAAGAAGGTGCACGCGAACCTGAACCGGGAATTGCAACTCATCGGCCTACTGCGGGTGATGTTCGATCCGCGCATCACGCTATCGCAGCAAGTGTCGGCACAGCTCGAACAGCACTTCGGCGACAAGGTGTTCAAGACCATCATTCCGCGGAACGTGCGGCTGGCCGAGGCGCCGTCGTACGGCATGCCTGGTGTCAGCTTCGATCCAGCGTCGCGCGGCGCGAAGGCCTACATCGAATTCGGTTCCGAGATGCTGGAGCGGATCAAGACGATGTAAGCCATCGATCGGACAATGGTTACACGGGAAACGACAGGAAAATACAATGGCGACTAAAAAACAAAAAGGGCTGGGACGCGGGCTGGATGCATTGCTCGGCGGGCCGGCAGATTTCAACGAAGCCATGGCGCAAGGCACCACCACCACACTGCCGATGGCGCAATTGCAGGCGGGACGCTACCAGCCGCGTACCAGGATGGATGAAGGCGCGTTAAACGAACTGGCGGCATCGATCCGCGAACAGGGCGTGATGCAGCCGATTCTGGTGCGCCCGGTAGGGCAAAAGAATGGCGCCAACGCGTATGAAATCATTGCTGGCGAACGCCGTTTCCGCGCCGCGCAACTGGCCGGCCTGGCCGACATGCCGGTGCTGGTGAAGGAAGTGGACGACCAGACCGCGGCCGCGATGGCGCTGATCGAAAACATCCAGCGCGAAGACCTGAACCCGCTGGAAGAAGCGCAAGGCATCCACCGCCTGATCACCGATTTCAGCTTCACGCACGAACAGGCGGCCACGGCCGTCGGCCGCTCGCGCAGTGCGGTATCGAACTTGTTGCGCTTGCTGAATCTGGCCAAGCCGGTGCAAACGATGCTGATGGCGGGCGACATCGACATGGGTCATGCCCGTGCCCTGCTGGCGGCGGATAGCGCAATGCAAATCACGCTCGCCAGCCAGGTGGTGGCCAAGCGGATGTCGGTGCGCGAAGCGGAAAAGCTGGTGACCAAAAGCCTGAGCGACAAGTCGGCCGCGAACCGCAAGCGGCAGAAGGAAAAGTCGGGCGACATCGCCAATCTGGAGCAGGAACTGTCCGACCTGCTGGCAACCACTGTGTCGTTCAAGCTGGGGGCGAAAGGCAGCGGCCAGATGATCATCGATTTCGCCAATCTGGACGTGCTCGATGGCGTGATTGCGAAACTGAAGGGCTGATACCGGCGCTGGCCGGTACGCGCTCACAGGTGCCGGCATCGCACGGAAAAATCCTGCCAACGCAGGAAATCCAAAATAACTGACCGAAAATCCAGTTTCATTCAATTAGGCTGAAAAATATACTCCATCCAGTATTTTTAAACAGCCAGTAAAAACAAGGCCTGGCGGGGTGTTTTGATGATATACCCCGCCAACCCACCTTCAAGCCATCACGCCACGCCGTATTTCTGCCGGTAGGCGGCCACCGCATCCTTGTATTGCGCCAGCTCCGCGCCGGCGCCCGAGCCGGACAAGTAGCCCATCAGGTCGTTCAGATTGGCGATCGGAATCACCGGCATGTTGTACAGCTTGCTCACTTCCTGCACCGCTGAATTGGCCGACAGTGCCTCGTCCTTGCCTGAGCGTTCCATCCGGTCGAGCGCGATCAGCACCGCGCATGGCGTGGCGCCGGCGGCGCGGATGATCTCAACCGATTCGCCAACCGAAGTGCCGGCCGAAATCACGTCATCGACAATCACCACCCTGCCCTGCAGCTTGGCGCCGACCGTGGTGCCGCCTTCGCCGTGATCCTTCGCTTCCTTGCGGTTGTAGGCGAACGGCGCATTGCGCCCCTTGCCTGCCAGCGCGACCGAGGTCGCCGCCGCCAGCGTGATGCCCTTGTACGCCGGGCCGAACAGCATGTCGAACTCAACCCCGGAATCGAGCAGCGCCTGCGCGTAGAAGTCGGCCAGCTTGCCGAGCGTGGCGCCGTCGTTGAACAGGCCCGCATTGAAGAAATAAGGCGACTTGCGCCCGGCTTTGGTGATGAATTCGCCGAAACGCAGCACACCGGCGTCGACGGAAAACTGGATGAATTCCTGTTGCAGCTTGCTCAAGATGAACCTCGAAGGTCAAAAATCAAAACGCTATTGTAGCGCGGCGGGCAGCGCAAAGCGGCGCATTGCAGGATAATGGCGCGATGAAAAAAATCATTACCGCCAACCTCAACGGCATCCGCTCTGCGGCACGCAAGAATTTCTTCGAATGGATGGGCGCGCAGCAGGCCGACATCGTGTGCGTGCAGGAACTCAAGGCGCAGGCAGCCGACATGACGCCGGAATTTCTCGCGCCCGCCGGTTATCATGGCCATTTTCACTACGCCGAAAAAAAGGGCTATTCCGGCGTCGGCTTGTACAGCCGGATGGAGCCGGAGGCGGTGCAAATCGGCTTTGGCAATGGCGAATTCGATGCCGAAGGGCGCTATGTCCGTTGCGACTTCGGTTCGCTGTCGGTGATTTCTCTGTATGCGCCGTCGGGTTCATCATCGCCGGAGCGGCAGGAAGCGAAGTTCCGTTTCATGGATGCCTTCCTGCCGCATCTGGCGGAATTGCACCGCAGCGGGCGCGAAGTGGTCGTCTGCGGCGACTGGAACATCGCGCACCGCGAAATCGACCTGAAAAACTGGAAGAGCAACCAGAAGAATTCCGGTTTCCTGCCGGAAGAGCGCGCGTGGCTGACGCAGGTGTTCGATGGCCTCGGCTGGGTTGATGTGTACCGGTCGCTATATCCAGATGCGACCGACGAGGCTTACACCTGGTGGAGCAATCGCGGCAACGCCTGGGCCAACAATGTTGGTTGGCGCATTGACTATCAGGTGACGACAAAAGGCATGGCGGCTACCGCTCGCGACGCCTCGGTCTACAAGGCGCAGCGTTTTAGCGACCATGCCCCGCTGACGGTCGTATACGACGTTGGCTGAAGGCGGTATTGCCGGCATGGAGAGGATTTTGCACATGGCAAGATTCTGCGCCTGAAAGGTCGTGGCATGCAGCACGCTCCCGTCACCTGCCAAGCGCCGTCTGCTCGCCGTCCGCGCCAGCACCGCAGCAATTCCAACTCCAGGCGCGCTTGAACTCAAATGGTATTTAAGCAACAACTCTCCTTTACAAGGCTACTTCCCCCATTTAAAGTTACCCTTTGTGTAACTTTACTGGTTTGGAATGTGCTTCCTTGATAGGCTCGTGAAGGAAACTGGCCACAAGTAATCTGGTACACATCACAACGTCTTCGCATGCATCGGAGCGGTTGTCGTAATTAAATCAACACCTATCGGCATCATCATGAAACCTCCTGCCCAAAAAGCCGCGCGCGCAGTTACTCGCTGCACTGCTGTTCCAACGCAAGCCACGCCCCGTCGTAACCCCACCACTCCAGGCAAATTGAAGACCACGGTGTTGCTGATGGCGCTGGGCCCGTTGCTGTGCCCGCCGGTGCAGGCAGCTTCGTTGTCGGGGATACAGCGTACTCGGCTTATCTCGGGCGACAACGTCATTAACTACGGCCAGAGTCTGGTAGTAGTTAATTACGGATCCTTTCCGTTGGTGCAGTACGGCACGCTGACCAACCACGGCACGCTGACCAATAACAGCACGCTGAGCAACACGGGCACGCTGAGCAACACCGGCACACTGAGCAACACCGGCACGCTAAACAACTCGGGCACGCTGAGCAATAACAGCACGCTGAGCAACACGGGCACGCTGAGCAACACTGGCACGCTGAGCAACACCAGCACGCTGAACAACACCGGCACACTG
>JAGSYW010000135.1 GCA_018262475.1 Burkholderiaceae bacterium | reverse complement strand
AATATCGCGGAAGAATGCAGCAAGGCTGCTGCCAAACGAATACAATGGCATCATTTTACCAGAGCGTCACCCATGAAATTCCGAAACTTTGCATTGCTGCTGCTGTCTTGCGCGAAATTGCTGCCTGCCTGCGTGCAGGCGCAAGCCGCGCATGAGTTCCGGCTTGCCAATGGCATGAAAATCATCGTGCGCGAGGATCACCGCGCTCCGACCGTCGTGCATATGGTCTGGTACCGCGCCGGCTCGATGGACGAAACCAGCGGCACGACCGGTGTGGCGCATGTACTCGAACACATGATGTTCAAGGGCACAAAAACGCTGAAACCGGGGGAATTCAGCCGCAAGGTGGCAGCCCTAGGCGGACGCGAAAACGCATTCACCGGCAAGGATTACACCGCGTATTACCAGCAAATCGACAGCGCCAAGCTGGGCGAGGTGATGGCGCTCGAAGCAGATCGGATGAACAATCTGGTGCTGGACGAAAAGGAATTTGCGCCGGAAATCAAGGTCGTTATGGAAGAACGCCGACTGCGCACCGAAGATCGGGCCGCGTCGTTGCTGGATGAATCGCTGCACGCGACCGCGTTCGCCGCGCACCCGTACCGCTGGCCGATCATCGGCTGGATGAGCGATTTGCAGCAGATGACGGCGCACGATGCGCAGGACTGGTACCGGCGCTGGTACGCGCCCAACAATGCCACCATGGTCGTCGTCGGCGACGTCACGCCGGCACAGGTGCATGCGCTGGCGAAACAGCATTTCGGCGGCATTGCAGCAAGGCCGCTACCGCTCCCCCGACCGCAAACCGAACCGCAACAGCGCGGCATACGGCGCGTGCTGGTCAAGGCACCAGCGGAAAACCCGGCGGTGATACTAGCGTTCAAGGTACCAGCGCTGCGCGATATCGAACACGACGACGATGCCTATGCGCTCGACGTATTGGATGCCATCCTTGATGGCTATGACAACGCGCGACTGAACGCGAAGCTGGTGCGCACGGACAAGATCGCGCACAGCGTGAATGCGAACTACGATGGCTTAGTGCGCGGCCCGGCACTCTTTACCGTGGCTGGCACACCGGCAAAGGGAATTTCAACGCTGGAACTCGAAAAGCGCCTGCGCGCGGAAATCGAGCGGATAGCAAACGACGGCGTCACCGCATCAGAACTGCAACGGGTCAAAACACAGCTGGTAGCGGCCCAGGTGTTCAAGCGCGATTCAGTATTTGGCCAGGCAATGGAAATCGGCTCGATGGAAATGGCCGGCGTGAAGCACTCCGACATCGACCGCATCATCAGCCGTCTGAAGGCGGTCACACCGCAGCAGGTGCAGGCGGTAGCGCGCAAATATTTCGGCGACGATGCGCTCACCATCGCCACGCTGGCGCCCCAACCGCTGCCGGCCAAAACGAACCCACCTGCCGTCAAAACCAAGCACTGATACCTCGCATAATGAAACGACTGCTTGCTCTCCTGCTGATTCTGTCCGCCAATCTCACTCATGCCGCGCTACCGATCCAGACCTGGACGTTGCCAAACGGCGCACGCGTGCTATATGTCGAGCATCGTGGCATTCCGGTAATCGATCTCAGCATCGAATTCGATGCCGGCTCGCGCCGTGATCCGCTGCGCAAATCTGGCCTCGCCGCCCTGACCAACGGCCTGCTTGCGAGCGGCGTTGCCGCGAGCGCCACTGAAGCAGCCCTGAATGAAGCCCAACTGTCTGATGCATTTGCCGATACCGCTGCGCAACGGCATATGGGCGTCAGCGCCGATCGCGCCGGCATCGCGCTGCGCGCGCTATCCAGCCAGCCGGAAAGCGATGCCGCCATCCGGCTAACCGCGCGCCTGCTGGCGCAGCCTGCGTTTCCGGAAGCGCTGCTGATGCGCGAAAAAACCCGCACCATCGCGGCGCTGAAGGAAGCCGAAACCAAACCGAACGTAATCGCCAGCAAGGCATTCATGCGCGCGATTTACGGTCATCATCCGTATGCGAATTCACCCACAGCTGAATCGCTCGATGCGATCACGCGCACCGATTTGATCACGTTTCACCGCACGCATTACGTTGCCAGCCGCGCAGTGGTCTCCATCGTCGGTGACGTGAGCCGCGAACGCGCCGGTCAGATTGCAAAGCAACTGACCGGGCATTTGCCACCGGGCAATGGCGAAGCGCTGCCCGCGCTGCCCGAGGTGCCGCCAATGCCGGCGGCAGAGCAGCGGATAGCGCACCCGGCGTCACAGGCGCATATTCTGCTGGGCGCGCCCGCCGCAGTGCGCGGCGACCCGGACTTCTTTGCGCTGACTGTCGGCAATTACGTCCTCGGCGGCGGCGGATTCGTTTCGCGGCTAATGCATGAGGTACGGGAAAAACGCGGTCTGTCGTACAGCGTCGGCAGCAGCTTCTCGCCGATGAAGCAGGCCGGACCTTTCACCATCGGCCTGCAAACGAAGAAGGAACAGGCGAATGAAGCGCTGAAAGTCACACGGGACGTGCTGACATCTTTCCTGAAAGACGGCCCGACCGATGACGAAATCAAGGCAGCGAAGGACAACCTGATAGGTGGCTTTTCGCTGCGAATCGACAACAACCGCAAGATCCTGAGCAATGTGGCACTGATCGGCTTTTACGGCTTGCCGCTGGATTATCTCGACACCTGGACCGTCAATATCGCCAAGGTCAGCGCGGACGACATTCGCGCCGCTTTCGGGCGCAAAATCGCCGCCGAACAGCTGGCGACAGTGATCGTCGGCGCTCCGGAGTGAAAATATACTCCAGGCAGTATTTTTAATCGGCCAGCAAAAATAAGGCCCAATAATTTATTCTGACCACATACCCCCAATATTTTTGAAAATGAGCACAAAGAGCAACCAGCAGCGATCGCACCGGCACGCGCCGCAGCAAGTGCGCATCATCGGCGGCCAATGGAAGCGCACGCCGCTGCCGGTCGCGAACATTGACGGCTTGCGGCCAACGCCGGATCGCGTGCGTGAAACGGTGTTCAACTGGATCAACCACCAACTCGGCGCCGACTGGAATGGCATCCGCTGCCTCGACCTGTTCGCCGGCAGCGGCGCGCTCGGGTTCGAAGCCGCCAGCCGTGGTGCGGCGCAAGTCACGCTGGTCGAAGCAAATCCGGCCGCCTGCCGCAACCTGGACGCAATCAAGGCCAAGCTCCAGGCGGGGCAGGTACAGGTCACGCGCGACGATGCGCTGCGCTACATCAAGACAGCCACCGCCGGCGGCCAGCGGTTCGACCTGATTTTCCTTGACCCGCCATACCAGTCCGGCTGGCTGGAGCAAATCCTGCCGCTGTGCGCCGAACTGCTGCCGGAAGGCGGGCTACTTTACACCGAATCGGCACATGCGCTGACGACAGAAGATGCGCCCGAATCGCTGGCGCATGGCGGCCGACTCCGCGTCATCCGCGCCGATCGCGCAGGAATGGTGCATTACTATTTGCTCAAGCGCTAATTTCGCCGCAAAATCAGGCATAATGAACATTTTGTTTCGCAATCAAGGGGATTACGATGGCCATTGCGGTCTATCCTGGAACATTTGACCCGCTTACGCGTGGCCACGAAGATCTGGTGCGGCGCTGCTCCGGCATATTCGATCGCCTGATAGTCGGTGTGGCCGACAGCCGTTCGAAAAAGCCATTTTTCACTCTCGACGAGCGGATGGCAATTGCCCAGGAAGTACTCGGCCATTATCCGAACGTGGTGGTCGAATCCTTCACGGGCCTGCTGAAGGATTTTGTGCGCAAGCATGATGCGCGCGTTATCGTCCGCGGTTTGCGCGCGGTGTCCGATTTCGAATACGAATTCCAGATGGCCGGCATGAACCGCTACCTGATGCCGGAAGCGGAAACGATGTTCCTGACACCGTCCGACCAGTACCAGTTCATCTCCGGCACGATTGTGCGCGAAATTGCGTTCATGGGCGGCGACGTATCGAAATTCGTCTTCCCGTCAGTCGAGAAGTGGCTGAAGGACAAGCTCAAGCTGATGACGGACTAATCGCTGCGGCCATGTCCCTGTCCATTACCAAGGATTGCATCAACTGCGACGTCTGCGTGCCGGAATGCCCGAACGAGGCCATTCACCTTGGCCCGGAAATCTACATCATCGACCCGGCCAAATGCACCGAATGCGTCGGGCATTACGATGCGCCTCAATGCCGGCAGGTATGCCCGGTGAACTGCATCATCCCCGACCCGCAAGTGCGCGAAACACCGCAACAGCTGATGGAAAAATTCCGGCAACTGCACCCCGGCAAATAATCCGGCTTTGCGGCGCTGCCGGAACCCGCGTCAGCCAGCCATCGCCTGAATCCGCTCGCGCCATTGCTCCGGCACATAGCGCAGCGCAGACGGACTGCGTCTGACTGCGGCGACGCATAGCGCGTCTGTCAGCAAACCTGCGGACACATGCCGCAACGCGTGGCCGCTACGCTCGACGGCCGCCATGCATAGCGCTTCGGTTTTCAATTCATCCGGCAAGTACTGCAGCGCATGCGGATCGCGCTCGACCGCCAGCGCGCCCAGCGCCGACGTCATCGATTCTACCGGAACGAATTGCAGTGCCAGACCTTCACGCTCGATGGCGACGCGGCACAGCGCATCGTTCAAGCGCTGCTGCGGCACATGCTGCAGCGCATAGCCATCGGAAGCCAGCGCGCGCAAACACACTTCCGCCGTGCGCAAGGCCGGCGGCAAATGCCGCAATGCCATGCCAGCCTGCGCGACCGCCGCCAGACCAATGCCCTCGTTCATGTTTTCCACCGGCACAAACTGCAGCGCCTCGCCCTCGTGTTCAACCGCACGCAGGCAAACCGCTGCTGTGCGCAGTTGCGGCGGCACGTACTGCAGCGCCATCCCATTGCCGCCGACCGCGCGCAGGCAAACTGCCTCGCTCATGAAGCGCGGCGGCACATATTGC
>JAGSYW010000134.1 GCA_018262475.1 Burkholderiaceae bacterium | reverse complement strand
TGCCTTGAAGTTCCATACCGCAACCATCACCAAGTTTGTCGCCATGCTGGCATTTTGTGCCGTTTCGGTGGCTGGCGCGCAGGCGCAGGAATCCAGAATTGGACATGTATCGTCCGACAGGATCATGAATGAATCGGCGCCAGCAAAGGCTGCCAACGCGAAAATCGAGCGTGAATTTTCCGGTCGCAACAAGGAATTGCTTGATTTGAACGAGCGCCTGAAATCGATGGCCAGCAAGCTCGACAAGGACATGCCGGTGCTGTCGGACTCCGAGCGCGTCAAACGTCAGCGTTCGCTGGCAGAGCTGGATCAGGAATTCCAGCGCAAGCAGCGCGCGTTTCGTGAAGATCTGAACCAGCGCCGCAACGAAGAAATTGCCGCTGTCGTCAGCCGCGCAAACAAGGCGATCAAGGCGATTGCAGAAGCCGAGAAATTCGACATCATCCTGCAGGATGCGATTTATTACAGCCCGCGCGTGGATATCACCGAAAAAGTGCTGAAAGCGCTGGCCAAGTAATTCCGAGAAGTAAAAGATGGGAAATATCCGGCTCGGAGAGCTGGTCGAACGCTTTGGCGGGCAACTGGCTGGCGAGCCGGATATCGCGGTATCCGGTATTGCGCCTCTGGACAGTGCCGACGCCTCACAGCTGACCTTTCTCTCCAATTCCAGGCTCCGGTCGCAGGCCGAAGCCTCGCGTGCGGCAGCGCTGATTCTGTCTCCGGCTGATGACGAAATTCTCGCGGCCACGTATGCTGGCGCGCGCATCGTCACGCCGAATCCATACGCATATTTTGCGCGCGTGGCGCAATGGTTTGAAAAACAGCGCGAGATTCCGGCAGCAGCCGGCGTGCATCCGCTGGCATGCGTCGATCAAACAGCAAGGCTGGCGCCGACAGCTTCGATCGGGCCTTATGTCACGATCGAGGCGGAGGCCGAAATTGCCGATGGCGTGGTGATTGGTGCTGGCAGCTTCGTTGGCCGTGGTGCGAAAATCGGCGCGAATACGAGACTGGCGCCGCGAGTGACCTTTCACGCCGGTTGTGTGATTGGTGAAAACGGCATCATTCATTCCGGCGCGGTGATTGGCACCGAAGGTTTCGGTTTTGCTAATGATGCTGGCAAATGGATCAAAATCCCGCAAACCGGGCGGGTGGTTTGCGGCAACGACGTGCAGATCGGCGCCAATACCACCATCGACCGCGGCACGTTGGACGACACCGTGATCGAAGATGGCGTCAAGCTGGATAACCAGATCCAGGTGGGGCATAACTGCCACATTGGTGCGCATTCGGCCGCGGCAGGTTGCGTTGGCATTGCCGGCAGCGCAACCATCGGAAAGCACTGCATGCTGGGTGGCGCGGCAATGATCGGCGGCCATCTGACGATTGCCGATGGCGTGTTTGTTACGGCAGCGTCGTCGGTGATGAATTCGATCAAGGAACCGGGGCAGTACACCAGCATTTTCCCGCTCACGCAGCACAAGGAGTGGGAGCGGACGGCCGCGATGTTGCGCAACATCAAGTCGATGCGGGACAGGATTCGCGAACTCGAAAAAAAGATAAAA
Organism: Burkholderiaceae bacterium; assembly: GCA_018262475.1. GTDB lineage: Bacteria > Pseudomonadota > Gammaproteobacteria > Burkholderiales > Burkholderiaceae_D > QZKY01. The sequence continues at coordinate 3,404 of JAGSYW010000134.1, read as the reverse complement.
GACCAGAACTGAACAATATGAAAAAGCTCGACATCAACCAAATCAGGGAATATCTTCCGCACCGCTATCCGATGCTTCTGGTCGATCGTGTGATCGAATGGGAAGCAGGCAAGCGCATCGTCGGCATCAAGAATGTGACGATCAATGAGGAAGTGTTCAACGGACATTTTCCGAACAATCCGGTGATGCCGGGCGTGCTGCTGATCGAGGCGCTGGCGCAGAATGCGGCACTGCTGACATTCATGACGCTGGACAAGAAACTGGACGAAAACTCGACCGTGTATTTTGCCAGCATCGACAATGCGCGCTTCAAGCGGCCGGTCGTGCCCGGAGATCAATTCCGTATGGTGGCCGAACTGCTGCGTGGCGCGCGTGGCTTCTGGAAATACAAGGTGGCGGGGTATGTCGATGACGAACTCGCAGTTGAGGCTGAAGTGATGTGCGCCGTCCGTACCGTGGGTGACACAGCGAAAAAGGCAGACTAACCATGGCGAATATCCATCCGACAGCACTGATCGATCCGCAGGCAGAACTCGACAGTTCCGTTACGGTAGGAGCATATTCCGTTATCGGGCCGAACGTCAGGATTGGTGCCGGCACGAAAATCGGCCCGCATGTCGTGATTGAGGGTCATACGACCATCGGCTGCGACAACAACATCTTCCAGTTTGCCTCGCTCGGTGGCATGCCGCAGGACAAGAAATACGCGGGTGAACCGACGCGGCTGGAAATTGGCGATCGCAACACGATTCGCGAATTCTGCACGCTCAATACCGGCAGTGTGCAGGACCAGGGCGTGACCAGCATGGGCAGCGACAACTGGATCATGGCCTACGTGCATATTGCGCACGACTGCGTGGTCGGCAGCAACACGATTTTCGCCAATAGCACCACTCTGGGCGGGCATGTGCATGTGCATGACTGGGCGATTCTCGGTGGCGGCACGCTGGTGCACCAGTTCTGTCAGGTGGGGGCGCATGTGATGGTCGGCGGTGGCACGATTCTGACGCAGGATTTGCCGCCGTACGTCATGGCCAGCGGCCGACCGGTGGCGCCGCACGGGATCAACAGCGAAGGCTTGCGCCGCCGCGGTTTTTCACCGGAACAGATTGCCGATTTGCGCAATGCCTACAAAATCCTGTACCGATCTGGCCTGTCGCTGGAGGAAGCGAAAGCCGAACTGGCGAAGCAGGAATCCGGAACCGAGCATTCGGCTGGACACATCAACCTGATGCGCACCTTCCTTGATGGTGTGACGCGTGGCATCGTCAGATAAGCTGACTGTGGCGATGGTCGCCGGCGAACTGTCCGGCGACATCCTCGCCGGACGGATGCTTTCGGCGCTGCGGCCGCAGCTGCCCGATGCGCTGATGCATGGTATCGGCGGGCCGAACATGCTGCAGCACGGTTTCGTCAGTGACTGGTCGATGGAAAAATTGTCGGTGCGTGGCCTGTTCGAAGTGCTGCTGCACTATAGCGAGATCAAGGGCATTCGCGATGCCTTGCGCGACCAACTGCTGGCAGAAAAACCGGCCGTATTCGTTGGCGTGGATGCGCCGGAATTCAATCTTGGCCTCGAACTGCAACTGCGGCAGGCGGGCATTCCGACCGTGCATTTCGTCAGCCCGTCGATCTGGGGCTGGCGCGCAGGGCGCATCAAGAAAATCCGCGAGGCAGTGTCGCACATGCTGGTCGTGTTCCCGTTCGAGGAACAACTGTACCGGGATGCCGGGGTGCCGGTGACCTATGTCGGCCATCCGCTGGCGGAAGTGATCCCGATGGAACCGGATGTATCCGCAGCGCGGCAGCAACTCGGCATCGCGCCCGATGCAACGGTCGTCACCATCATGCCGGGCAGCCGGCTGTCGGAGCTGAATTACCATGTCGAGCCTTTCGTCGGCGCCGCCAGCATCCTTGCTCGGCGCGATCCGTCAATCATATTCATCGCGCCGATGGCGGGCGAGCGGCAACGCCAGCATTTCGTCGGGTTGCTGGCCAAGCATGGCTTGCAGGATGTGCCGCTGCGCCTCATCGACGGCCAGTCGCATGCGGCGATTGCCGCAGCCGATGCGGTGCTGGTTGCCTCAGGCACGGCCACGCTTGAAGTGGCGCTGTTCAAGAAACCGATGGTGGTGGCGTACCGGCTGATGTGGGCCACCTGGCAAATCGTGCGCCGCATGGTCACCACCCGCTGGTGTGCGCTGCCGAACATTTTGGCACAGGAAACGCTGGTGCCGGAATTCCTGCAGGAGCAGGTCACGCCGGCTGCGCTGGCCGAAGCAGTGTGGCAGCAGTTGCACGATGACGCCCGCCGCAGCACACTGCGCCAGCGCTTCATCGAACTGCATCACTCGCTGCTGCGCAACACCGCCGAGGCCAGCGCGCAGGCGGTACTGCAGGTGATGCGGCGTTCATAGCGTGGCAGGTACTACAGGTCAAAAATAACTGACCAAAATGAATTTTTAGTCAGTAAGGTAAAAAAATATACTCCGGCCAGTATTTAAAAACGGCCAGCAAAAGTGTGGCCTAGAGGCGTATTTGGACTGTATACCCCCATAAAAGCAAAACGCGGCAGGGTTGCTGCCGCGTTTTGGGTAGGCCAGGCCTGATTACTTCTGCTGCGGGTGCGCCTTTACCAGCTGCCGCTGTTCGCCCAGACCGGCAATGCCGGCCACGACCACGTCGCCCGGCTTGAGGAACACTTGCGGGTCGCGCGCGAGACCGACGCCCGGCGGCGTGCCGGTGGCGATCACGTCGCCCGGCATCAGCGTCATGAAGTGGCTCAGGTAGCTGACGATCTTGGCCGACGAGAAAATCATCGTGTTGGTGTTGCCTTTTTGCATCCGCTCACCGTTGACGTCCAGATACAGCTCCAGGTTTTGCGGATCGGGTACTTCATCTTTCGTCACCAGCCACGGGCCGACTGGGCCGAAAGTGTCGCAGCCCTTGCCCTTGTCCCACTGCGTGCCGCGCTCTATTTGGAATTCGCGCTCGGACAGGTCGTTGGTCACGCAATAGCCAGCAACGTAATCCAGAGCCTCTTCCTCGCTCACGTACTGCGCCTTCTTGCCGATGATGATGCCGAGTTCGATTTCCCAGTCGGATTTCTTCGAATCGATCGGCAGGATGATGTCGTCGTTCGGGCCGCACAGGCAGGACACCGCCTTCATGAACACGATCGGCTCCTTCGGGATGCGCATCTTTGCTTCGGCCGCGTGGTCGGTGTAATTGATGCCGATCGCGATGTATTTGCTGACGAATGCTACCGGCACGCCCAGACGCGGGTTACCCGGCACCAGCGGCAGCGTGGCCGGATCGATTTTCGCCAGCTTTGCTAGCGCCTCGTCGGCCAGTTGATCGGCGGTGAAATCGGTGATGATGCCGGACAGGTCGCGCAGTTGGCC
>JAGSYW010000133.1 GCA_018262475.1 Burkholderiaceae bacterium | reverse complement strand
CCTTGAATTCTACGTTCCGATTGATTCAGGCTACTGGAGCCTTCGGCATTGGTGTGTTTGCTGACACAAACCGACCGCTGCTGACACATTTATCGGACGCGCTGCAAGAAAGTTTAATCGGTGTTTGTTTGCCAACCCTTGTTTCTTGTTCGCTTGTTAACTTGCCTGCATTTGTCTAATCGGCAGCTGGCGGAAAAACTTTAGGGTTGTGTTGACGGTGTTGGTGTTGGTTTGGTTGTGCGAAAAACGTTTATGAATCAATGTGTTGAAAATTTTTTGCGGTTGCGTGACTATTTTTTACAAATGTTGGTCTGTGAGTGCTGGCGGGGGCGGTTTTGACAAGCCTTATGCCGTTGCCACCCCGGTCAACCGATTGCTGGTCAGCCGGCAGCGGTGCTCGATGAGTTCGATAATCCGGGTCTATAACCCCAGTTGACCTTCGGTTCAGATGTGAAGATCATCCATATCGCAGCCGAGCGCGTCAGCCAGTTTTGACAGCAAATCGGAGGATGCGCGCGTTTTGCTATGCTCGATCATGGAAAGCATCTGCCGCGTGACACCGCACCGCGCAGCCAGCGCCTGAAGCGTAAGCGCACGGTATTCGCGCCACACACGCAACGGATGTTTCCCTGCCAAAAGCTTATCGGCTAATTCAGCCGGAAAGGTTTCCTGCCCTTGTGCCGCCTTTGCATCCGCCACATCCTGCAGATCTTCCAGCCGCGCCATCAGTGCGTTCCACTCGGCAATAGGCACAACAGCGAAAGTTGGTTTGCCATCAAGTTCAATAATTTGTGCACTCATTTGTATGCATCTCCCCTCGGTGCGATTTTCAATACCAGAAGCACCAGTTCACCATTGCGGATATCGCATATGGCGCGCCAATCCCCAACCCGCAGCCGCCAGAACGACGATCCTTGCATCGGCTTCCAGTCGCCTCTATATGTCGCTGGGTCGGTTGCAAGTGATTCCAGCTCTGAACGCATGCGCGTAGCAATGCCACGTGGCATTTTAATAAGTGCTTTCAGAGCCGGCTTGGCAAAACGGATGTTGAGCATAAGTTCATGTTAAGTATTGATGTCGATAGTGTCAAGTGATACTTAACTTTGTTGGTGGCGTTTTAGTGATCAGCGCCAATCGGTAGCCTAATGCGAATCCGCAGCCCGCCAGCATCACGATTGCTTAGCTGTAACTGCCCGCCATGCCGCAGGATGACGCGGTTGACGATTGCCAGTCCCAGCCCGGCGCCGTTGGCCTGGCTGCGGGCGGTGTCGAGGCGGGTGAAAGGGCGCAGCAGTTGTTCGATTTTTTCCGCCGGCACGCCCGGGCCGCGGTCGGTGATGTCTATCTGCACTTCTTCGCTTGTGGCGCGGCAGTCGAGTTCGATTTCGGTCAGGCCGGTTTGGGCGTTTTTGCCGTAGCGGTGGGCGTTTTCGAGCAGGTTGTCAAATACCCGCCGCAGGTCGGTGGCGTTGCCGTTGACGCTGATGTCGTTGCCAATGCTGACAGCAATGCGCACATCCGGCCAGCGTTCGGCCTTGCGCGCCGCTTCCGTCAGCAGCGTGGACAGGTCGACTGCGGTAAAGCTGGCCGGATCGGTCGGCTTGGCGTAGTCGAGGAACTGGCCGATGATGGCGTCCATCTGGGCGATGTCGGATTGCATTCCTTGCCGTTCTGCTTCGGACAGGCTGGCCAGTTCGATTTCCAGTTGCATCCGGGCCAGCGGCGTGCGCAGGTCGTGCGAGATGCCGGCGAGGATGATGGCGCGGTCGGTTTCGACCCGGTTCAAATCCTGCACCATCTGGTTGAAACTGCGGTTGGCTTCGATGATTTCGGTTGAGCCGGTTTCGGGCAGTGCTTCCGGCTGCTGCCCGCGGGCGATGGTTCGTGCTGCAAATGCCAGTTGCGCCAGCGGGTGGCTGATCAGGCGCGAGATGATGGCGGCGCCTGCCAGCGACAGCGCCAGCACGATCGCGGCCCAGCCGAGCCACTGCAGGCTGGATGCAAGCCGCATCCGGTCCTGATCGAGCACCAGCCAGTATTCATCGTCTTCCGCAATCTTGAAACTGACCCAGAAACCAGGATTGCTGTTGACTTTGATGGCGAACTTGGTGTCTTCACCCAGCTTGGCGCGTACGCTGGCTTGCAGCGTGGCCATCGCATTGTCTTCGGGCGGCGGTTCGATACGGTCGGTGCTTTCCAGCGGGTAGATGCGGATGCCTTCTTCGCTCGCCAGGTCGAACAGTAGTTCGCGCCGCAGTTCGGGGTCGGAGTGCGTTAACGCGGCGCGGGTGATGGTGACGGTGGAGATGACTTGTGACGCCAGTTGCTGCGCGCGCGGTTTGCGTTCCTGAATGCGAAAGCTGGTGATCCATGCGGCCATGCTGATGACGATCAGGAAGCCGAGCATGAAGAATGTGCGCCAGAAAAGCGCGCTTTTCAACCAGGGTAGCCGGTGTGAAGTCGGGGGCATCGGTGGTGACGCCGGGTGTTACTGTTTTTGGCCTTCGGGAATGAAGACGTAACCTAGTCCCCAGACCGTCTGGATATACAGCGGGTTGGCCGGGTCGGGTTCGATTAGCTTGCGCAGGCGCGAGATTTGCACGTCCAGGCTGCGGTCGTACACTTCGTATTCGCGGCCGCGTGCCAGACTCATCAGTTTTTCGCGCGACAGCGGCTGGCGCGCATGGCGGGCAAAGACTTTCAGCACCGAGAATTCGCCGGTGGTGAGCGAAACAGGCTCGCCGTTTTTCGTTAGTGTGCGCGTGCCGAGGTCGAGCGTGAATTCGCCAAAATTAAAGCTTTGCGGCGTTTCAGACGGCGCGCCGGGAACTTCATCCGGCCCGATGCGGCGCAGCACGGCGCTGATCCTGGCCACCAGTTCACGCGGGTTGAACGGCTTCGGCAGATAATCGTCGGCCCCCATTTCCAGTCCGATAATGCGATCCATGTCTTCGCCTTTGGCGGTGAGCATGATGATCGGTGTTTTGTCACCACCACCGCGCAGCCTGCGGCAGATGGAGAGGCCGTCTTCGCCAGGCAGCATGAGATCGAGCACCAGCAGGTCGAAACGCTCGCGCAGCCACAGCCGGTTCATGCTTTGCGCATTTTCGGCCACGACGACCTGAAAGCCCTGTTCGGTCAGGTAGCGGCGCAACAGATCGCGCAGACGGACGTCGTCGTCCACTACCAGGATTTTGGCGCCGTGATTGGCGTTGACGGCAGAGGTTTCGTTTGATGTGTTCATGCGCTTATGTTAGCTTTGGATGGTCGGCAGATAAATATCTGGTGGGGCAAACATTACAAACGGTTACAAACTTTACCACATGACCATTGGGAAGCCGCTGAAAGCGGATTACACTTTTATTTAGCATCCAATTGTTGCAATCGTCGTTCATCTGGCCATGAATCGGAACTTCAAGCTCTTACTGGCGTTTGTTCTGTCCGCGCTTTGCGTGGCGACGGCGTTCGCCTATACGGGCGGCCGGCAGTACCGGGAGCAGCCGCCAATGCGCCAGCGTCCGGCACCGGTGGTGCGGGATGTGCAGGGCGCTCGCGGGCAAGCTGTGCGGCCGATGCGCGCGGAGCCCTATCCGGCGCAGATGCAGCCACAGTCTGGGCGGCGGTTCACGCTGCCGCAGGGCGGTGGATACGAACGCAACGGCAAGGTGTATCCACAACCTTATGCTGGGCCAGGCGCGCAGCCGGCACCGATGATGCGGCGGCCGGACAGGTTGTCGCCGGAACAGCGCAGCACCTTGCGGCGCCAGATCAACGAAGCAAACCGCGTTATGCCGTATCCGCCGCGCTGACGGGCGGAAATTCCTGAGTAGCCAGCCTTGACCGCCAGCGCCGGACCGGCCGGTGCGCGGTCTTGCTGTCTGAAAATTGTTCAACGGTTTGCTCTCTCTCGCTTGGCTGTGGGGTATATGCCATAAATGACAAACTGGGCCACATATTTGCTGGATGTTTTTAAATACTGGTGGGAGTATATTTTTTGACCTTACTGACCGAAAAGTCATTTTGAGTCAGTTATTTTTGCCTTGCCGGCGCATGCCAGCGGGTTTGATGGTTAGCCACCGGTGGTGAGCGGGTAGCGTACATGTGCCTGATAGCGCGCGCGCTCACGGTATAATGGCGTGCTCAACAATTATCGCGAGATGCCATGCTGATTTTGCCCGGTTCCAATGCCTTGTCTTCTTTCCGCGCCGAACGTCTTTTGTCTGCGCTGCAAACCGTCGATGCTGGTGTGGCCAGCATCAGTGGCCGTTACCTGCATTTCATCGATGCCGGCGTGCTAAGCGAGGGCGAGGTGGTGCAGCTGGATGCGCTGCTGACTTATGGCGATGCGTTTGCCGGTGATGAACAGGGGATCGAATTCATCGTCATCCCGCGCTTTGGCACCATTTCGCCGTGGGCATCGAAAGCGACCGATATAGCGAAGAATTGCGGCCTGAGCCACGTGCGGCGCATCGAGCGCGGCGTGTCGTACCGCGTGCAACTGAAGAATGGTGCAGACACGCTGACCAATGGACAATTAGATGCGGCGCAATTTCAGGCGCTGGCGGCGCTGCTGCATGACCGCATGACCGAAGCGGTGCTGCGTTCGCGCGATGACGCCGCAGGCCTGTTTGTGGAACTGGAAGCGAAGCCGCTGGAATCGGTGGATGTGCTGGCTGGCGGCCGTGGCGCTCTGGAGAAAGCGAATACCGACCTTGGACTGGCATTGTCCGAAGATGAAATCGATTACCTGAACGATGCGTTTGCGAAGGCACAACGGAATCCGACCGACGTCGAACTGATGATGTTCGCGCAGGCCAACAGCGAACACTGCCGCCACAAGATTTTCAACGCCGACTGGACCATCGATGGCGAGGACAAGGATCGTTCGCTGTTTGCGATGATCAAGAACACGCACCAGTTGCAGCCGAAAGGCACCGTGGTCGCCTACAGCGACAACTCCTCCATCATCGAA
>JAGSYW010000044.1 GCA_018262475.1 Burkholderiaceae bacterium | reverse complement strand
GAACGCAATGCCGTCGATGACGTTGATGATGTCCGCCATCTTCTTCGACGATTCGTTGATCGCGCCCATCGTTTCAACCACTTGCGATACCACTTCGCCACCCTTGACCGCCACATCGGATGCCGTCACCGCCAGCTGGTTCGCCTGGCGTGCATTGTCGGCATTCTGACGTACGGTCGAGGTCAGTTCTTCCATCGACGAGGCGGTTTCTTCCAGCGAGCTGGCCTGCTCTTCGGTGCGCGATGACAGATCCTGGTTGCCGGCCGCAATCTGCGCCGAGGCGGTGGCGATGGTGTCGGTGCCTGTCCTTACCTGGCTGACGATGCTGACCAGGCTGTCGTTCATGTGTTTGAGCGCCAGCATCAACTGGCCGGTTTCGTCTTTCGAGTGCACTTCGATCCGGTGCGTCAGGTCACCTGACGCCACGGTTTCCGCCACTTTCACCGCTTCTCCCAACGGGCGAGTGATCGAGCGGGTGGCAAAAATCGCCACCAGTGTGCCAAGCACAAGTGCTGCCGCACTCAGCGCAAGCAACAAAAGACGAGCAAAGGCATAGGTATCGTCGGCATCCTTATTCGCCTTGTTCATCAACTCGACCAAGTATTTTTCAAACGCTTCGATTTCGTCCATGTAGGCGTACTGCGTCTTGCGAGCATCGCCCATCAACAGTTCTCGCGCGTCATCCCATTTGGCATCATCAAGCAGCTTGACGAGCTTGTCGAGCGATGCACTGTATGCCGCGCGCTTTTCCAGCACCCCCTTGAGCATCTCCTTGCCCTTGGCGGTATTCAGCATTTTTTCTAGGGTCTGAAAGTTTTCAGTCGCTGTTTTCCTAGCAGCGGCAATCCGGTCGAGTTCCTTTTTGACCGATTCCTTGTCCTTCAAGATGACTGCATTGCGGGTCGAACGCGCAATCAGATTGATTTGGGCCAGCACTTTATTGATCAGCATCACCTTCGGCACGCGATCCTGCGCAATAATCGTGGAAGAATCATTCACCACACTCAGCCGATTGATGGCAATCCCGGAAATTGCAATCAAAATCGCCAGCACAACGGCAAAACCCAACCCCAAGCGTGCACCAATCTTCCAATCTGAAATTTTCATGTAGCCAGCCTTTCAAGAATTAATAAATAACTTGCCGCGTTTTATGCTGTCAGTTGCTCGATCACGCCCATATCAGCGGACGACATCAACTTCTCGATATTCACCAGTATCAGCATCCTGTCACCGACCGTTCCCAACCCGGTTAGATAGCTGGTATCGAATGCAGTTCCGATCTCCGGCGCAGGACGAATCTGCTCCGGGCTAAGCGTCATCACATCGGATACGCTATCGACCACCATGCCAACCACGCGTGAGGCGACATTCAGGATGATGACCACGGTGAACTGGTCATATATCGGCTCGCCGAGCCCAAACTTGATACGCATGTCGATAATCGGCACGATGGTGCCGCGCAAATTGATCACGCCCTTGATAAACTCCGGTGCATTGGCAATCCGGGTAACATTTTCGTAACCCCGAATTTCCTGCACCGCCAGGATGTCGATGCCGTATTCTTCCTGCCCCAGCCGGAACGCAAGAAATTCATTCGTCAGTGACATGCCGGCAGATTGATTGATGCCCGCTGGAGCAGCGGATGCTTGTGTCATGAACATTTAAAACCTCCATTGCCAGATGCTGCAACCCAACAAGTGCGGACGGGGGAACCGCCCATCGCCCATTACATGAAGTAACGGAGGGCGCAATTATTGCATTAAAATTATTTCTTTGCAGAAAGCCCAATAAGGGCCGGCGCAATATGAATAATTACGGGGGTATGTAAAAAAACAGCCTTAAAGTCCATATATTTCAAGGACTCGAAAATATACTCCAGAGAGTATATTGTCCAACTCAATCCATCGGCGGCAGACGGACAGGTTCGTTCAGGTGAGGTTCAGGGAAGTCATCCGCCTGCTTTGCTGCGATAGACTTACGCGCCCTGACTGGCTGCCTGACCACCGGCCTGGACAACCGGTGCTTCAGGCCAACGACAATATCGTTATGCCCGTTTCTCGCAGCAAATGTCACCGCCGTGCGGCCGTGATCATCTTCAATCGTCGCGTCCGCCCCCATGTCGTGCAGCAGCTTGACCGTGTAGATATGGCCACCCTGCGCCGCCATCATCAACGGCGTAATACCAGCTGGCGAGGTGGCATCCAGATCGGCATCATGATCCAGAAGCAAACGCACAATATCGTTATTGCCCTTCGCGGCCGCATAGTGCAGCGCGGTCCAGCCTTCGCGATTCACTTCGGCACCCTTTTTCAGCAGCGCTTCCACCGCAGTCCTGTTTTCCTTCCATGCGGCAATCATCAACGCATTGTCGCCATTACGCGCCCGGATTTCGAGGTCAACTCCAGGCGCATCGAGCAACAGCTTGAACACTTGCATTGCCTCTTCGCGCAATGCAAGTATCAAGCCGGAATCGCCGCGTTTCGGCTCGGTCAGGTTCGGGCTGATGCCCTTGTTCAACAGCGAGGCAATTTCATACGCATTGTCCAGTGTCACCAGCTTGAAGTAATAATCTGCGGTGGCATCGGCGCGAACGACCGCTGGCCGCAACAACATGCCGGCCAGCACCAGCAGCATGGCGAGCATGCGCAGCTGGCGGCTGAATTTCGCGGATGAAAGCCTGATGCAAAACATCGGATAGGTGTCAGCGTGCGATATTGAACAGAGTAAAGAAGTTTTCCGTTGTCTGGTGCCCGACACGGCCAAGCGGGATTTTTTTCAGCTCGGCGATCCTTCTCGCCACCAGGCGCACATTGGCCGGCTCATTGTCCTTGCCGCGATGCGGCTCCGGCGACAGGTACGGCGCATCGGTTTCGATCAGCATCCGCTCCAGCGGCACTTGAGTTGCCACATCGTGCAACTCGCGGTTGTTCTTGTAGGTTATTACACCGGAGAACGAAATGTAAAAGCCCATCTCCATCGCTGCTTCAGCCATGTCCATTGAGTCGGTAAAGCAATGCATCACGCCGCCAGGGCCGCCCTTGTCGGTGCCAGCACCTTCTTCGCGCAGAATGCGCAGCGTATCTTCCTTTGCCTGACGCGCATGCACAATCAGCGGCTTGCCGCATTCCTTCGCCGCATTGATCTGGATGCGGAAGCGTTTGCGCTGCCAGTCCAGATCGCCGGAATGGCGGTAAAAATCCAGCCCGGCTTCGCCAATCGCCACCACTTTCGGATGATCAGCCAGCTTGACCAGCGTCTTCACGTCCGGCTCAACCGTTTTGCGGTAATTCGGATGAACGCCGACGGAGGCATAAATATTCGGATATTGCTCGGCGATTTCGCGAATCCGCGGAAATTCCGGCAAATGGACGCCTGCGCACAGCGCATGCGTGACCTGGTTCTGCATCATGTTACGCAGGATTTCTGGCAACAGTGCCTGCAGTTCGGGAAAATTGATATGACAGTGGGAATCAACAAACATGATAAAGCCCGGCCAGCACTGGCCGAAAATTTTAGAAAAGAAGACAACCTGCCAAAAAGCTGCAAACAGCCCCCGTCAGGCAAAACAGGATTATAAGGTATGCGTGGGACGGCTGGAGGACAACGCCGAGCCGAGGTGCTTTTCGATCGTCAGGCGCACGCGAGTCCCGGTTTCATCTTCCGGAAAGTGGATGCCAATTCCTTGCACCCTGCCGTGGCTGGCGCCGGCTGGCGTGACCCAGACAATAGTGCCAGCAATCTGGAACTTGGCCGGCTCATCCATCAGGTCGAGCAGCAGGAATACTTCATCCCCGATCTTGAATGGGCGCGAAGTCGGCACAAAAATACCGCCGTTTTTCAGGAACGGCATGTAAGCCGAATACAGTGCCGACCTTTCGCGAATCGCCAGTGACAACACCGATGGCCGCACTGCCGGCGCCGGAGATGCTTGCGTGACCTGTGGTGCTACTTCGCCTTGCTGCTCTGACATGCCCTAATCCCTATGAACAGAATTCAAGATAGTCCAGCAGCATGTCCTCGATGAACAGCCGTGGTGCCAGCGGGTGATCGGCAATCGCCTTGCGCGCGCTGGTCGCTTTCAGCATTCGCAACAGCTTGTCGGCATCGACCCTCAACGCCAGCATCTCGATTTCCCTGGCAAAACGCGGATAATAGCGAATCCGCCCCGAATACTTGGCAGAAAATATATCATACAGCCAGCGCTGCAACCAGACGATCAATTCGGCTGCAGGCATCTTCTGCAACTTTTCCGCCGCTCTCAACACGCCATCGACCTCCGGCCGTATCAACTGCCGCAAGAACTCATCCAGCTCATCGTGCCTGCCGGTTTGCGCCATTGCCAGCGCCGCCAGCGGCGCACCGCCCTGCTCGGCCAGCCAAGCATCGGCATCTTCCACACCCTGCTCGCGTAGCCAGGCCAGCGCCTGCTCGCGCGGAGGCATCGGCAGCGGAAACTTGCGGCAGCGGGAAAGAATAGTCGGCAGCACGCCGTCTAGATTGTCCGCCACCAGCAGCATCACCGTGCCTGGCAACGGTTCTTCCAGCGTCTTCAGCAGCGCGTTCGAAGATTCGGCATTCAGCGCGTCGGCAGGATACAGAAGCACCACGCGCCGCCCCTGCCGGTGAGTCGAAATGTTCATGAAATCAGCCAGTTCGCGCACCTGCGCGATGCGGATCACTTTCGACCCGGCTTTCACTCCTTTCGTGCCAGCGTCACTGCCACCATCACCGGCATCGTTTTCGTCTGCATCGTCGGCCTCTTTCGCCTCGGCCACGTCAAGCGCGCCGGGGCGGATGCGGCGGTAATCCGGGTGACTGTATTGCGCAAACCAGCCGCACGACACGCACTTGCCGCAAGCCTGACCGTCCGGCAGCGCATTCTCGCACAGCAGCGATTGCGCCAGATGTTCGGCAAACGCCGTCTTGCCAATGCCAGCCGGGCCATAAAACAGCAGCGCATGCGGCAAGCTGGCGCGCATTTGCTGCCACTGCTGCCACCAGCCCAGCTGCCACGGAAACATGAACTCGCCCATGCTCAATAACCGGAAAGAATGCTTGCAAGCTCCTGCCGGATCGCCTCTATCGTCTGGCCGGAATCGATGATGCGGAAACGCGCCGAAAATTCGGCCGCGCGGCGCAGGTAGCCTTCACGCGTGGCGGCAAAGAATTCCGCCTGTTCGCGTTCGAACTTGTCCGGCGAACGGGTAGCATCCAGACGCGCCCGCGCCACCTCTGGCGACACGTCGAACAACAGCGTCAGATCCGGCTGAAGCGCGGGATGCACCCATTGCTCCAGCGTTCGCAGCTTGGCCAGATCCAGCTTGCGCCCGCCACCCTGATAAGCGAAGGTAGCATCGGTAAAACGGTCGGAAATCACCCAGTCGCCGCGTGCCAGCGCCGGTTCGATCACCTGCGCCATATGTTCGCGCCGCGCCGCAAACATCAGCAGCGCCTCGGTTTCCAGGTGCATCGGTTCGTGCAGCAGCAGTTCGCGCAGCTTTTCTCCCAGCGGCGTGCCGCCCGGTTCGCGCGTGACGACCACATTCAGACCGCGCTGTTTGAGCAACTGCGCCACAAACTCGATATGCGTCGATTTGCCGGCGCCGTCTATGCCTTCAAACGTGATGAACTTGCCGTTGGTCATGGTGTCGTGGATTTCATTTTTCGCTGGTATTGGTTCACGGCCCGGTTATGGTCATCCAGATTGCCGGAAAACTGGCTGGTGCCATCGCCGCGGGCAACGAAATACAACGCATCCGTCGCCGCCGGGCTGAACGCCGCCGCCAGCGATTGCGCGCCAGGCAACGCGATCGGCGTTGGCGGCAAGCCGGCGCGGGTATAGGTATTGTACGGCGTGTCGGTCTGCAAATCGCGCTTGCGGATGTTGCCCTGATACGACTCGCCCATGCCGTAGATCACGGTCGGATCGGTTTGCAGCAGCATGCCCTTTTTCAGCCGGTTGACGAACACGCCGGCAATCATGTTGCGCTCCGATTTCTGCCCGGTTTCCTTTTCGACGATCGATGCCATGATCAGCGCCTCGTACGGCGTTTTGTATGGCAGCGACGCATCGCGTTTCTGCCACTGCTCATTCAGTCGCTTGATCAGCGCCGCATGCGCCTGACGGTAAATCTGCAGTTCGCTCGCCCCTTTGGCGAACAGATAGGTGTCCGGGAAAAACAGCCCTTCCGGATGGCGGTAATCTACACCCAGCTTCTCCAGCAGCGCCTTGTCGGACAGTTGCTCGGCATCGTGCTTCAGCGCTGGATGGGCGGCAACCACCTGCCGCATCTGCCGGAAGGTCCAACCTTCGATGATGGTCAGCGATTCCTGCGCGAATTCGCCGCGCACCAGTTGCTGCATCAGCCGCATCGGTGTCGCACCCGGCTTGAGTTCGTATTGTCCGGCCTTCAGCTTGCCGCCATTGCCATTAACCCGCACCAGCAGCGCGAACAGCATCGGGTTCACCGGCGCGCCCGCATCGGCAATCTGCTGCGCGCTGGCATTCACGCCACTGCCGGCGCGAATCGCGAACTCGACCGGCTTGCCATCCGCCGGAATGAGCGGCTGCTGCGTCCACCAGAAAACGCCGCTGACGCACAACAGCGCAAGCGCGATGAGACCGGCAAGGCACCGCAGGAGGATAGAGCGGGAACCGGATGTGCGTTTGCGGCGTTTCGACGAAGAACTCATGAAATCACTATAATGCGAAAACCGTCATGATACCGGTTGTCGAACCAAGCGAAGCGAAAAATGGAACAAGCACCAGACCTGATGCAACAATTTGCTGCCGAAAACAGCGGCATTCCCGATGTTGAAACCTTGCGCGCTGGCTATGTCGCGCCGCTAACGCATCTCGGCTTGCTGGCCCTGTCCGGCAACGATGCGGTCAGCTTCCTGCACCGGATGCTGACCAACGATGTTGAGCGACTGCGCGAAAATGAAGCCCGGCTGGCCGGCTACTGCACGCCGCAAGGAAGATTACTGGCGACTTTCCTGCTGTGGAAAACCGGCGGCCAGCTATGGCTGCAAATGCCGCAGGAAATTTTGCCCAATATGCACAAGCGGCTGCAAATGTTCGTGCTGCGCGACAAGGTCAAAATCGCCGATGCCAGTGGTCAGCATGTGCTCCTGGGGCTTGGCGGGAAGGCGGTGGATAAAGTTCTGGCAACCTGGTTCCCGCTGTTACCGGCGCAACCGTACGCCCGCACCGACAGCGAACACGGCACGCTGATTCGCGTAGCTGATGCATTCGGCGCGCCGCGCTATGAATGGATTACCGATGCCGCTACCGCCGCCAGGGTCTGGCCAGCACTGTCCGCCAGCCTGAAACCGGCAACAGGCAGCGCATGGAATCTGGCCGAAATCGACGCCGGCATCGTGCAAATCGCTGCCACCACGCAGGAACTGTTCGTACCGCAGGTGGTGAATTACGAACTGGTCGGCGGCATCAGTTTCAAGAAAGGCTGTTATCCGGGACAGGAAATCGTTGCCCGCACGCAGTACCTGGGCAAGAACAAGCGGCGGGTGTATGCCGCATGGCTCGATTTGCACGCAGACATGCAACAGACGCTGGCTGGCACCGACATCTACTCCGCCGCCGACCCGGCCCAGCCCTGCGGCAAGGTGGTCAACGCCGAACGGGATGGCGATTCGCACATCCGCTGCCTAGTTTCGCTCAGAAGCGATGCGCAGGAAGCCGGCGATATCCGCTTTGGTGCGGCCGATGGCCCGCTGCTGCATTTCCAGCCGCTGCCCTATGCCTTGCCGGATGCCGCGCAGGATGGATCGACGCAAGCACCTGCCGGCGCAAAAACACACTGAGCCGACCCAGACAGCCAATTTTGATCGCCAATGCCATCTCCAGATACTGGGTGCAGTATTTTTAAAACACAGCAAAAGTTGGGGTTTAACCTGTGGTTTTGACGATATACCCCCGTATTTTGGCCGAAATGCGATTTGAATTGAAGATTGAACCATGTGCCTGATTGTTTTTGCATGGCAAGTCATCCCGGACACACCGCTGTTTGCCGCTGCCAACCGCGATGAATTCTATGCCCGCCCAACGGCGCCCGCGTCACACTGGAACGAACATCCGCAGGTTTATGCCGGGCGCGATTTGCAGGCCGGCGGCACATGGATGGGGATTGCCAATGGCACCGGCTGCGGTGGCCGCTTCGCCGGGCTGACCAACATCCGCGCACCATCCGAACGGCGGCCAGAAGCGCCGTCTCGCGGCCATCTGGTCAGCGATTATCTCGCGTCCAACCTGTCGCCGCAGGAATACATCGCCGAAATTGCGGCCAGAACTGATGACTACAATGGGTTCAACCTGCTGGTCGGCGACTACGAAACACTCATCTGGTATTCGAATCGCGGTCAGGGTGAAAACCGCAATGGCCAGCCGCTACCGCCGGGCATTTACGGACTGTCGAACGCACTGCTGGACGATCCGTGGCACAAGGTGGTCAAGACCCGCGCACAATTCAGCAGTCTGGTATTGCAAAATGCACCGGATGAAGCGTATTTCGAGATGCTGTCCGATTCCGCGCTGGCACCCGATCACCGCTTGCCGAACACCGGCGTCGATGTACCAACGGAAAGAATGCTGTCGGCGGTCTGCATCCATTCACCGGATTATGGCACGCGCAGTTCGACTCTGGTGCGGCTGCAGGCGCAAGCCAGCCTGAAGGAAATCGTGCTGAAATAGGATGCGCTGGTTACCGGCTGCTGGCCGCGCCAGTGCGCCGCCTGCCAATGGCCGGTTTGACTGCCGGCGCCCGATCCGTTGTGTTTGCCGCAGCCCTGACCGGCTTGACCAGAATCGGCTTCGCTGCCTCGTCAATCCGCGCCGCCAGCATCATGCCGCTCAGGTAAGCATGTTCGATCTGCCCGCCGCCTTCGAGGCCGGCGCTAAACCAGTCGCCACAGGCGCCGATGCGCTGCTTTTCATCCCACAGGCAACTTTTTGCCAGCGGTCTGGTCGATTGGGCGTAATTCCATAACCGCGCAACCGAATACACTGGCTGCACGCTGGTGCCAGTCGCTTCCTGAAACGCCTTCAGCAGCTTGTCACGTACCCGCGCCGGACCATCTTTCAAATGCTCGGCGCTCCATTCGACCCGAGCCAGCACGATCCAGCGTTCGCCATCGCCCCGCTCCGGCTTGGAATCATCGCGCGCCACCCACGCCAGCCGGTGATGCTTGACCCACGCGCCATCGAATTCCAGGTTCAGCGGCTGCTCAAACCCGAGCATCAATGCCCAGCAGGACACATGGCCGGTCAGCTCCGCCTTGCCTGCCAGCGCGGGAACCGGCGCTAGCAACCCAGCGGCCTGATCGCCGGGCGTGGCCACCACCACGGCATCGAACGGCTCCGTCAGTGTTTTTTTTCCATCTGCTTTCAGCGCCAGCCGCCAGTTGCCCGGCAACAGGCCTGCTTCGATGCGCACCACCGTCTGGCCAGTGCGGATATCCAGCCCCCGTGCCAGATGGCGCGCCAGTTCTGCCATGCCGGGCGCAGCCACAAAACGCTGCGATGACGACCGCGCTGGCGCAACGATCCCATCGCGCAGGCTGACCAACCGGCCATGCCACGGCATGACCAGCCCATCCTTGCGCCAGGAAGACACCGCTTTCTTGAAATTATCTGAAATGGCGGTAAAGAATTGCGCACCGAGATCAAAGCCGCCGATTTCGGTTTGCCAGGTATGAACACGACCGCCAGCCTCGCCGCCCTTCTCGAACAGCGTGACCTGATGCCCCAATGCGCACAATTGCCGCGCACAGGCAAGGCCGGAAATACCCGCGCCAATGATGGCGATTTGCATGAAAATCCTTTTGCAGAAAAACGATTTATTGCAAGGTGTAACGAAATGTAACCCATACTTATCAAAAAAGCCAGCATCCCCGGGGGGCGTGGCCAAGCATGACAAATCAGTGCTAGGATGCACGCTTGTCTTGATGGACCAGTCATGATTTGGGAAGAACTCAACCACCAGCTCGCCAGCCTGGCCGATGAAAAATTGCTGCGCCAGCGCCGCACGCTGGATTCAGCCTGCGGCACCGAAATCACGGTCGATGGCCAACAGCGGCTGTCATTTGCCAGCAACGATTACCTCGGCCTGGCGGCCGAACCGGCACTGGTCGAAGCCGCCTGCTCGGCCGCGAGGCGCTGGGGCGTAGGCGCCGGGGCGTCGCATCTGGTCGGCGGGCATTTTACCCCGCACGAACAGCTGGAACAGCAACTGGCGCAATTCGTCGGCAGCGAACGCGCACTGTATTTCGGCACCGGCTATCTGGCCAACCTCGGCGTGGTGCCGACGCTGGTTGGGCGCGGCGATGCGGTGTTTGCCGACCGGCTGAACCACGCGTCGCTGATCGATGCGGTACAACTGTCGCGCGCCGAGCATGTGCGCTATGCGCATAACGATCTGGCGATGCTGGAACGGCAGCTGAACGCCAGCACGGCCAAACGCAAGCTGATCCTGACCGACGCCGTGTTCAGCATGGATGGCGACCTCGCGCCCCTGCCGCAACTGCTGGCGCTGGCCGAACAGTTCGATGCTTGGCTGGTGGTCGACGATGCGCACGGCTTCGGGGTGCTGGGCGAACACGGACGCGGGTCACTGTCGCACTTCGGCCTCGGTTTCTCACCGCGGCTGCTGTACATCGGCACGCTCGGCAAGGCCGCCGGTTCCTCGGGCGCGTTCGTCGCCGGCAACGCGAATGTGATCGAATGGCTGCTGCAGCGCGCCCGCACCTACGTCTTCACCACCGCTTCCAGCCCGATCATCGCCGCATCGCTCATCGCCAGCCTGCAACTGATCGAACAGGGCGACCACCGCCGCACCCACTTGCGTGCGCTCGTCAGCCGTCTGCAACAGGGGCTGGCGGACACGCGCTGGCAACTGCTGCCGTCGCCGACCGCCATCCAGCCGATCATCATCGGCAGCAACGAAGATGCGCTGCGGGTGGCGGCCCAACTCGAGCAGCGCGGCATCTGGGTGCCTGCCATCCGCCCGCCGACCGTGCCGAAAGGCAGCGCGCGGCTGCGGGTATCGCTATCGGCGGCGCACAGCATCGAACAGATCGACCAGCTGGTCGATTCACTGGTTGAACTGCAATGAACAGGCTGGTGTTATGGCATGGCTGGGGCATTTCGACGGGCGCGTGGAACAGCCTGGCGGAACAGCTGCGGCCAGCTTTCCGCCCGCATCTGCAACCGCTGCCCGGCTACGATGGCGCGCCCGCGCCGCAGCCATACACGCCTGAAACGCTGGTCGAATCCCTGCTGGCCGAACTGCCAACGCCGGTGACGCTCTGCGGCTGGTCGATGGGTGCGCTGCTGGCCATGCTGGCGGCGCACAAATACCCGGACAAAATCGAGCGCCTGATACTGATCGGCGCCACGCCCTGCTTTTTGCAGCGCGATGGCTGGCCGTATGGCATGCTGCCGGCCGCGCTGGCAACCTTCTCCCATGCGATCGAACATGATGCGCTCGGCGTGCTCAAGCGTTTCACCGCGCTGTTCAACCACAACGACGCCAACAGCCGCAGCATCGTGCGCGCGCTGGCGCAAACCCACTTGCCGCCGACGCAGGTGCTGGCAGACGGGCTGGCGCTGCTGCGCGACATCGATCTGCGCGCCATCGTGCCCGAAATCCACCAGCCGACGCTGTTGCTGCACGGCGCGCTCGACCCGCTGATGCCGCTGCCGGCGGCGCAATGGCTGCAGGCGAAACTGCCCGCTGCGCGGCTGGAAATTTTCCCGCTGGCCGCGCATGCGCCCTTCCTGTCCGACCCGGCGCGCTGTGCCGCGCTGATTACCGATTTCATGTTGCAACAGAAATGACCGAGATTGACAAACTCAAGGTCGGCGCCGCCTTCGACCGCGCGGCCGCCGGCTACGATGCCATCGCTCGCTTCCAGCACGAAGTCTGCGCCCGGCTGTTCGCCTGCCTGCCGGCACGGCTCGCGCCGACACGCATACTCGACGGCGGCTGCGGCACCGGATATGGCGCGCAACTGCTGCATCAGCGCTGGCCGGATGCCGTCATCACTGGTTGCGATCTGGCGCCTGAAATGGTGCGGCTGACGCAGGCGCGCGGCATTGCCGCCATCTGCGGCGACCTGGAACACCTGCCATTGGCCGATGCCAGCTTCGAACTGGCCTGGTCCAGCCTGGCGCTGCAATGGTGCCAGCCGGCGCGCGCGTTTGCCGAGTTGCGGCGCGTGCTCGTACCTGGCGGTACGCTGGCATTCACCTCGCTGGCGACCGGCACGCTGCATGAAATCGAAACCGCGTTTGCCGGCATCGACCAGCACCGCCGCGTGCTGCCGTTCACCACCGCCGCCGCCACCGAATCAGCACTGGCGGCGGCCGGATTCAGCCACATCCGCGTGGTGCAGGAGCGCTGGATCACGCGGCACGCCGATTTCCGCACGCTGCTGGCCACCATCCGCGGCATCGGCGCCGGCCACACCGGCAGCGACCGCCGCCGCTCGATGATGGGCAAGGCGGCGTGGCAGACGGCGCAAGCACGAATCGAAGCCATGCGCGGCGCGGATGGCTTGCTGCCAACGACCTATGAAGTGCTGTTCTCGCTGGCTGAAAAGAAATAAACCGGAGGTATAGTGACAAAATACCACGCCGGGCCACGGTTTTGCTGGCTGTTTTTAAATACTGCCCGGAGTATATTTTTCGGCCTTACTGACCAAAAATTCATTTGAGTCAGTTATTTTGGCGGTGCGCCGCCCGCCACACGTGCGCATGAAGGCACCAACCGCAAACTGGCGCAGGAATGGTATGACCGGGTGCAAAAGGCGCGGGCGAAATGATGGCCCCTGCCAACACACCCACACCAGATCGACCCCCTATTCTTTTGGAAGAGTGAAATATCTGATGCCATCACGCGCACGCCTGAAATAACTTATCGTGCAGATTTTCCTCAACTTTCTTGACTCCACGAAAACCCCTGGGTAGCCTTCAAAGCTGGGTTGTAAGTAGCACGTTAATGTTGTGCCTTTTTCCGCTTCAAAAATCATGCTTCGTTACTGCTTGTTCTGCTTTACCGCCCTGCTTTTCTGTTCCGCCCACGCAAGGTTCGATAAATGTCTCGTCGCCACAAATAACAACGATTACGCCAACGCGCTGAAAGAATGGCGTTCGTTTGAGGAACAAGGGGATGCCGGCCCAAAGTACAACGTAGGCAATGTTCACCACCGTGGCCTAGGTGTGCCGCAGGTGCAAGACTATGCGCAAGCCTTCACTTGGTACCGCAAGGCCGCCGAGCAAGGGCATGCATGCGCGCAGTACAACCTGGGCGTGATGTTCTGGCAGGGCAAAGGCGTGCCACAGGACTACGCGCAAGCCGTGACCTGGTACAGAAAAGCTGCCGAGCAAGGCCATGCCGCTGCACAGTCCAACTTGGGCGTGCTGTACAGCCAAGGCCAAGGCTTGCCACAGGATTATGCGCAAGCCGTGGCATGGTTCCACAAAGCTGCCGAGCAAGGTCATCCCGCGGCACAGTACAACTTGGGCAATATATACCGCCGTGGCCTAGGCGTGCCGCAGGACTATGCGCAAGCCGTGGCTTGGTACCGCAAGGCTGCAGCAACTGGCAATGCCATCGCCATGAACAATCTTGGCGCGATGTTTACGGTCATGCAAAGCTATGCCGAAGCGCTCAAATGGTATGCAATGGCGGCCGAAAAAGGAGATGGTCGCGCAATGCACAACCTCGGCGTCATGTACGAGCACGGCAACGGCGTTGCCAGAAGCCCGACGGATGCGCTGAAAATGTACCAGCAAGGCGCCAAGGCTGGCGACGAGCAGGCAATGGAGCGGCTGGCGAAAGCTTACGAGAATGGTGAACTGGGTTTGGGTCGTAACCATAAACTGGCGCAGGACTGGTATGACCGGGCGCAAAGAGCGCGGGCGAAATGATTGCCCGCCCGCCGACATCAGTTTTGGAAGAGTGAATGATTCATTAATGGACTACGGTTACGATGCTTGGCTATGTGGATTAACATCTCATGACGACACTACCTAGATACTAACCGGCGTATATTTTTTACTTTGCTGACCTAAATTCATTTAGGTCAATAATTTTTACCTTGAAGCAGCCTGCAGCAAGCTGCGGGAGCCTAGATCAAGCGCGAAAAACGGGCTGCGGTGGCTTCGCGCAGCCAGACGTCGAACACCATCGCTACCGCGCGCACGAACAGCCTCCCTTTCGGCAGCACCGTCAGCCGCAGCCTATCGAGCGCGACCAGGCCCAGTTCAACCAACGGTTGCAGTTGCGCCAGTTCGGGGGCGAAATGGCGGCTGGCGTCGAGGCCCGTTTCGCCGCACAGCGCACCCAGATCAACCGGTGCGCCACACATGATGCCGATGATGACGCGGCGGCGCAGTTGGTCTTCCGCCGTCAACACGATGCCGCGCTCGACCGGCAGGGTGCCGGCATCAAGCCGCGCACAATATTCATCCAGCGTTTTTACCGACTGGCTGTAGCTGGCGCCGATCTGGCTGATGGCGGACACACCCAGTCCGAGCAGATCGCAACCGGCGCGAGTGGTGTAGCCCTGGAAATTGCGGTGCAGCGTGCCCGCCGCCAGCGCGGTGGCCAGTTCGTCATCCGGTTTTGCGAAATGATCGAGCCCGATGTAAACATAACCCGCGTCGAGCAGACGCGTGAGCGACAGAAGGAAAATCTGCAACCTCTCTTCGGCCGACGGCAAATCGTGTTCGGCGATGCGGCGCTGCGCCAGAAAACGGGTTGGCAGGTGGGCGTAGTTATACAGAGCGATCCGTTCGGGCGAGAGCCGAATCACCTCATCCAGTGTGCGGCTGAAACTGGCGACACTTTGCTTCGGTAAGCCGTAGATAAGGTCGAAATTGATTGAGGAAAAACCGGCCTCGCGGCTGGATTGCAACACGCGCTCGACCATCTGCAGCGACTGCACCCGGTGCACCGCCTGCTGTACTGCCGGATCGAAATCCTGCACACCAAGGCTGGCGCGGTTGAAGCCCAGTTCCGCCAGCAGTGGCATCGTGCCTTCTTCTACCGTGCGCGGATCGATTTCGATGCTGATTTCAGCCTCGGGCGCAATGACAATCTGCTGGCGCAGCATGCGCATCAATTCGCGCAATTCGTCCGCGTGCAGAAAAGTTGGAGTGCCGCCGCCGAAGTGCAGTTGCACCGCGCGCTCGCCGGCGATGCCCTGCCCGGCCAGGATCGCCAGTTCCTGTTCCAGGTAGCGCAGGTATTTGGCCGAACGGCGGTGCTCCTTGGTGATGATGCGGTTGCACGCGCAGTAGTAACATAGCGAGGCGCAAAATGGCAGATGCACATAGAGCGACAGTGGCGGCCGCCCGCCATCGTCCGCGCGCTGAGCCAGATGATGAGCCAGGTCGTCCGCGCCAAACGTGGGCGCAAAGCGGTCGGCGGTCGGGTATGAAGTGTAGCGCGGGCCGGCGATGTCGAAACGGCGGATCAGCTCTTCGGGAATCGCGATGTCAGGAAAGGTTCGGGTCATGTTTCGGATTGTAACCGTGCGCCGCCGTCAGCACAGCGCGACAGCAACCTGAGCATCAGAATGCCCTGCTATGGACGAAAAAAAACTCCGCGGGACATGCATCCGGCGGAGTTCTTGCGGCAAAGCCAGATTACTTGATCTTGGCTTCCTTGTACGGCACGTGCTTGCGCGCCTTCGGATCGAACTTGATGATTTCCATCTTGTCCGGCGTGGTG
>JAGSYW010000132.1 GCA_018262475.1 Burkholderiaceae bacterium | reverse complement strand
GGCTTGCGCCGCGGTTGGTGCCGGGATGGCGGTTTTGTTGCGCGGTGTTTTCAGGATGCGGCTGGCCGGAATTGTCGCCGGCGGCGGTTTATCCGAATAATTCTTGACGTTGTTCTTGTCGAGCCAGATATATTGCGCACTGGCTGGCAGCGCAAGGAAAATGCTCAGAATGCCTGCCGTGATGGCGGGAATTTTGAACGAACGTGCGTGTTTCATGGCTGTGTCCGGAAAAAGGTTGGGGGCTGGACGCATCATGCCGAAGGGTTGGTGGTTTCGCGGATGAATTGCTTGTCCAGCAGTTCGTCGATGCTTCGTACATCCATGCCAAGCGCCGCGATATTTTTCAGCAACTGTGCTTTGGTCTGTTTGCCATCCACCATCACCAGCAGGCTGCGCAGACGCGGGGGCAACTGGTACTTGCGCGTGGCAATTTCCTCGCGTCCCTTGTCGGTTTTTTCAAAAACGGAGTTCTGCATGGCATTCCTGGAACGAAATCGAAATTCAGTATAGAGCAGCATCATCGGGCGAGACAATTGCCAGTTGTCTGCCAACAACAGCGAGTTTGCCGAGGTCGGCATTCCAGTGTCATGAAATAGATCAAGCTCGCATCAAAGTTCTGCCGCAGCAATGAAACATTGCTCCGTGCGCGTCGGTTTCCTGACCAGGTATTGCATGTCCATCGCAGAGTCACCATACTAGCGTTTTTACAGGATTTATCGCCATGCCCACATCAGACATCAAGACCATCGAATACGAATCCCCGCTGATGGAAACCGGTTCAAGCTGCACCGCCGAAGCTTGGGCGCGCGTGCCGGCTGCGCCCTCACCAGAGGAAAAGGCGGCGCTGAAGGAACGCATCAAGCGCCTGCTGAAGGAGCGCGGCGCAGTGCTGGTGGCGCACTACTACGTTGACCCGGATGTGCAGGACTTGGCTGAGGAAACCGGCGGCTGCGTGTCCGATTCGCTGGAGATGGCGCGCTTCGGGCGGGATCACGCGGCCAAAACGCTGGTCGTGGCCGGCGTGCGCTTCATGGGCGAAACGGCCAAGATTCTCAGCCCGGACAAAACGGTGCTGATGCCGGATCTGGATGCAACCTGTTCGCTCGACCTCGGTTGCCCGGCCGACCAGTTTGCAGCCTTCTGCGATGCGCACCCGGATCGCACGGTGGTGGTGTATGCGAATACCAGTGCAGCGGTGAAGGCGCGCGCCGACTGGATGGTGACTTCGTCCATCGGCCTGGAAATCGTGCGCCACCTGCACGCGCAGGGCAAAAAAATCCTGTGGGCGCCAGACAAGCATCTGGGCAGCTACATCCAGAAAGAAACCGGGGCCGACATGCTGTTGTGGCAGGGATCGTGTTTGGTGCATGACGAATTCAAGGCGCTGGAACTTGAACTGCTGATGAAAGAGCACCCGAAAGCGAAAGTGCTGGTGCATCCGGAATCGCCGGCGGGCGTGGTCGCGCTGGCAGACGTGGTCGGCTCGACCTCGCAAATGGTGACGGCAGCGCAAACGCTGGACGCGGAAGAATTTATCGTCGCCACCGAAAGCGGGCTGTTCCACAAGATGAAGCAGGCGGCGCCGAACAAGCGTTTCATCGAAGCGCCAACTTCCGGCAACAGTGCTACCTGCAAGAGCTGCACCCACTGCCCGTGGATGGCGATGAACGGGCTGGCGAATCTGGCGGCGGTGCTGGAATCCGGTGCGAATGAAATCCACGTCGATCCCGCCATTGGCCAGAAAGCGATTGTATGCATCGACCGCATGCTGGCATTCGCGGCCGAGCAAAAGGCGAAGCAAGCCTCGGCTTTTTCCAGCGGAATGGGGCCGGCATGAGCAACCTGAACAACCGATTCGCGCCGTTTGACGACAAACTGGCGGCGGCGCTGGAAGCGAATGTGGCGGCCGCATTGGCAGAGGATATCGGCAGCGGCGACGTCACCGGCCGGCTGGTGCCGGGCGACAAGGAAGTCAAGGCGTGCGTGATCGTGCGCGAACAGGCGGTGCTGTGCGGCGCGCCCTGGTTCGAAGCAGTGATGAAGCAGGTCGATCCGCGGCTGACGCTCGACTGGCGCTATGCCGAGGGCGACGACCTGCAGGCCAAAATGCAGCTCTGCTGGATTACCGGCCCGGCGCGTTCGCTGCTGACGGCCGAGCGCACGGCGCTCAATTTCCTGCAAATGATGTCCGGCGTCGCCACTGCCACGCGCAAGTTCGTGCAACTGGTGGTCGGCACGAAAGCCGAAATTCTGGATACGCGCAAAACGCTGCCCGGTCTGAGGCTGGCGCAGAAATATGCGGTGCGCGTTGGCGGCGGCGCGAACCAGCGGATGGCGTTGTATGACGGAATTCTGATCAAGGAAAATCACATCGCGGCCGCCGGCGGCATCACGGCCGCGCTGCAAACCGCGCAGGCGCTGAATGCCGGTGTGCCGGTGCAGATTGAAGTCGAATCGCTGGCGCAATTGCAGGAAGCGCTCGACGGCGGCGCGAAATTGGTCATGCTCGATAACTTCCGCCTGGAAGACATCCGCGCGGCGGTGAAACTGAACGCGGGCAGGGCGGTGCTGGAAGTCTCTGGCGGCGTCAATTTCTACAGCGTGCGTTCGATTGCTGAAACCGGCGTCGATCGAATCTCGGTCGGCGCGCTGACCAAAGACCTGCACGCGACCGACTATTCGCTGCGCATCTTCGGTTAGCAGGCGGCTGCGAAACGACCGGGCGGGCATCTGCGCGCTGCGCCGTGCTCGCGCTGGCGGCGATGTGCCTGCGCCCGCGCCCGCCAAAATAACTGACTCAAAACGCATTTTGGTCAGTAAGGCTAAAAAATATACTGGGTGGTGTATTTTTAAACAGCTAGCAAAACCGTGGCCCATCGCTCGGTTTTAATCATATACTCCATTAGAATTCGCTTTTTTCTTCAGACTGTGGAATGATGGGCAGGTGATGCGCCTGAGGATAAAGAGAGCGACAACTGTGGCCTGCACCCTAGTGTTTTTCAACCGCATTCATTAATCGAGGTGTCTGCGCAATGACCAAAAAATTCCAGGAAATTTGCGCAGCCATGGCGATATTGCTGCTGTGGTTGCTGTTTGGCAGGCAATTTGGAATTAGTTATGACTGGATGGCACCGCTCGGAGATGGCTCGTCATTTTTATGTAAATACGTTGCTGACAGTAATCCGTGCGACGTGTATTTAGTGCTGTATGCGGAAATATTGCTCTCAATCCTGTATTACATATTAGGTCTGTGGATGGTGCGTCCATTTATATACAACAAACTAAGTAATGACGAAATTGATTTGTATAAGCATGACCCAATAAAAGCATATGTTGATTTCGTGGCACAGCGTGGATTATGCATCGGTTCAGTTGATAAATGGCTGTTATCGCGCAAGGATAAACTTGATAGGGCGCTTGGATTAGGATATTTCATTAATCGTCTTGAAAATGCGAACCTGTATTTAAGCCGTAAATCAAGTTTGTACGGATCAGATGTGGTTTTGACTTACAACAGGACAACCTTGAGAGTGCATATGTATGCCGTCATTTTTGTTTTGCTTGCAATAAAACTACTTTGCTTCGGGCGCCATTTTACTGCTGGTTTTAAAGACATTGTAATGTTGTATGTAGTTCCATTCTTTATTGGAGCGTGTATATTTCAGTTCGCAATATATTTCATGTCATGGCATCAGTGTCTGTTGAAAAGACATAATCAAGTTTTATAGCCGTTTGATCTGATTGTGTGAATGAATGCAACTTTCTCACGTCTGATAATTGAGACTTGTCCTTTATTTAGATATCTATGGACTATATAAAACGATATGGATGTTTGCTATGTCAATTGTTGACTATTGTCATTGCGAGCTACAATGAGTATGTCAATTTTCGGCTGAATTTAGTTTTTCCACGAAATTCATTATTCTTTTTAACAGATGTTGTCAACATCATTTTGACGATAACGGTTCATTGGAATGGGTGGGTGTTCTTGGTTCCTGCACTTGTTTGGCTATATTTAAAGAAGGCAATTGGCGAGTTGTTGATCTTGTATTTTATTGCATCGGTATTTTTTGGCGTCCTCGATACAATTTTGTCTTTTAATAGTGTTGATGGCGCGATAATATTAAAAGGAATTATATTTTATGACTGTGTTTTTGGTGTTATATTGCTGTTCGCAGTAATGCCGCGCGCCTTAACCGGTTTTAAAAAGTAACACATAAAGATGGTGATGCAATAGGGGACAGACCACCATTATTCATCCTGAATGGCTGTACGCCGGCACCATAAACGGTCTTTTGTCCAGTCCAGTTCTCCTGCTTCACATCAAAATAACTGACTCAAAACGGAGTTTGGTCAGTAAGGCTGAAAAGCATACTGAGGGGGTGTATTTTTAAACAGCCAGCAAAACCGTGGCCTGGAACCGTTTTTCAAGCATATACCCCTGATAATCTGGTTGTTTGTTTCCGCGCTAGCACGTGTGCCGGGATTTTTTGCGTGCATCGCGTGCGTTTCGGCTGCCATCGCGCCGGCGGAACGGGATAACCTGCCACATCGCCGGCCTGCGGCTGAACTCGGCCCGTGCCGTCATGGTCCAACACTGAAATCCGGCAAACGGGAGGATGAAATGGCGATGCGCTATTAGGGCGTAGTTGCCCTTTCTCTAATAACGGTTAATTGGCATCCTGAGGGATATGACTGTTCGTATCCCTCCTTCTCTTAAATGGATGATTACCAAGCGGGCTAGGCTGCTTGGGGAAATAGCTGCGGGCGAAAAACTCCTGCGAGAGTTCGTTGAGCTAAAGGAAAAGCATCTTCAGGTCATGCGCCATGACTTGAACATCATCGATAGCACCATCCGGATGCACGAGATTCCAATCGACCCAGAACGCATCCACCCGATCCGCGTCCAAGTCCGTGGACGCAGATTCAAATATGGCGACATGAGCCGCTCGATCCTAAATTGCTTGATGAAATTTCATCCAGATCCAGTAGCAACTACAGGGGCCTGTCCGAATTTTTGTGTAAACGGGTTTAGGTTAAAGCAGAGCGATACGCTCGCCGAACTCAATGGTAAACCGGTTTAGCGCTGCTTTCCAATC
>JAGSYW010000043.1 GCA_018262475.1 Burkholderiaceae bacterium | reverse complement strand
CAATCAAAGGAAGAATGCCATGCCATCGTTTGACGTAGTAAGCGAAGCCAATATGGTCGAAGTCAGGAATGCGGTCGATCAGGCGAACAAGGAAGTTGCCACCCGTTTCGATTTCAAGGGCAGCGATGCCCGGGTCGAGCAGAAGGAGAACGAACTGACCGCGTTTGCGGATTCGGAATTCCAGCTGAACCAGTTGCGCGACGTGTTGCTTGGCCGGATGACCAAACGGAATATCGACGTGCGTTTTCTTGAGGATGGCAAGATCGAGAAGATCGGTGGCGACAAGGTCAAGCAGGTCATTAAGCTGAAAAACGGCATCGATTCGACCGACGCGAAAAAAATCGTCAAGCTGGTGAAAGACAGCAAGATGAAGGTGCAGGCCAGCATTCAGGGTGATGCAGTGCGAGTGACCGGTGCGAAGCGAGATGATTTGCAGGCGGCAATCGCGATGCTGAAGAAGGATGTCGATATGCCGCTGGAATTCAACAATTTCCGCGATTGAGCGCCATGTTGTGCCGTCTGCTGCTTGCTATTGCATTGTCCCTCTCCGCGCTGGCCGCGCAGGCGGTCGAGATCGCCGTGGTCGGCCTGTTCCCGGGCAAGGCGGTGCTGGTGGTCAACGGTGGCAACCCGCGTGGGTATGCGGTTGGCGCAACCGTGATTCCTGGCGTGAAGCTGATATCTGCCGATGAGGGCGGGGCGGTACTCGAAGTCGAGGGCCGGAAGCGGAAGATTGCGATGGGCCAGCACGCCGGCAGCGGCGATTCGGATTCTGGCAGCGCCACGCTGTATGCCGACGGTCGCGGCCATTTCATCGCCAACGGGCAGGTCAATGGCGGTTCGGTGCGGATGCTGGTCGATACCGGTGCGACCATGATTACCTTGCCGGCTTACGATGCGGCGCGCATCGGCGTCGATTACCGCAAAAAAGGCCGGCCGGTGCAGGTGCGTACCGCGAATGGCATCGCGCCAGCCTACATGGTCAAGCTCGATACGGTGAAGGTCGGCGGCATCACGCTGCACCAGATCGACGCCATTGTGCAGGAGCGAGGGCTGAGCCAGGCCTTGCTGGGAATGTCGTTTCTGAACCGCACCGAGATGCGCCGCGATGGCGATACGATGACGCTGAAAAAGCGCTTCTAAGACCGTTTGCATGAAAAAAGCGGCCTGGGGTGGCACCCAAGGCCGCTTTTTGTTTTCAGCGCGAGAGTGGTTTATTCCAGCTCGTCGCCGGTATCCTTCAGGCGGCGCTGCTTCACCGCTTCGGCCAGGCCTTCGAGCACGTTGACCGATTCTTCCCAGCCAATGCAGGCGTCGGTGATCGACTGGCCGTAGGTCAGTTCGCGGCCGACGACCAGATCCTGACGGCCGGCGACCAGATACGACTCGACCATGACGCCGACGATGCGGCGGTCGCCGTTGGCAATCTGCTGGCCGATGTCGGCGCAGACCGGAATCTGGTTTTCGGCCTTTTTCGAGCTGTTGCCATGCGAGGCATCGATCATGATGCGCGCAGCGATGCCGCTGGAGGCCACTTCCTTGCACGCATCTTCGACGCTGTCGGCGCCATAGTTCGGCGCCTTGCCGCCGCGCAGAATGACGTGGCAGTCTTCGTTGCCGGATGTGCGCACGATGGCCGAGTGGCCGCCTTTCGTGACCGACAGGAAATGGTGCGGCTGCGATGCGGCCTTGATGGCGTCGATCGCAATCTTCACGTTGCCGTCGGTGCCGTTCTTGAAACCGACCGGGCAAGACAGGCCAGACGCGAGTTCGCGGTGCACCTGCGATTCGGTCGTGCGTGCGCCGATGGCGCCCCAGCTGACCAGATCGGCGAGGTACTGCGGGCTGATCATGTCGAGAAATTCAGTTGCGGCCGGCAAGCCCATGTCGTTGACATTGACAAGGATTTCGCGCGCCATGTGCAGGCCCTCGGTAATCTGGTAGCTGTTGTCCAGATGCGGGTCGTTGATCAAGCCTTTCCAGCCTACGGTGGTACGCGGTTTTTCAAAATAAACCCGCATCACGATTTCCAGTTCGTTGGCGAAACGCTCGCGTTCTCGCAGCAACCGGCGCGCATAAGCCATCGCGCCTTTGGTGTCGTGAATCGAGCACGGGCCAACGATGACGATGAGCCGGTCATCCTGTCCGTGCAGGATGCGATGCATGGCGATGCGCGCGTCAGCTACGGTTTTCGCAGCTTTGGGGGTGCACGCCAGTTCGCGGATTAGGTGCGACGGAGGCATCAGTTCCTTGATTTCACGGATGCGTAAGTCGTCGGTGCGGTGCATGATGTTCTCCTGGGTCGTTTTTTGCAAAGAAGCCAAAATAAAAAAAACCGCCATCGCTGGCGGTTTTCTGGAAATTCGGTCTGCTGCTTAGTCGCGTGCTTTCCGCCGATCCGCCGCCATTGGGCTGGAATAGCTAAAAAACCAAAAAAAGTAAAAGCGGAAGGCGGACATTGTTTGTTTCTTCAATTCGTTTTGTTGACTATAGCAGAGATTACCATGTGCCGCAAATCTCGGGCGCGCGGGGCGTCGCGCGCGAATTGTTCCGCCTGCTATGCGCCGGTGCCGCCCACGGTGACATCCTCGATCCGCAGCGTCGGCTGGCCGACCCCGACCGGCACGCTCTGGCCTTCCTTGCCGCACACGCCGACGCCGAAGTCGAGCCGCAGATCGTTGCCGATCATGCTGACGCGGTTGAGCACGTCCGGCCCGTTGCCAATCAGGGTCGCCCCCTTGACTGGATAGGTGATTTGTCCGTTTTCGACCATGTACGCTTCGCTGGCGGAAAACACGAATTTGCCATTGGTAATGTCGACCTGGCCGCCGCCGAAATTGACCGCGTACAGCCCGTGCTTGACCGATTCGATGATTTCCTGCGGATCTTTGTCGCCGGCCAGCATGTAGGTATTGGTCATTCGCGGCAGCGGCAGGTGGGCGAACGATTCGCGCCGGGCGTTGCCGGTTGGCGGCATCTTCATTAGCCGCGCATTCATGATGTCGGTCAGGTAGCCTTTCAGGATGCCATCCTCGATCAGTGTGGTGCACTGCGTCGGGTTGCCTTCGTCGTCAATGTTGAGCGAACCGCGACGGTCGGCTAGTGTGCCGTCATCGACCACGGTTACGCCTTTGGCTGCGACGCGTTCGCCGATCCTGCCGGAGAAAATACTCGAACCCTTGCGGTTGAAATCGCCTTCCAGCCCGTGGCCGACCGCTTCGTGCAGCAGCACGCCAGGCCAGCCGGGGCCGAGCACGACCGTCATCGGGCCAGCCGGCGCAGGGCGCGATTCGAGATTCACCAGTGCGGATTTCACCGCATCGCTGGCGTATTGTTCCAGCACTGCGTCAGTAAAGTAGGCGTAATCGACCCGCCCGCCGCCGCCGCCGGTACCCATTTCGCGCCGGCCATGCTGCTCAGCAATCACGGTGATTGACAGCCGCACCAGCGGCCGGATGTCGGCCGCCAGCACGCCATCGCTGCGGGCGACCAGCACTACGTCGTACTCCCCCGCCAGCCCAGCCATCACCTGCACGATGCGCGGGTCTTTTGCCCGCGCGATGCGTTCAATCTTTTCCAGCAGCGCCACCTTGGCGGTGGCATCGAGCGATGCCAGCGGGTCGTGCGGCAGGTAGAGCGAACGGCCGCCGGTATGCTTCATTCCGGCTGCTACCTTGGCCTTGCCCGCGCCCTGGCGCGCAATGGTGCGCGTGGCTTGCGCCGCTTTCGACAGGGCGGAAGCCGAGATTTCGTCCGAATAGGCGAACGCGGTTTTGTCGCCGGACACCGCGCGCACGCCAACGCCCTGATCGATGGCAAAGCTGCCGGTCTTGACGATGCCTTCTTCCAGGCTCCAGCTTTCGCTTTTGGTGAACTGGAAAAACAGGTCGGCATAATCGACCCGGTGCGCAAACACTTCGCCCAGCGCGCGTTGCAGCGCGCTTTCGTCAAGGCTGAACGGGGTGAGCAGGGTATCGCGGGCGGTGGACAGAATGGCCGGGTTGGGAACGAACAGGGTCATGTTTTGCTGAAGGATGAAATCGGTGATACCGGATTGTAGAGGATTCGCGGCCAGACGTGGTCGGCCGTATCAGATGGTTGTGGTCGATGGATGGTGGCTGAAGGCGGCTGGCGTCCCATATGTTGCTGCAGGTTGAACGGATTTTGTGGGGTATGTGTAAAAATAAGCCTATAGGCCACATATTTGCTGGCTGTTTAAAAATACTGCGCCCAGTATGTTTTTTGGTCTTATTGAATAAAAGTACCTTTTCGGTCAGTTATTTTTGCAGGGGACATGGCCGCCCCTTGATGGCATGACGGCTGGATGTGGATTTGGCAGCGCAAGCGCTGTACAGGGTAGCGCAGGAATGCAGCTGGCAGGCAATTGCAATGCCGCCAGCCGCGGGCGGTTGTTACAGCTTGCGATGCTTGAGCGCCGGCAGCCGTTCGCGGATGTCGGCCATTTTGTCCAGTTCGAGTTCGCCGATGACCACGCCTTCGCCTTCCGGCAGCACATCGACGATGTCGCCCCACGGATTGATTACCATGCTGTGGCCCCAGGTGCGGCGGCCGGTCTCGTGCTTGCCGCCCTGGCCGGAGGCGAGCAGATAGCACTGGTTTTCGATTGCGCGCGCGCGCAGCAGGATTTCCCAGTGTGCGCGGCCGGTGGTGTAAACGAACGCAGCCGGCATTACCATGACGGTGCAGGTGCCCATCGCGCGGTATAGCTCCGGGAAGCGCAGGTCGTAGCAGACCGACAGGCCGACGCGGCCGAATGGCGTTTCGAACGTGACCACAGAATCGCCATGCGCGATGCTTCTCGATTCGTCGTACGATTCGTCGCCTTTTCTAAAGCTGAACAGGTGGATTTTGTCGTAGCGGGCGATGTTTTCGCCCTGCGGGTTGTACACCAGGGTGGTATTCAGCACCTTGCCGGGTACGTCCGACTTGAGCGATATCGTGCCGCCGATTAGCCAGATGCCCAACTCCTTGGCAATGCCAGATAGAAAGTCCTGAATCTTGCCGTGTCCAGCTTCTTCGGCGTTGGCCAATTTGTCTGCATCCTGCGCTTCGAGCGCAGCCCAATATTCCGGCAGCAGCACCAGATTCGCGCCTTTTTCCGCCGCCAGCGTGATCAGGCGGCGCGCGGTGGCGATGTTGTCGTCGATTGAGGTCGAGGAAATCATTTGTACGGCAGCGATTTTTGTCATGGCATTCCTGTTGTTCTAACTGTCGATGGAGAGGGAGGATGCGCTCAGCGCTTCGCCCAGTTTACGGTTGATTTTGGTGACGGTCGGATCGCTCCAGCTGCCGGTGACCTGATATTCGTACGTCAGGATTTTCCGTAGCGGATCGCGCAGTACCAGTTGTGCAAGGAACGTGCCAACGCCAATCACCGGATTGACCGCCAACCCGTAAGCGACCGAGGCTGCCGAGGCGTTGAGTTCCGGGATGACCACCACATGCAGATTTTGCGTTTCCTTGCCGATATCGGCTACGCCTTCGATTAGCACGTTCGCGTTCAGGCCGCGCATTTTCAGATTGTCGGTTTTTGCGACCCCGCTGGCGATGCTGGCGTTAGCGGTGATGGCATCGAACGCGAAGCCGGTGGAGAAAATATCGCGGAAATCAAGCGACAGACGGCGCGGCAGCGATTGCAGGCTGAGCACGCCGAGCAGTCGGCCGGCGCCTGGTTCGGCTTTCAGGAACTGGCCGGCTTCCATTGCCACGTTGACCTGTCCGGACATGCTCGGAATGTCGAACGCGAACGGGCTGCCATGCCATTCGAGATGGCCGTCGATCCGGCCCTTGCCGTTCTTTAGCACATCGGCATAACCCAGGCGTCCGAGCAGTTTGCCGCCATTGGCCACCTGCAGCGTATAAGCCATCTTGGTGGCGTTGCGGCCGCCTTGCGTGTTCCATTTGCCTGAAGCTCGCAACGTGCCGTCCGGGTTGCTGAGCGCCAGCTTGTCGATGCTCCATTCGCGTCCGCTGCTGCCGGGCGTGTTGCTGGCAGTCAGTTCTATGCGTCCGAGTTTCTTGCCATACAGGTCGAAATTTTCCGCCACGATATCGAGCGCCGGAATCTGCGATGGCCCCTTTTCGCCAGTCAGCACGCCGCTGACGTCGGATGCCGCCGTTTTCGGTACCGTCAGGCTGGCGAGCCGTGCCACTACCTTCGCCTTGGCCGTGCCCATGTCTTGCCAGCCGATGCGGCCATTGATCTGCGCCGATTTGATCTCCGCCTGCCAGTTGCCGTTGCGCTGGGAAGCGTTGATGTCTGCCTGTTCAAGTGTTAGGCCTGAGAAAGACAACTCGCCAGCCTTGAGGATGATGCGGTCTGGTTCGATGTATTGCGCAAATTCCAGTTCGTCTGCCGGGCCGTTTTTCGCCGTCTTTTGCGGCTTGCCACGGTTGGCGGACGACAGCGTTTTCTGCCAGGCATCAATATTCAGCGTTTTGCCGGAGACGGCGAGCACCAGTTCGCCCGGCTGTTCCGGCGCGGACGCATTCACGCCAATGCCGCCCTGCACCAGACGCCACGGTGAGTTTTTGGCACTGGATTTCTGCCGCACATAGCGCGCTGACATGTTCGAACCGAGCGAAACGCGGATTTCATCGCGCAGCGTGCCGGCTGGCGCCGGCAGCGCGGCAACTTTCAGCTTCAGCGGCAATGGGTCATTGGCTCCTTTTTTCAGCGGTTCGGGGAAGGCCAGTGCCATCCCGCGCAGGTTCGATTCCAGCGTGATATCCGGCTGGCGTCCCTTGCCGTTGACCGTTAGCGCATAATGCGTGTTGCCGGAAAACAGGTTCGACAGCGCAGGGTAAGTCTGGCGCAGCGCGTCCGAGGTGAGGGTGCCGTTCGCTTTCACCAGCAGAGAACCGTTGGGTTGCGTGCCGCCCGCAATGGTGGTTGCGCCACCGAGGAAGTGGGCAGAAAGGCCGTGCAGACCAAAGCCTTTTTCGCTGAATTCCAGCTTTCCTTTCACCCGTGACAGCAGGGGCAATCCTTTGAGCAGGTTGACCTCATTGTCCTGGAACTGAAGCGAGCCTTGCACCGTGGTGTCGCGCGCGCGGTTTAGCGGCATCACGAATTTGAGCGCCAGTTTGGCGTTGCCCTGGGCTTGCGTGTCTTCGGTGAAATTGCCAATCCAGTCGGCGACCGGGGTGATGGTGGTATAGCGCACGAAATCCGGCAGCGCGCCCGAAGCATGGCCGGAAATTTCCAGCATCATGTCGTCTGCGGTCAGGTCGGGAATAACCGCCAGCACGTTTTGCAGGTCGACATTGGCCGTCTTGGCCGTATCGCCGCGGATTTCCATCCGTTCATTGGTGATGGACAGGCTGCCGTTGATCTGTTCCGCCTGCGGCCACATGGGCGATTTGCCATCCTTTGCGAATTTGCCCGGGGTGTAGTTCAGTTTGCAGTTCTCAAGCCGCATCGAAACCTTGAATTCGCCTTTCGGCTTGCGGCCGGTTTTGTCGGCCTTGAACGGGAAATCGGCCAGATCGCCTTTCAGGCGGAGCACGACATCCTGCGCCTTGCCTTCTTCGAGCGCATTGCCCAGCCACCGGCGCGAATGCTCCGGCATTTGCAGCGGCAGATAACGGTGGATGGTTTTGGCATCGAAATTGTCTAGCTTGCCTTGCAGGTCGATCGTGCCGGCAGGCTTGCCTGGTTCGCGCACCAGCGGCATCAGATGCTTGCCTGAAAATGTGCCGCGCAGTTCCTGCTGCGTGAACTCCAGCCTGTCCACCTGGAACTGGAATTGATCCTTGGGCAGAAACGACCAGTTCGCTTGCATCTTGAAGGTATCGAACGGCATGGCCGGATCGGCAAAATAGCCTGGCAATTGCAGCGTCAGCTTGTCTGCATCGAGGGTGACGTTGCCGCCTTTCTGGTTGGCATCGACCCGTCCGGTCAGATTGTCAAATCCGGGGATGCCGGGGAGCGCAGGTTGCGCCGGCGTCTTGCCGCTGGCCGGGCGCGCCGCTCGCGGTTTCTGCGCCTTCATCGACAGGTTGGCAAACTGGCCGTTGAGCCGGTATGACACCAGATCAGGATAGCTGCCCTGCCATTCAACTGCAAAATCCTTCAGCTGACCGCTGGGCGCGAAATCGGCCAGCATTTGCCGCACGTCGGCCGACAGCGGCAGGTATTTGGTGAAGCTGGCCAGCACGTTCAGATCCAGCTGTTTGGTCGTTAGCCTGGTCGTGCCAGGTGCCTCGCCCTTGCCCGGTGTGTAGGATTCGCTGATGGTGGTTTCCGGCAGCGTCAGTCCATCTTTCGTCTTCAGGCTGAAATCGGTCAGCGAAACTGCGTGTCCGTGGGTGCCGAAAGTTGGCGTTCCTTGTTCATGCTCGGAGCTGAAATCTTCGCGCGCCGAAACTCGTCCCTTGACCTCGACCAGATCGAGCGGCACCAAATCCTTGCGCAAGCGCGCAAAAACGTCGGCCAGCCGCAGGTCGGCGGTGAAATCGGCCAGCTTGGCGTGATCCAGCGTGAGCCAAGCGCGTACCGCGCCCGAACCGCGTTCGAGCTCGAATGGGTAATCGATATACGGCTTCCATCCGATCAGGTCGGTATTTTGCAGGTCGGCATACAGTTCGCCTTTCCATAGCCGGACATCGGAGATGCGTTTGGCGAACAGCGGGTGGACAAAATCGGCGCGCACGTCGAGCGGCGCCGCCAGCGCGGAAGGTGGCGTTGCGCGCAGCTGGAAGCGATGGTGACGCCAGCCGTTTTGCAGAATCAGGTTGACGTCTTTCAGCGCCAGTTCGGGCGCCTTGCGCATTTCGTCGGTCCAGCGCAGTTGCCCGTCGCGGATGACGATTTCCTGCTGCTGCATGACCCAGTCAGCACCGGCGCCATCGCTGTCGGCTTCGGTCGAGATCGGCAGGCCGGCGACATGCAGCTTGCCGCTGGCATCGCGCCGGATATCGAGATCAGGCTGGCGGATTTCCAGCAAATGCAGCCGCAGGCCGAATGATGGAATCGAACGCCAGGCGACAACCGCCTTGACGCCAGGCAGGTTCAGCGCTGCGCGGCCTTGCCGGTCGCGCACGACCACGCCTTCCAGTTGCAGTTGCGGCCGCAGTCCATGCCACGAGGCCTCAATGCTGGCAACGGATACGGGCATGCCGAGCGCGCGGCTGGTCAATTGTTCGATGTCGCCCTTGTATTGCCCGATGTTTGGCAGCACGAAATATCGCAGTGACAGGAATGCGAGGCAGAACAGGAAATAGACCGTCAGCAACAGCTTGAGCAGAATGCCAGGCAGATTCCATGCGGCAGCATTCGCGCGCCGATAGCCTGATGTCAGCGCGTTCCACGCGGCGCCAATGCGCTGCGTGAGCGTGAGCTGGTCTGGCTGGGTTTGCGGGTCGTTGGCCATTGGCGGGTCGGAATCAGGATTGCGTGTCGTTACTATGCAGCGTACACGGGCAAGGATACAATCAAAAGCGGCGACTGGCTGCGGATTGTGCCGTTTTTCCGCTTACGGTGCGCGCATGTCGTAATTTTTCAATATAACTCAGCCAACAAAAATCATCATGACACGCTCCCTTCTGGCCAGTTCGCAAGCGTCGCGTTTTTTCCTGCATTGGTGCAATGCCGATCCGGCGCGGGAGCAGCAGTTGGCCTCATTGGCGGAATTATCCGCTTCATCGCTCGATTTTGCTGCGCTGTTACAAAACGAAACAGATGCCGGACATTCTTTGCCGCGCGCGATGCGCCGCCTGCGCAACCTGCTGATTGCGGCCTTGATCGAACGCGACCTGTCCGGGCGTGCCGATCTGGGCGAGATCGTGAGCGCGATGAGCGCCTTCGCCGATTTTGCCATCCGCACGCATTACGACGCGCTGATGCAGGAAATGCGTGCGGCGCATGGCACTCCGATCGGCAGGGACAGCGGCGAACCGCAGGAGATGATCGTGCTGGGTATGGGCAAGCTCGGCGGCGGCGAGCTGAATGTTTCGTCCGACATCGACCTGATTTTCGCCTATGGCGAGGATGGCGAAACGAAAACGGATGCGCCGGAGCAGCGGGCATTGTCGAACCATGAGTTTTTCATCCGGCTCGGGCGGCGGCTGATCAATGCGCTGGCGGAAATCGCCGAGGACGGGTTCGTGTTCCGGGTGGACATGGCTTTGCGGCCCAACGGCGCCTCCGGCCCGCTGGTGGCCAGCCTGGCGATGATCGAGGAATACCTGATCGTGCAGGGGCGGGAGTGGGAGCGTTATGCCTGGGTCAAGGCGCGCGCGATCACTGGCCGAGTGGATGACATCGCCTATCTGGAAAGCATCGTGCGGCCGTTCGTTTTTCGGCGCTACCTCGATTTCGGCGTGATCGATGCCATTCGCACGATGCATGGCCAGATCAGAGCCGAAGTGGCGCGGCAGGAGCGGCTGCATCCGGAGCGCAGCAACAACATCAAGCTCGGGCGAGGCGGCATCCGCGAAATTGAATTTCTGGCGCAATCATTTCAGCTGATCCGTGGTGGGCGCGACGCAGCATTGCGCGATCGTTCGACCCGAGCGACCTTGCGCACACTGGCGGAAAAGGATTTGCTGGCGCCGGAAATTGTCGAGCAATTGCTGGATTCATACACCTTCCTCCGCAATCTGGAGCACCGCATCCAGTATCTCGATGATGCGCAGACGCATATGCTGCCATCGAACGAAGCCGATATGCTGACCGTGGCGCAGATGATGGGTTTCGCCGACATCGAAGCGCTGATGGCCCAGGTGCGCGTACATCGCAGCTTCGTTGCCGCGCGTTTCGATGCGATTTTCAGCGACAAGGGGGAAGTGCCATCGGCCGAGGCCGAAAACCGGATCGACCTGAAGGTGCTGGCCAGCTTGCCCGAAACAGAGCAGCTCGAGGCGATAGCGGCACGCACGGTTGCGCTTGGTTTCGACCAGGCTGAGCCTGCCGCGCGCCGTCTGATGGCGATGTGGCGCTCGCCGCGCATTCAGGCATTGCCGGAAGCGAGCCGCGATCGGCTGGCAAGCCTGTGCAATGCGGCGCTGCCGCTGATTGCTGCGCAGGGCAAGGCGCATTTTGCGACGCTGGGCCGGTTGATGGATTTCTTCGAGGCGATTGCGCGCCGCGCCGCGTATCTGTCGCTGCTGACCGAATACCCGAAGACGCTGGAGCGCGTGATTCGCATGATGCATGCTAGTGACTGGGCGGCAAAATTCCTGACGCAACACCCAATCCTGCTGGATGAGTTGCTCAACGATCTGCTGCTGAAAGCGATTCCGGACTGGCAGCAACTGCTGTGTGATTTGAATGCGCAGCTGGCCGAATTGCAGGGGGATACTGAACGTCAGCTGGATTTGCTGCGTGAAGTTCACCATGCGCAGCAGTTCCATCTGCTGGCGTACGATTTGCAGGGCGGGCTGACGATGGAACGGCTGGCCGATCACCTGACCGCGCTGGCCGACGTGATCGTGGCTGCGACACTGACGGCGGTATGGAACACGGTTGCCAGCCGCCATGTCGAGCAGCCGAAATTCGCTGTGATCGCCTATGGCAAGCTCGGCGGCAAGGAGCTCGGCTATGCGTCCGACCTGGACGTGATTTTCCTG
Source organism: Burkholderiaceae bacterium (assembly GCA_018262475.1). GTDB lineage: Bacteria > Pseudomonadota > Gammaproteobacteria > Burkholderiales > Burkholderiaceae_D > QZKY01. Next base: position 4,551 of record JAGSYW010000043.1, on the reverse strand, counting down.
TACGACGACGTGCACCCGGATGCGCCGATGCTGTACGCGCGCCTGGCGCAACGCTTCATCACCTGGATGACCAGCCACACCTCGGCCGGCATCCTGTTCGATGTCGATACCGCCTTGCGGCCGGATGGCGCCAGCGGCATGCTGGTGTCGTCACTGTCGGCGTTTGCGCATTACCAGCGAGAATCGGCCTGGATGTGGGAACATCAGGCGTTGACGCGCGCGCGTTTTTGCGCGGGGGATGCCGATATCGGTGCGCGTTTCGAAGCCATCCGCGACGAGGTGCTGCGCCAACCGCGCGATGCCGGCAAGCTGAAGCAGGAAGTGCTGGCGATGCGCAAGAAAATGCGCGATGCGCATCCGGATAAATCGCCTGCGCTGTTCGATCTGAAGCATGGCAGCGGCGGGATGATCGACATCGAATTCATCGTGCAGTATCTGGTGCTGCTGCACGCGGCGCAGTATCCGCAACTGACCGGCAACCTGGGCAACATTGCGTTGCTGCGCATGTGTGATGAACTTGGCCTGATTCCGCCAGGGCAGGGCATCGCAGCCGGTGATGCCTACCGTGAAATGCGCCGCATGCAGCATCAGGCGCGTTTGCAGGGGGATGAGGATGCGAAGGTCGAGGCGGAGACGATCGTGTCGCAGGCAGCGGTCGCGGCGAGGTTGTGGGATGCGGTTTTTTCGGCTGAACGATAAGCCGGGAGTCTGGGCCGACCTTGTGCTGTCGGGCCATGTTTCTCCGTAGCGCTTGAAGAATACAAGGGGGCGGCAAGGCATCGAATGCCATTCGCCCGCCCTCCGCTGATCAGCCTGACGAAGCTTTTAATCGAACAGCAGGTCTTCGGGAATGGTCAGCGATTCGCCAAGTTCGGGCGCCAGCCACAACAAAGTGTCGCGCGCTGCGCCGATGCCATCCTGAACAGCTTCGTCGGATAGCTCGTTGCCGATGTGGCAGCCAACCTGGTCTTCATTCGTTTCGACCCGCAGCCATTCATCCAGTTCGATGTCGGCATGGTCGCACAGCAGTACGAAAAAGGCGTTGATTGCCCGGCCCAGCAGTTGCGGTTCACTTTCGGCAATGTCAGGGTCATCATCGCTGATCTGCTGGAAAAATGCCTCGCCAGCGGCTTCTGCCAGCAGTAGCACATGCACCGGGATGCCGGCATCATTCAAATCTTCGGCATTCTGGATGATGTCCACCGGAATCGCCTCGATTGACCAGTCGAAATGGCTTTCGCGGCACAGTTCCAGCGTTTCGGATTCCCCTGACAGCGTGTACAGCGGCAGCATTTCGATCGTGACTGGCTCGTCTGGGTCGCCGGCGGTGGCGTTCTGTTCCGCCAGCGAATACCAGGCATAGGGCGTGAGCGAATCGTCGCTTTTGCCGACGCTTTCAATCCAGCGGACGATTTCGGTCTGGCCGTCGTCGTTCAGTTCGGCTTGCGGCAGGTAGTCGAGCGGTTTGGTGCTGGCTTGCCGCAGGATCACGGCGACATCGGTGGCGGTTAGTTCGATCATGGTATTGGGTCGGATAGGCAATAAAAATGCCCCGAAGATTCGGGGCATTCACGGGAACGGATGCGTTCCGGTTTATTTGGCTGTCATCAGGGCGACGGTCGTATCCAGCATACGGTTCGAGAAACCCCATTCATTATCGTACCAGGCCATGACTTTCACCAGCGTGCCGTTCGAAACGCGGGTCTGGGTCGAATCAAAGGTGCTCGAAGCCGGGTTGTGGTTGAAGTCGATCGACACCAGCGGTTCGGTGTTGTAGCCGAGGATGCCACCTTTCGAGCTGGCAGACGCTTCCTTCATTACGGCGTTGATTTCATCGACTGAGGTCGCACGTGCAGCGGTGAAGGTCAGATCGACCAGCGAAACATTGATGGTCGGCACGCGCACTGACAGGCCGTCGAGCTTCCCATTCAGTTCCGGCAGCACCAGACCGACTGCGGCGGCGGCGCCGGTACGGGTCGGGATCATGCTCATCGTGGCCGAACGGGCGCGGCGCAGGTCTTCGTGATAAACGTCGGTCAGCACCTGGTCGTTGGTGTAGGCGTGAACCGTGGTCATCAGGCCGGAAACGATGCCGATCTTCTCGTGCAGCGCCTTGGCTACTGGCGCGAGGCAGTTGGTGGTGCACGATGCATTCGAGATCACGGTGTCGGTTGCTTTCAGGATGCTGTCGTTGACACCGTAGACTACGGTCGCATCGACATCCTTTCCGCCCGGCGCGGAAATGATGACCTTTTTCGCGCCGCCTTGCAGGTGGGCGGAAGCGCGTTCCTTGCTGGTGAAAAAGCCGGTGCATTCGAGCACGACGTCCACTCCGAGTTCGCCCCACGGCAGTTCGGCCGGGTTGCGGTTCGCCAGCACGCGGATGCGGTCGCCGTTGACGATCATGTAGTCGCCATCGACCGAAACGGTGCCCGGAAATTTGCCGTGCGCGGTGTCGTATTGCGTCAGGTGCGCATTGGTCTGCGCATTGCCGAGGTCGTTGATGGCCACGATCTGGATGTCGTGGGTCTTGCCGCCTTCGTAGTGGGCGCGCAGGATGTTGCGGCCGATACGGCCATAACCGTTGATTGCGACACGGATAGTCATGCTATTTGCTCCTGATTTGTTCTTGGACAGTGTTCAAATGTTTTACCGAGTGAATCTTTAGCTGCAGCAACCGCCGCAACATGGGCTGATTACGCCCTTGGCTGCTTCGACTACATGTTCGATCGTGATGCCAAAATGCTTGAACAGCGCTCCTGCCGGTGCGGATTCGCCGAAAGTGTCGATGCCGATCACGGCGCCGTCGAGGCCGACATATTTGCGCCAGAAATCGGTCACGCCGGCTTCGACCGCGACGCGCGGCAGACTGCGCGGCAGCACGCTGGCCTTGTACAGCGCATCCTGGCGGTCGAACACATCGGTCGATGGCATCGACACCACCCGTGCGCCGATGCCTTCGCGCGCCAGTTGTTCCGCCGCATTGACTGCCAGCTCGACTTCAGAGCCGGTGGCGAGCAGGATTACTTTCGCGTCCGGCGCATCGCGCAGCACGTAGCCGCCGCGGTTGATGTTTGCGATCTGCTCTTCCGAGCGCGCCATGAAAGGCAGGTTCTGGCGCGAGAAAATCAGCGTTGACGGGCCGTTGTGTCGGCGCACTGCATGCGCCCAAGCCACCGCCGATTCAACTGTGTCGCACGGACGCCAGTTATCCAGATTCGGGATCAGGCGCAGGCTGGAAACGTGCTCGACAGACTGGTGTGTCGGGCCGTCTTCGCCCAGGCCGATCGAATCGTGCGTGAACACGAACAGCGAGCGGATTTGCATCAGCGCCGCCATGCGTAGCGCGTTACGGCTGTAATCCGAGAAAGTCAGGAAAGTGGCGCCGAACGGGATGAAGCCGCCATGCAGCGCTACGCCATTCATGATGGCGCTCATGCCGAATTCGCGCACGCCGTAGCTGATGTGGTTGCCCGGAATGTCGGCCCGCAGCGAAATTGATTCCTTCCAGTTGGTCAGGTTTGAGCCGGTCAGGTCAGCCGACCCGCCGAGGAATTCCGGCAGCGTCGGTGCCAGCGCCTGAATCGCATTCTGGCTGGCCTTGCGGGTGGCGATAGTTTCCGCCTTTTCATTGCATGCGGCGATATAGCTTCTTACCGTTTCACCGAAATTTGCTGGCAATTCGCCCTTCATCCGGCGCACCAGTTCGGCCGCATCCAGCGGATAGCGGTCGCTATAGGCCTTGAATAGCGCATCCCAGTCGCCTTGCGCGGTACGGCCAGTCGCTTTTGCATCCCAGGCGGTGTAAACATCGGCTGGAATCTCGAACGGCGGATGGTTCCAGCCCATTGCTTCGCGTGCAGCGGCGATTTCCTTGTCGCCAAGCGGCGCGCCGTGGCAATCGTGCGAGCCGGCCTTGTTCGGCGAGCCTTTGCCAATGATGGTCTTGCAGCAGATCAGCGTCGGCTTGTCCGATTTCTTCGCCTGCGCAATAGCGGCCTCGACCGCATCGACATTATGGCCATCAACCGCGCGGATCACGTTCCAGCCATAGGCTTCGAAGCGCTTTGGCGTATCGTCGGTGAACCAGCCGTCGACATGGCCGTCGATCGAGATGCCGTTGTCGTCGTAAAGCGCGATCAGTTTGTTCAGCTTCCAGGTGCCGGCGAGCGCGCAGGATTCATGCGAAATGCCTTCCATCAGGCAGCCGTCGCCGAGGAAGACGTAGGTGTAGTGGTCGATCAGGTCGAAATTCGGCTTGTTGAACTGCGCTGCCAGCAGTTTTTCTGCCAGCGCCATGCCGACTGCATTTGAAATGCCTTGGCCGAGCGGGCCGGTGGTGGTTTCGATGCCTGGCGTGATGTGCGATTCCGGATGGCCGGGCGTTTTCGAGTGCAGTTGGCGGAAATTCTTCAGCTCTTCCATCGGCAGGTTGTAGCCGGTCAGGTGCAGCAGCGCGTACAGCAGCATCGAGCCGTGGCCGTTCGACAGCACGAAGCGGTCGCGGTTGATCCATTTCGGATTGGCCGGATTGTGGCGCAGGTGCTTGCC
>JAGSYW010000131.1 GCA_018262475.1 Burkholderiaceae bacterium | reverse complement strand
CTCCTGCCTAATAATTAGACAGGCCGGTTATACACCTGGGTCAATTTTGAATCAGCATTACCCCATAAAGTGGGTCAGTTTTCGGTCAGCGCCAACAGTGGGGTTCATGAAAACAAAAAAGCCCCAATTAAGGGGCTTTAAAGGGTGTGGTAAAAGGGTGTGGCAAATCGAGAAATATAAACTAATAAACCATTTAAAATCAACGACTTAGAATATTGGCGGAAGCGGTGAGATTCGAACTCACGGACGGCTTTCACCGTCGCCGGTTTTCAAGACCGGTGCATTCAACCACTCTGCCACGCTTCCGTAAAGAGCGCCATTATACCCAAACGGCATCAGAAAAGCCGGATGCGTGACTGAAGTTTTCTTTCACCAGCGCGCGCCCCCCAAAAAAATTATGAACAAGGAAATATTTCAACTGCCGTTCATGGCTCCGGCCGTTGCGAACCGGCTTTCCGGCGTGCGAGGAATTTGCCGATCAGGCGGCGCAACCTGCTTTTCCCGAACCTTTTTTGCCACTGCCTGCGCATCGAGCGCCAGCGACGGCGAAGCATAGCGCGCACCCGTTGCAGCCTGCGCCATGCTTCAGTTGATTCCAGCCTCGCGATCAGGCGGTTCTTGAAGGCGATGAAGGCTGTCAGCAGGCGCGCCAGCCATTCGAGCTTCATCAGCGCGGGACGGGTGAGCTGGTACAGCTTGGCCGACAGAGCGGTGCCGGCCAGCTTGGCGCCGATGATGAGCGCAAAACCCCAGGCCGCATGGCCGTGGGCGATGGCATACAGCGCTGCCAGCTTGAGCGGGAACAGCGATAGGAACGGCAATGCGAACGTCGACAGCGCGGCATACGGCGGCAACGCGGCAATGCGCATTCCGAGCAGTTGGAACAGACGCACTGCGCCCAGCCGATCCAGCACATGCGCGGTGACATCCCACAGCCAGTCTTCAAGCAGCAGCAAGGTTGCTGCCGCATAGACCAGCACCGCGATCAGAAAACGCTTCAACTGGCGCGCCAACGCATTCAACATGCTGACACCGCCTCAAAAAGGATAGTCATCACCCTTGCCTCCTGCCACCATTTGCCGCAGCTTAGCTGACACCTGACTCTTGCAGGAACATCTGCTGCAAATCGTTCAGGAAGCGCTGCCCAAGTTCGGTTGGACGAATGGTCATGTGATCACGCACCAGCAAGCCTTTTGCCACCGCCTGTTGCAAGGTCTTTTCAATCGTAATCAGCGGCAAACCGGTACGTTCAGTAAACAGGCCCGCTTCAAAACCGTCATTCAGACGCAAGGCATTGAGCATGAATTCAAAGCCCAGATCCTGCGGCGCAATCGCGACTTCTTCCTGCACCGGCATGCGCTGTATTGTCTGCTCGATATAGGCCTTCGGCTGCATGAAGCGCATTTGTCGCACGATGCGATCCGGAAATGAAATCTTTGAATGCGCGCCCGGCCCGATGCCAAGATAATCACCAAAGCGCCAATAATTCAGGTTGTGCCGCGCCTGCCGCCCCGGTTGCGCATACGCGGAAACTTCATAGTGCCAATAGCCTGCAACCGACGTTTTCTCGCGGATCATGTCTTGCATGTCGGCGCTGGCTTCATCGTCCGGCAAACCTGGCGGCGGCTGCTTGGCGAAAGCCGTCCCCTGCTCCAGCGTCAAGTGGTAGATCGACAGGTGCGGCGGTGCAAAAGCCAGCGCGGTGTCGATATCGTCCTGCGCCTCGCGCAGGGTCTGCGACGGCAGCGCATACATCAGATCGAGATTGAAATTATCGAAATGCCGCTGCGCAATCTCAACTGCCAGCCGCGCCTCATCGCCATCATGAATGCGACCCAGCTGCCGCAGCATGCGCGAATTGAAGCTCTGGATGCCGACCGACAGCCGGTTGATGCCGCTGTCGCGAAACGCCTTGAATTTGCCGGACTCGAACGTGCCCGGATTTGCTTCCATTGTAATTTCTGCTTCCGGGTCAAGCGGCAGCAGCGCACGCACATCAGACAGCAGCCGTTCCATGCCATCGGCCGACAGCAAGCTGGGCGTGCCGCCGCCGATGAATACCGTATGCACCCGCCGCCCCCAGATTTGCGGCAGCGCGGTTTCCAGATCGATCCTGAGTGCCTCGAGATAGGCCGATTCTGGAATACCCGCACGCACCTGGTAGGAATTGAAATCGCAATACGGGCACTTGCGCGCGCACCACGGGAAATGGATGTACAGCGACAGCGGCGGCAGCACACCCAGCCGGAGTGTTCCCGGCGTGATGATCGGCGCGACGGAATTCATCATGAAACCTCCCCCTAAATAATGCATTTCACAGGGGTATACGTGAAAATATTGCCAATAGCTCACTACTTCCGGGAAGATTTCAAAATACTGGGAGGAGTATTTTTTGACCTCCGCCAGACTCCCAAACGGCATCCGCCGGCCTGCGGCAGCCCCCCCATCAGCCTCACACCAGCGATGAACGCAGCTTTTCGACCATTGCCACCAGCGCCTGGCCGCGATGCGACCGCCGGTTCTTCTCATCGGACGACAGTTCGGCTGCCGTACATTGCTGCTGCGGCAGCCAGAAATGCGGATCGTAGCCGAAACCGCCCTGCCCGCGCGGCGCGGCAATGACCTCTCCCTTCCAGCTGCCATCGGCGATCAGTGGCTGCGGATCAGCCGCATGGCGAACATAAACCAGCACGCAGTAGTAATTGGCTGATTTGTCTTCGTGCGAGGCCAGCGACGCGACCAGTTTTTCATTGTTGCGCGCATCCGATTTTGGCTCGCCGGCATAGCGCGCCGAATGCACGCCCGGTTCGCCGCCGAGCGCGCTGGCGCAGATGCCAGAATCGTCTGCCAGCGCCGGCAGGCCGGTCAGTCGTGAGGCATGGCGCGCCTTGGCCAGCGCATTTTCAATGAAGGTGCCAAACGGTTCGTCTGCTTCCGGCACGCCAAATTCAGACTGCGTATGCAATTCGAAGCCCAGTGGCGTCAGCATCTGGCTCAACTCGGCCAATTTACCGGCATTGTTCGAGGCAAGTACGATTTTATGGTTCATGATCCCTGCTGTCCGCGAGCAGTCAATCCCAGGATCGACGCCTTTTGCATCCCGATCAGCTCGAAAATGCCTTTTTGCGCCAAATCCAGCAGCCGGTTCATGGTCGCGCGATCGAACGGTTCGCCTTCAGCCGTTCCCTGCACTTCGATGAAATGGCCCTGATCAGTCATCACCACGTTCATGTCGGTATCGCAGGTCGAATCCTCGCTGTAATCCAGATCGAGCATCGGCACACCCTGATGCACGCCAACCGAGATTGCCGCGACAAAATGCTTGAGCGGAATCGTTTCCATTTTTTTGTGCTTGACCATGAAATCGAACGCATCATAGGCAGCCACCATTGCGCCGGTAATCGCCGCAGTGCGCGTGCCGCCATCCGCCTGAATCACGTCACAATCGATGTGCAACGTGTATTCACCGATCGCATTCAGATCGAACGCCGCCCGCAGCGAACGGCCAATCAAGCGCTGAATTTCCTGCGTCCGGCCGGTCTGCCGTCCGCGCGCAGCTTCACGATCCATGCGCGTATGGGTTGAACGCGGCAACATGCCATATTCGGCCGTCAGCCAGCCTTGCCCCTTGCCGCGCAAGAAGCCTGGAACACCTTCGACGATGCTGGCGGTGCAGATCACGCGCGTGTCGCCAAACTCTGCCAGCACCGAACCTTCGGCGTGCTTGGTGAAATGGCGGATCAGGTTGATAGGACGCAGCGCATCCAGCGCGCGTTCCCGTTTGCGAATGAGGTCGTTCATGTATTTGCTCCTTTAATGCCGCCGGTTGGTTTTCTGGATCGCGCCGCGAATCTCGGCGATTGCCCGTTCAATTTCGTGGTCGTCGATCGGATCGGTTTTTTCCAGTTGCTCCGGCAGCAATGTGTGAATCATTGAAGTGACGTCGCCAATTTGCAGCGTATTGGTCGAGATGGTCGCCGCATCGAGCTGACTGCTTTCTCCCAGCCAGACCATGGCCAGCGCGGTAGCGTTATCGCTATTGACGCCAGCGATCGACACTGCCTTGTTCAGCATGTCTGGCACCGCACGCACCACGGTATTTTCCTGGAAAGCACGTGCCAGCAAGTGATCCGGCACCACCGACCACAAGCCATCGGAACACAGCAGCAGCACATCGCCGGTCTGCAGGGTCGCAATGCGCGACATTTCAACAATCGGCAAATTGGTTGCTCCGAGACAGTTATACAGCTTGTGCCGCTCCGGGTGGGTATCGCGCTCGGCCGGATCAAGCTTGCCTTGCGCAATCAGCGTTGCGATGCGCGAATGATCCTGCGTGCGCGCCAAAATCTGGCCTGCGCGCATCCAGTACAGCCGCGAATCGCCGCAATGCGCCCAGACGGCATTGTTGTGCTGAATCAGGCAGGCGATGATGGTCGTGCGCGGCGATTCGGGCAGGTTGTGCGATTCGGCATAGCGGTGGATATCGCGGTGCGCGGCGTAAAAGCAGTCTTCGAGAAACCGCTCTGGCCGCTTGATGGTGGGTGTTGCCGTCTGCTGGAACAGCTTGCCGATGGTCTGCATCGCAATCGCGGCCGCCATTTCGCCCTGCACATGGCCACCCATGCCATCCGCCAGCAGCAGCAGCACTGCGTCACGGGTGTAGATATAGCCCATCCGGTCCTGGTTGATGCGGCGCCCGCCGATGCGGCTTTCTTGATAGACGGAAAATTGCATGGTGTCGGGATAGTAAGAGAAATGCCTGCCAATCATCAAAACCTGACAAGGATACTACACAGCGATTATCAGCACAGCAAGGAAACGCAACTGGCGGCTGCCATTTGCACCACACTGGATGCCCGGCCTGCACCGGCCTGACTGCTAGCCGTCAGGCAAAACAGCGCCGACCAAAAAAATGGCTGGGGTATATAACTAAAACCATAGCATAGGCCACATTTTTAGTGGCTGTTTTTAAATACTGGCGGGAGTATATTTTTTGGCCTTACTGACCAAAAAGTCATTTCGGTCAGTTACTTTCAGCCTGCTTCGCATGCTCACCGCTTGGCGAGAGGCGGCATAACCGCGCGCGCCAGCAGGGAGCGGTAACGTTCGCACAATCCTGCCCCCCCACGGCTCACTCATGCCGCAATGCCACAATCGGGTCGAGTTGCGCCGCGCGCCGCGCCGGCATGTAGCCGAAAATCACGCCGATGGCGGCCGAAAAGAAGAACGCCAGCAGGTTGATGCCCGGATTGAACAGGAAAGGC
>JAGSYW010000130.1 GCA_018262475.1 Burkholderiaceae bacterium | reverse complement strand
CAGGAATATCTGCCTCGGAGTGGAATCCAGCAGGTCGGCGCCTCGCACCACATGCGTGATTTCCTGCTCGGCATCGTCCACCACCACCGCCAGCTGATACGCAAACAAGCCATCGGCGCGCAGCAGCACGAAATCGCCGACCTCGGTCGCCAGATGCTGCTCCACCCTGCCCTGCACGCCATCGTCGAACGCAATCACCGCCTCGCCGACCCGGATGCGCCACGCCCGCGTCTCCCTGTCAGGCGGCAAACCGGCGCGACAAGTGCCCGGATACACCGGCGCACCATCGGCTCCCAGCGTCGAATCTCCGATTTCCTTTCTGGTGCAGGCGCAGCCGAACACGGTTGCATCATGGAACAGCCGGTTCAGCGCTTTCTGGTATGCCGCCGTGCGCTCGCTCTGACGCATCACGCGCGCATCGAAACGGAAACCGTGGCAGTCAAGCGTACGCAAGATCGCATGTTCATGCGTCGGACGGCAGCGCGTGACATCGACATCCTCGATTCGCACCAGCCATTCGCCATGATGCGCCTGCGCTTCCAAATAGCTACCGACTGCAGCCACCAGCGAACCGAAATGGAGCGGCCCGGTCGGCGATGGTGCAAAGCGGCCGCGATAGGTTCGTCCGAAGTCGTGGTACATCGTGGTTCCCGAATATCGACAATCATCCATCCGCACATTTTAACCTTGAGGGAATGGCGGCATGCAGTAGCGCAGGCTAAAATAAGGACTGCTGCAAAACATACGATGACCATGCCTGCCCTCACGCTTCACGCCGACAACTACCAAACGCTGCTCGATTCCCTTGCCGATAACGACTGGATCGTCGCTTGCCTGTGCGCCGAATGGTGCGGCACCTGCCGCGGCTACCGCAAGGGCTTCGACGAGATGGCCGAACGCCATCCGGACAAGCATTTCATTTGGGTCGACGTTGAAGATCAGGCCGATCTGCTGGGCGATCTGGATGTGGAAAATTTCCCGACGATGCTGATTCAGCATGGCGATGTAGTCACCTATTTTGCGCCGGTGCTGCCTGACCACCGGCAGGTGGAACGCATGCTGGCAGCACAGATCGAACAGGGTGACGATGAATTGCTTCGACAGGCAAGCAGTTCGCCCGAACGGATCGAATGGCAGAAAGACTGCAATCTGCGCCATTTGCTGTTGGCTGCCGCCGAATAGCTTTGTCACCGATTTGCGTCAAATTGTTCATATGTATTTTAAGTGACGGCATTTCGCTATTATTGCGGTGCTATCATTTAGCAATCACGAATCCCCTGTGCTTTGGCTGATTGTAGTGCATCGTTTACGCTAGATAGCCGTTTGCGAAAAAGCTCCAGAAGCATTGGGGCAAATAGCCTCAAAATTCATATTCCAGGCGGTCAGCTTTCATTTTCCAAACTGCGCCACAGACACTTGCCCTTCACCTGCTTGTCCAACCCGTCAAGCAGAGCTTCATGCGCCGCCACTTCTTCATCTGAAGCAGACAGCACGATGATGTCTGCCAGCGTTACCGCGTCGGCCGTTTCATCCGTTGCCAGCGCCTGCTCGACATCGATGTCCATACCAAGGCTGTCCTGCCCCCGGGTCATCGCCAGGTAAACTTCCGTCAGCAATTCGGCATCGAGCAACGCGCCATGAAGGGTACGGTGCGCATTTGAAATGTCGTAGCGGTTGCACAGCGCATCAAGCGAATTGCGCTTTCCAGGATGCAAGCTGCGCGCCATCAGCAAGCTGTCGATGACATTCGCAACATCGGTTTCGAACGGCTGCCATGACAAGCGCTCAAATTCAGCGTTCAGAAATCCAAGGTCGAAGGGCGCGTTATGGATGATCACTTCTGCCCCGCGCACATATTCTCGGAAGGCATCGGCAATCTCGGCAAACTTGGGTTTGTCGCTCAGGAATTCGGTCGTCAGTCCGTGAACCGCCAAAGCCCCTTCCTCGCTGTCGCGCTCGGGGTTGATATACGCATGGAAGTTGTTGCCGGTCAGTTGCCGGTTGATGACTTCAATACAGCCGATTTCAATGATGCGGTCACCCGTTTTGGGGTCCCTGCCCGTGGTTTCGGTGTCGAGAACGATTTGACGCATGATAGGAAATGATTACAGCATTCGCGCCAGTAGCGCCTTGTCGTATTTTGCGTCGAATGGAATCCGCACGATATGGCCACTGCCCGGAGCCACGCTGATGGGTTCGCCCTCTAGCGATGCCATGCGTTCCAGCACCACCACTTCGTTGCCGGACGGATGAATGATTTCAATCCGGTCACCAACAGAAAAGCGGTTCTTGACCACCACTTCGGCCCAGCCATCGCCAACCGAACGCACATCGCCAACATAATGACTGTTATCGAGTTCGGAGGCGCCGGTCAGGTAGTTCTGGTAATCCTGCGTACGATGCCGCTGCAGGAAACCATCGGTATAACCGCGGTTGGCCAGCCCCTGCAATCTGCCCATGAGGCCTATATCAAACGGCCGACCGGCCACTGCATCATCAATCGCATGGCGATAGACTTGCGCCGTGCGCGCGACGTAGTAAATCGATTTCGTGCGGCCTTCGATTTTGAGCGAATTCACGCCGATCTTTACCAGCCGTTCGATATGTTCGACCGCACGCAAATCCTTGGAATTCATGATGTAGGTGCCGTGCTCGTCTTCCATGATCGGCAGCAGTTGCCCGGGGCGCTTGCCCTCCTCGATCAGGTAGGTACGATCGGCCAGCGGATGGCGCGGCATTTCGCCCAGCGCCGATAGCGGCTGGTCGGCCTGATCCAGCATCTGGTGGTAATTCATGCTGATGGTCTCGGCCGGAATGCGTACCGTATCACCGGTCGCATCTTCGTCGGCATTCATCACCTTGTAATCCCAGCGGCAGGAATTGGTGCAGGTGCCCTGGTTTGAATCTCGGTGGTTGAAATAGCCGGACAGCAGACAGCGGCCGGAATAGGCAATGCACAGCGCGCCATGCACGAACACTTCCAGCTCCATTTCCGGGCAGCGCTGGCGGATTTCCTCGATTTCGTCCAGCGACAGTTCGCGCGACAGGATCACGCGTGTCAGCCCCATCCGCTGCCAGAACTTCACGTCAGCCCAGTTGATCGCATTTGCCTGCACCGACAGATGCACCGGTATTTCCGGCCACTGGTCGCGCACCAGCATGATCAGACCCGGATCGGCCATGATCAAGGCATCCGGCTTCAGCGCCACCACCGGCGCCATGTCGTTCAGATAGGTTTTCAGCTTCGCGTTGTGCGCAAAAATGTTGCTGGCAACGTAAAACTGCTTGTTTCGCGAATGCGCCTGCTCGATGCCCGTCGCCAGCGCTTCCAGCGTCGAAAACTCGTTATTGCGCGCACGCAGGCTGTAGCGCGGCTGCCCGGCATACACGGCATCTGCACCGAAATCGAACGCGGTATGCATTTTTGCGAGCGAACCGGCAGGCAGCAAAAGTTCAGGAACGAGCGACATTTGAATTGGCTTGAAATGGTCTGGACAAGATGGCGATTATAGCGAATGCGATGGCAAATCACAGGGCAAGCCGCGATTGTCCCCCGCAGTGTTGTTTTTGTTGGCTGAAATCCTGTGCCGCTAAAGCGTCATTGATGCGGCTCACTCAGGCGCATGCGGTATGCCGGACGGTATGTGCGCCAGCTTGCCTTGGCGCGACTGCCCCCCAATTCATGTCACACGCCGCACTGCCGCACAAAACCAGTTATGACAACCAGAAACTAGGTGTATATTGCAAAAATACCTCTCCAGGCCGCATTTTTGTTAGTCAATTATAAATACTGGAGGGAGTATATTTTTTGACTTTACTGACCAAAAATTCATTTTAGTCAGTTATTTCGGGTTATTACAGTCAAGCCTAGGGACGCTGGCGGAGGGCGAATCAGGCTGCGAGCCAACCTGAAGCGTACTGGCGGCAGAACGATTAACCACGGGACAACAGCCGCCACAAGCTGGCATCAGCCCTGCTCCACCATTCCTTCTAACAGCTTGAACAGTTGTGCCTGCACATCCAGCGGCCAGTACGACACCAGTTCAGCCAGTCGCTTGATGTCCGGCGCAAACAGCGCCCGCAGCGCCTCATCGAAATCCGGCTGATTGCCTGCAACCGCCGTCATGAAACGGTAGGCCGATTCCTGCATCACTCGCCGCCGATCCGTTTCCAGATTCGCGCGCATTGCCACCTCGACCAGTTTACGCAACGCAACCGATGCACCGCCCGACTGGCTGGCGAGCCATTCCCAGTGCCTCGGCAGCAGAGTGATTTCACGCGCCACAACACCCAGTTTCGGCCGGCCTGGCTGGCGGACTGGGGGCGTTGCTGATGTCGACGAAGCCTCTTCCGGCGCTGCGGCTGGCAAGCGTGCCAGCGCCTCGGCCAGATTGCCGCGCAAATCCAGTTCCACCGGATGGCTGGTTTCGCCATCCATCACCAGCACGGCTCGTTCAGGGTTGGCGTCGACAAAGGCTTTCAGATCGGTCACCACTTCCCTTGGGGAGCCAGATGCGACGCATTCGGTATCAGCAAAAGCAACCCAGCGTAAGGCTTTGATTTCTGTCATGTGTCCTCCATTGATTGAACACATTAATTTTACCCGGATAATTATAACAAATCAATATTACCCGGACAAATTATCGTAACTTCATATGCAAATTGATATGTTTCTTGCAAGCAGATGATTCAATAAACCATCACAAACGCACCCATACCTTGCGCGAGAACAACTCGCACCAGAACAAGATCCAACGCTTGATATCCGCCTTGCGCCGTTCAGTGACGGTGCCAAGCGCCCAGATGACAGCGATTGAACCGAAAATCATGATCATGTTGCGTACCATCTGATCATTAAAATGGCTAGCAATGGCGGCAAAAAATTGCAGTAGCGGATAGTGGAACAGATAGGTAGCAAAGGTGAACCCGGCCAGATAGCGGATTGGTTTTTCCCCCGCATACAGCAGCGAAGCCAGTCGCGGCGCAACGGTCGCCGCGCCAATGAAATGAATCGCCACCAGCAGCCCAATCGCATAGCTGCTGAGGAATTCCTGCGACCATTTCAGCGTATACATCATGAAATCCTGATCGATGTACGAGGCGGTCAGGCCATAGAGATAATCCGGGTAATCGGCACAGCGGAAAAGCGTATACAGCAAGAGCGAACCCGTGAACATCAGCCACCCGGCCCACTCGGAAACCTGCCGGTGCTTGATGATGTAATACACCAGCACGCCCAGCAGCCACACCGGCATCAGAATCAGGATT
>JAGSYW010000129.1 GCA_018262475.1 Burkholderiaceae bacterium | reverse complement strand
ACAAGCACGCAAGCGCGCCCGCCAGGCAGTCAAGCAGAATGCTCACAATTCGAGCCTGCGCTCGACGCTGCGCACCGCAATCAAGGCTGTCCGCAAGGCAATCGAAGCTGGCGACAAGGCAGCTGCGGCAGCGACCTTCACCAAATCCGTCTCGATCATCGACCGGATTTCCGACAAGAAGATCGTTCACAAGAACAAGGCTGCCCGTCACAAGAGCCGCCTGTCTGCTGCAGTCAAGGCAATGGCTTAATCGCCTGCTGCATCAGCAGCCGGTACCGCAGTAAAACAACAACCCGCACGGCGCTGAGCCATGCGGGTTGTTTGTGTTTCCGAGTCGATCAGATTTCGTAGCCGAACGCCTGCTTGAACCGTTCGGCAATCTCTGCCCGAACCAGCTTATGGTTCTGTCCGCCCTGATGGGAAATCTTGATCGCCCCCATCAAACTGCCCAGACGGCCGCATGTCAGCAAATCCATGTCATTGATGATGCCGTGCATCAACCCGGCGCGGAATGCATCGCCACAACCAGTCGGATCAACAATATTTTCCGCCGGCACACAAGGAATGTCGAGCACGACATCACCAGTGTAAATCTCCGCCCCCATCTCGCCACGCGTGATGATAAAGGCAGACAGCCGTTGCGCAATTTCGCGCGGCATCAGGCCAGTGCGATCGACCAACAGTTCGGCCTCGTAATCATTGACCGTGACGTAAGTCGCCAGATCGATGAATTCCAGCAGTTCGTCGCCGTTGAACATCGGCAATCCCTGCCCCGGATCGAAAATGAACGGGATCCCCTGCTGCGCGCAATCCTTGGCATTCTGCACCATGCCATCACGGCCATCGGGAGCAACAATCGCCAGCTTGACCTCGCCCGCTTCCGCCACCTTGTTCTCGTGCGACATTGCCATCGCTCCGGGATGGAAAGCGGTAATCTGGTTGCCGTCGATATCGGTCGTGATGAACGCCTGCGCGGTAAATGCCTTCTTGATGGTACGCACGTTGCGCCGCGACAATTCCAGTTCGGCCAGCCGCTCCAGGTATGGCTCACCATCGACGCCGATAGTCGCCATGATGCGCGGTTCGGATCCCAGCAGTTTCAGGTTATAGGCGATGTTGCCCGCCGTGCCGCCAAACTCGCGCCGCATGCCCGGCACCAAAAATGCGACATTCACCTTATGCAGTTGATCCGGCAGAATCGCATCGGAAAAACGGCCGTGAAACGACATGATGGTGTCATAAGCAAGGGAACCGCAAATCAGGCAAGTCATGATTTCTTCCTAGATGTCATGGATAAAATAGATATACGCGATAA
Organism: Burkholderiaceae bacterium; assembly: GCA_018262475.1. Lineage (GTDB taxonomy): Bacteria > Pseudomonadota > Gammaproteobacteria > Burkholderiales > Burkholderiaceae_D > QZKY01. The sequence goes on along the minus strand of JAGSYW010000129.1, from coordinate 3,964 downwards.
CCGGACGGCTTGATTTGCTCAAGCTCAAACACCAGTTTGATTGACTGCTCGGAACTGGCCGCAAATCCCTGCGCAACCAGTTGCGTATTCGGCAGGAATTCAGACGGCGCAAATATCCTGCGCGCAACAGCCTTTTCGTCCGAATCGTTTAATGTCAGCTCAATATTCGGCCAAACCTGCCCCTGCACACTGCGGTTGCGCAACACAATGGCGAGCGTATACGCCGTTTCGCCATTCGCCGGCGCATGCAACTCACTCACCTCCACCGCCACCTGTTCGATCTGCTTTTCCAACCCGACACGGCAATCGATCGCCGCGCATACTGATTCGACCGCCGGCTTCAGCACCGGAAATGCCGCACCAATCCTCGCATTAAATACATCCACCACCTGCAACAACAGTACCGGGAACATCAGTAACACGCCGCACAGCATGGCGATGCGCCAGATACGCCCGAACCGCTGCTGGCGCCGCGCGCGCTGCATGAACTCAGGTTCTTCGGCTGCGACCTCTTCGAGTTGCGGCGCCTCGACTTCGACTGTGTGCGGCGCATGATCGGCATAGGCCTGCGCCTGCTTTGCCTGCAACAAATCGGGGAACTGCGTCGGCTGGAAATCATTTTCTGGCGCATCCAGACCGGAGGCGCGCTGCTCAGGGAGTTCTGCCACAGGCTCGATGAATTGCGGTTCACGCCGCAAATCCGGCTTGCGTTCAGCTTCCGGCAGTACATCGACCAAGTGGTCCGCCGGCGACACCATGTCCAGCAGCACCGGACGCACATGCCCACTCGGCACCGGCTCTGGCGTGGCTGCGAGCGCAGTAGAAACCGGTTCTGACTCATCCCCAACCGACAGAATCAGGTGGAGATCTTCGACCGGCTCCACGACTGCCGGTTCCTGCTCCGGCTGCACAGCATGAATCTCGTTTACCTGGCTTTTCTGGCGCTCCAACGGCCTAGAAGCAGCCGCAGTCTCATCCCGCAGCAACTGTTCGACACCATTGAAAATCTGCTGGCACGAACCGCAGCGCACGATGCCGTTGAACAGCTTGAGCTGGTCCTGCACGACGCGAAACGTCGTGTGGCAGTACGGGCATCGCGTCGCCAGCGCCATCGTTCAACTTCCGTCCGGCAAATGACCGTAGAGCGCAACCCAGCCGTCCTGCGCCTTCCACACATTCATTCCTATCCAGGGCGCATACGCCTCTGCCACTTCATCTGCCTGCCGCTCAAGGATGCCAGAAAGGAGCAGCGAACCGCCTGGTGCAACCCGGCTGGCCAGCATCGGCGCCAGCAATTTCAGCGGACTGGACAGGATGTTTGCCACAACCACGTCAAAAGTCCGCCCTTCTGCCTGCGCGGCAAATTCATCCGGCAAATGAAAGGCTATCTGGCAGCGATTGCGCGTCGCGTTTTCGCGCGCGGCAAGAATCGCCTGCGGGTCGATATCGACCCCGGTCACTTCGAACGCCCCCAACTTGCTGGCCACCAACGCCAGAATGCCGGAACCACAACCGTAATCCAGCACCGTCTTGCCGGCCGGCGCATGCACCTCCAGCCATTCCATGCACAACCGCGTAGTCGGATGACTGCCGGTGCCAAATGCCAGCCCGGGGTCGAGTTCAAGAATCAGCCCGTTCGGATCGGGTGCATCGTGCCAACTCGGCACCACCCAGATGTTCCGGCCGATGTGTATCGGCTCGAACTGCGATTGTGTCAGGCGCACCCAGTCCTGCTCGGCCACTTCGCGCACGATATAGTCGGGCAACGCTTCCAGACCGCAAGCAACGGCCACTTGCGCCATAACGGATTCCGGGACAGCGTCGGCAGGAATCAGCGCGACAATGCGGCTGCGCTCCCAAGCTGCGGCTTCGACCACCATTCCCGGTTCGCCGAAAATCGGCTTTTCTGCCGCCGTGCCTTCGTCGGCATCCTCGACCGATACCGACACAGCACCCGCATCCATGAAAGCATCAGACAGTGCTTCGGCGTAATTACGTTCGACTTCTATGACGATTTCATTCCATGTCATGTCACACGCCTTGATTCAGCTCAACATTCAACTCGACGACTGCTCTTTTTCCGCCGCCGCCCTTTCCGCCAGCATCTGTTCCAGATAATGGATGTTGGTTCCGCCTTCGATGAAACACGGATCCACCATCAAATCGCGGTGCAGCGCGATATTGGTCTGAATACCTTCGACCACCATTTCTGACAGCGCCACATGCATCCGCCGGATCGCCTGATCGCGCGTCGCGCCGTAAGCGATCACCTTGCCCACCATCGAATCGTAATACTGCGGCACGGTATAGCCGGCATATGCGTGCGAATCGACCCGCATCCCCGGCCCGCCTGGCGCATGCCATGCAGTGATCTTGCCCGGCGATGGCGTGAATTTGAACGGATCCTCAGCATTGATGCGGCATTCGATTGCGTGACCACGAAACACAATGTCGCGCTGGCGCATGCGCAAGCGCTCGCCGGCAGCAATCATGATCTGTTCCTGCACGATATCGACGCCAGTGATCATTTCCGTTACCGGATGTTCGACCTGCACGCGGGTATTCATTTCGATAAAGTAGAACTCGCCATTCTCATACAGGAATTCGAACGTGCCCGCACCGCGATAGCCGATCTGGCGACAGGCGTCAGCGCAGCGATCGCCGATTTTCTCAATCAGCTTGCGCGAGATACCCGGCGCAGGCGCCTCCTCGATCACTTTCTGATGGCGGCGCTGCATCGAACAATCGCGCTCGCCTAGCCAAACGGCATTGTTGAACTGGTCGGCCAGCACCTGGATTTCCACATGGCGCGGATTTTCCAGGAATTTTTCCATGTAGACTTCCGGGTTGCCAAAAGCCGTCTGCGCCTCGGATTTGGTCATCGAAACCGCGTTCAGCAATGCCGCCTCGGTATGCACCACACGCATCCCGCGGCCGCCGCCGCCGCCGGCGGCCTTGATGATGACCGGATAGCCAACCCTGCGCGCGGTCTGGATGATTTCCTTCGGATCGTCTGGCAGGGCACCATCAGAACCCGGAACGCACGGCACACCAGTCTTGATCATCGTCTGCTTCGCGCTCACCTTGTCGCCCATCATGCGGATCGACTCCGGTTTCGGACCAATGAACACGAAGCCGGACTTTTCGACCCGCTCGGCAAAATCGGCATTCTCGGACAGAAAACCATAACCAGGATGGATCGCCTCGGCATCAGTCACTTCAGCCGCGCTGATGATTGCCGGCATGTTCAGGTAACTTTTCGGCGATGGAGCCGGGCCGATGCAAACCGATTCATCTGCCAATTTCACATATTTGGCTTCACGATCGGCTTCGGAATGCACCACCACGGTCTTGATGCCCAGCTCGCGGCAGGCGCGCTGGATGCGGAGGGCAATTTCGCCTCGATTGGCAATCAGAATTTTTTCAAACATTCTTTAGATCTTTCGAAATACAGCCATCAACTATCAATTCCGCCGAAATCGGACGAAATGTTGTTCAGCCGATGATGAACAAAGGCTGGCCATATTCGACCGGCTGGCCATTTTCAACCAGAATCTGCTTGACCACGCCAGCAACGTCGGCATCGATCTCGTTCAGCAACTTCATCGCCTCGATAATGCACAGCGTATCGCCAACCTGCACACTGGAGCCAACCGCGACATACGGCGGATTGCCCGGCGCGGACGCCGCATAGAAGGTGCCGACCATCGGCGACTTGACCACATGCCCCTGAATTTCTTCCGGTGCTGCCGCTACAGGCGCTGCAGCCGGCGCCATTGCGGCGGCAGGCGCGCCAGCCGGGATTTGCACATACTGGGTAGATGCCGGTTGCCCCTGAATCATCATCGGCGGGTTGGCGTGAGGATTGGACTTGATGATGCGAACCTTGCTTTCGCCTTCGGTCACTTCCAGTTCCGCGATATCGGACTCGGCCACCAAATCGATCAGGGTCTTGAGTTTGCGT
>JAGSYW010000042.1 GCA_018262475.1 Burkholderiaceae bacterium | reverse complement strand
CAACCGCTTCGGCTTCGCCGCCTCTTCGCCCAGGCGCTTTTTCTTGTCGGCTTCGTATTCCTGATAGTTGCCGTCGAAGAATGTAACTTGCGAATCGCCCTCGAATGCTAGGATGTGGGTTGCGATCCGGTCAAGGAACCAGCGATCGTGCGAAATCACCAGCACGCTACCGGCAAACTCCAGCAGCGCATCTTCCAGCGCACGCAGCGTTTCGACGTCCAGATCGTTCGACGGTTCGTCCAGTAGCAAAACATTGCCGCCTTGCAGCAGCGTTTTGGCCAGATGCAGCCGACCGCGTTCGCCGCCTGACAGACTGCCAACATTTTTCTGCTGATCCGCCCCCTTGAAGTTGAAGCGGCCGAGATACGCTCGCGACGGCATTTCGAACTTGCCGACAGAAAGAATATCAGCGCCGCCAGAAACGTCATCAAACACGGTCTTGCTGCCATCGAGGTTTTCGCGCGACTGATCGACGATCGATACCTTGACCGTCGGGCCGATATGAACTTCGCCGCTATCTGGCACTTCCTTGCCGGTAATCATGCGGAACAGCGTCGATTTGCCGGCGCCGTTCGGACCAATCACGCCGACAATCGCGCCCGGCGGAATGCGGAAGCTGAGATTATCGATCAGCAACCGGTCGCCATAGCCCTTCGACACGTTCTTGAATTCGATTACATCATTGCCGAGGCGCTCGGCCACCGGAATGAAGATTTCCTGAGTTTCGTTGCGCTTCTGGTATTCGTAATCGGACAGTTCATTGAACCGCGCCAGACGCGCCTTGCTCTTTGCCTGTCGCCCTTTCGGGTTCTGCCGCACCCACTCCAGTTCCTTCGCAATCGCCTTTTGCCGCGCCGATTCGGATGCCTCTTCCTGCTTCAGGCGGTTTTCCTTCTGCTCCAGCCACGAGCTGTAATTGCCTTTCCACGGAATGCCAGCGCCGCGGTCAAGTTCAAGAATCCACTCGGCCGCGTTATCGAGAAAGTAGCGGTCATGGGTGATTGCCACCACGGTGCCGGGGAAGCGCAACAGGAACTGCTCCAGCCAGTCGACCGATTCGGCATCGAGATGGTTGGTCGGTTCGTCCAAGAGCAACATGTCCGGCCGTGACAGCAGCAACCGGCACAGCGCCACGCGGCGCTTTTCGCCGCCTGAAAGCACGCCAATCTTTGCCTCCCATGGCGGCAGCCGCAGCGCATCGGCCGCCATTTCAAGCTGCTGCTCCAGGTTGCCGCCATCGGACGCGGCCAGAATCGCTTCCAGCCGCGCCTGCTCGGTCGCCAGCGCGTCAAAGTCTGCATCCGGCTCCGCATAAGCAGCATAAACCGCATCCAGCTTGGCGCGCGCTTCGAACGCTTCGCCCAGCCCGCTTTCAACTGCCTGCCTCACGGTCTGATCCGGATCGAGTTCCGGTTCCTGCGGCATGTAGCCGATTTTCAAATCCGGCATCGGCCGCGCTTCGCCGATAATGTCCTTGTCGACACCGGCCATGATTTTCAACAGCGTTGATTTGCCGGCGCCATTCAGGCCGAGCACACCAATCTTGGCGCCAGGAAAAAACGACAGCGAAATATCCTTCAATATCTGACGCTTGGGCGGAACGATCTTGCCCACGCCATTCATCGTATAAACGTACTGAGCCATAAATTTGCGAGTCTTTAATAATGGTTAAAATGCTTAAACCGCAAGGATAACTGATGGCGCAGCCATGCTGTTGTATTTTTCCCGTTTCACTCTGCGTTTGCGCAGTGCATTACTGCATTATTCTTGCGTTTTCAGAAAGTTTGTCCTATTGTCCAATGCGCGCAAATAACCAGCAGGCTTAATTTGACCACCAGACAAACCAGTCATAGCGGAATCACTGCCTTAACGCTTGCCGCCATCGGCATCGTTTACGGCGACATTGGCACCAGCCCGCTATACGCGCTGAAAACCGTGTTCGAGCCCAAACACGGTCTGGTGCTGACACCGGCCAATCTGCTGGGCGTGATTTCGTTGATCCTGTGGGGGTTGACGATCGTCGTTTCGCTGAAATACGTTACGTTGATCATGCGCGCAGACAACCGCGGCGAAGGCGGCGTGATGGCACTGATGTCGCTCGCGCTGTCATCGTTGCCGAAATCCTCGCGCTGGAGTTATCCGCTGATGCTGCTGGGCGTGTTCGGCGCCGCCCTGTTTTATGGCGACAGCATCATCACGCCAGCCGTCTCGGTATTGTCTGCGATTGAAGGCCTGGAAGTCGCCGCCCCCGGCATGAAACCGTTCGTCGTTCCACTCACCATCATCGTGCTAATCGGCCTGTATGCCTTTCAGTCGAGAGGCACCGCCGGCATCGGTCGCTGGTTTGGCCCGTTCATGCTCTTGTGGTTTGCTATCCTGGCCACGCTGGGCATCATCAACATTTTTCGCGCGCCGGAGATCCTGTCCGCAATTAACCCGTTGCACGCCATTTCGTTCATTATTCGCAACAAAATGATCGCGTTCATCGCGCTTGGCGCGGTCGTGCTGGCCTTCACCGGTGCCGAGGCGTTGTACGCCGACATGGGCCATTTCGGCGCCCGGCCGATCCGTATCGCCTGGTCATTGGTCGTATTCCCGTCACTGGCGCTGAACTATCTCGGGCAAGGCGCGCTTTTGCTGTCCGACTCAGCTGCGATTTCTAACCCGTTCTTTCACCAGCTTGGCACATGGAGCATTTATCCGCTAGTCGCGCTGGCCACGATTGCCACTGTCATCGCTTCGCAGGCAACGATTTCTGGCACCTTCTCGATGACCAAGCAGGCGATCTCGCTCGGTCTGCTGCCGCGGATGAAAATCATCCACACATCTGACGCGGAAATCGGCCAGATTTTCATGCCGATGGTCAATTTCATGCAACTGGTCGCGGTCGTCATCGTAGTGCTTGAGTTTGGCACCTCCGATGAACTGGCGGCGGCTTACGGCATCGCCGTCACCGGCACCATGCTGCTGACGACTGTGCTGGCTTTCTTTGTGCTTAACTTCCACTGGAAATATCCGCTGCCGGTGGGGCTGGCCATTTGCGGCGCGTTTGCATCCATTGACATGGCGCTATTTTCCGCCAACCTGCCGAAAATAATGGATGGCGGCTGGTTCCCGCTAATGCTGGCCCTGAGTTTGTTCACGGTGATGATGACCTGGCGCAAAGGACGGCAACTGGTGACCAAAAACCTGAAAATGCACGCCATCCCGCTGGAAGGTTTTCTCGAATCGCTGTTCCTCGTGCCCCCATTGCGGGTTCCAGGCACGGCGATTTTTCTGCGCGGCGAAGTCGATGGCGTGCCACATGCGATGCTGCACAATCTGAAGCACAACAATGTGCTGCATGAGCGCGTGGTATTCCTGACGATTTTCATGCAGGAAGTGCCGTGGGTGCCAATACAGGAACGAGTGCATGTGCAGGATTTCGGCCACGAATGCTACCAGGTCAATATCAGATATGGCTTTCTGGATGAAACCGATATCCCGCAGGTGCTGGAGCAATGCAATCTGTACGGGCTAGAGTTCGATCTGCCCTCGACCTCGTTCTTCATCTCGCGCCAGACCATCATTTCGACCCCGAACGGCGGCATGAATCCGTGGCGTGAGCATCTGTTCGTGCTGATGTCGCGCAATGCACGCGGCGCGGCCGACTACTATAGGATTCCTCCGAACCAGGTGATCGAACTTGGCACGCAAATCGAAATCTGACCAGACCAGCCGTTTTTTGCCTTTGCGCGATGCATCAAGCATAATAGTGCGCCCCCTAAGGGGGAATGGTGGAAATTTCTGCGCAGCCCACCCTGCTCTTCACTCTGACTGCTGATGATTTCTATCCTGGTAAGCTTTCTGGTCGCGCTAATAACTACAGCTTTTGTTATCCGGCTGTCAAAGCACAACAAGAACATGCTCGATCAGGTCAATAATCATGTGCAACGGGTTCACTTGCACTCGGTATCACGTTTTGGCGGACTAAGCATTTTCATTTCTGTCGCGGTCGGAATCGCTGTCGCCAATTGGCGTGCACCTGCCACAGGAAAATGGCTGTTACTGCTTTTACTATCGGCGATCCCTGCTTTTGGCAGCGGCATCGTCGAGGATTACACGCAACGCGTCAGCCCTTTACGGCGCCTTATTTTGACAATGCTCTCGGCTGCTATTGGCTATTATCTCCTTGATGCCGCAATCATTCGCCTCGATCTACCATTTGTCGACGACTGGCTGAAATATGTGTGGTTCTCTCTTCCATTAACAATCTTTGCGGTCGGCGGCATTGCCAATGCAATTAATATCATCGACGGCTTCAACGGACTAGCCAGTGTAGTCACGATGTTCATGCTGCTGTCAATTGCCTACGTCGCATGGCTGGTCAACGATACTTTCATCGTGACCGCTGCTTTCATCATGGTCGGAGCGATTGCCGGCTTCTTCGTCTGGAACTTCCCTTACGGCTTGATATTCCTCGGCGATGGCGGCGCCTATTTCATCGGTTTCATGCTGGGTGAATTGACGGTTTTACTGATCGCACGCAACCCACAAGTTTCCGCATGGTATGCATTATTGCTGCTGATTTATCCGGTATTTGAAACCGCTTTCTCAATTTATCGCCGAATATTTATCCGCAACTCGTCTCCCGGTGTGCCTGATGGCATTCACCTGCACTCACTAATATTCAAGCGACTGGTGCGCTGGACGATTGGCCGGCGCGATGCGCGCGCACTCATCAAAAGGAATTCGCTGACTTCCCCTTATTTGTGGGTACTATCGCTGATGGCTGTTATTCCGGCTACGGTTTTCTGGCAAAACTGCTGGCTCCTGATTGGATTTTGTCTTTGTTTCATTGTTGCCTACGTCTGGTTATATATGCAGATTATCCAGTTCAACGCGCCCCACTGGATGATTATCAGGAAACGAAAATAACTCATCAACAATATAAATGACTGCCTGAATTATTTTTATATCCCTGATGCGGCTGGCTAATATTTTGATTAAAATGTGTTATGTTTTTTCAGGAATAAAATGTTACCCAACGAATTATCAGGAGACCAAGATGAACTTATCCGAACTGTCCGTCAGTGAATTGCGTGCGCTGCAAGAAAAAATCAAGCAGGAGATGAAAAAGCGCGAAGAAAACGAAATTGCGGAAGCGAAACGAAAAATTCAGGCGATAGCACAAAGCGTCGGACTGCCGCTGAAAGATTTGCTGACTGCTTCGGTGCGCACCGCTGGCAGCAAGGTTCCGCCGCGCTATCGCCACCCGGAAAAAAACGATCTTACATGGACCGGACGCGGGCACCAGCCGGTATGGGTGCGCGAATGGCTCGCTGGCGGCAAATCGCTGGAGGCGCTGCGCATCAAATAAGCAGGGTATCCTGTAAAATAGAGCCATTCGGCCAGGCACTTCCTGGCCGTTTTCAAATACTGGCGGCAGTATGTTTTTTGCCTCAAAATCCGCACACGCGCCGTCACACATCAAAACCGGCTGTTACCTGATTCGAATCACACCATGCCCCCCCTTTCCCGAAGCATCTTCAAGGCTTACGACATTCGCGGCATTATCGGCAAAACGCTCGACGCTTCGGTCGCGCAACGCATCGGCCATGCTTTCGGCTCAGCCATCCGCGCCAAGGGCGGCCAGACGGCCGTCATCGGCCGCGACGGACGGTTGTCAGGCCCGGAACTGTTGACCGCTCTGGCGACCGGCTTGCAGGCTAGCGGGATAAATGTGATCGACCTCGGGCTGGTCGCCACGCCAATGGTGTATTTCGGCACGCATGTGCTGGAGGCGCAATCCGGCATCATGGTCACCGGCAGCCACAACCCGCCGGACTACAATGGCTTCAAGATGGTGCTTGAAGGCGAAGCGATTTACGGCGACACGATCCAGTCGCTGTACTCTGCCATCGAAGACGGTAATGTCGCGTACGGCAGCGGCAGTTACCGCACGCACGACATCCGAGCAGCATATATCGAACGCATCGCCGGCGACGTGAAGCTGGCGCGGCCGATGAAGATCGCCATCGATTGCGGCAACGGCGTTGCCGGCGCGATCGCCGGCGACCTGTTCCGCGCGCTCGGCTGCGAGGTGATCGAATTGTTTTGTGAGGTCGATGGCCATTTCCCGAACCACCACCCTGATCCGGCGCACCCGGAAAACCTGCAGGATCTGATCCGCTGCCTGCAAACTACCGACGCTGAAATCGGCCTCGCGTTCGACGGCGATGGCGACCGCCTGGGCGTAGTGACGAAGGATGGCCAGATCATTTTTCCGGATCGGCAACTGATGCTGTTCGCCAAGGATGCGCTGACGCGCCATCCAGGGCGCGAAATCCTGTACGACGTGAAATGCACGCGCCATCTGGCGCCGTGGATTTCAGCCAATGGCGGCCAGCCGCTGATGTGGAAAACCGGCCATTCGCTGGTGAAGGCGAAGCTGCGTGAAACCGGCGCGCCGCTCGGCGGCGAAATGAGCGGCCACATCTTCTTCAAGGATCGCTGGTATGGCTTCGACGATGGCCTGTACGCCGGCGCACGGATGCTGGAACTGCTGTCGCGCACGGACGATCCGTCGGCGCTGCTGAATGCGCTACCGCAGTCGGCCAGCACGCCGGAACTGCACCTGCACCTAGCCGAAGGTGAAAACTTCGCGCTGATCGACCAACTGCAACGGGATGCAACCTTTCCAGGCTCGACAGAAATCATCACCATCGACGGGCTGCGGGTCGAATACCCGGACGGCTTCGGGCTGGCGCGCTCATCGAATACCACGCCGGTAGTGGTGATGCGCTTCGAGGCCGAAACGCCGGCGGGGCTGGCGCGCATCCAGTCCGAATTCAAACGCGTTATTCTGGCGGCAAAGCCGGATGCGCAACTACCATACTGAGCTCGGCATGAAAGTCCTGATCGTCCGCGTGTCGTCGCTCGGCGACGTGGTGCACAACATGCCGATGCTGACCGACATCAAGCGCCACTACCCGGAGGCGCAAATCGACTGGGTGGTCGAGGAAGCGTATGCGGATCTGATCCGCCTGAACCGACATGTGAACAAGATCATTCCGTATGCCGAGCGCCGCTGGCGCAAAAGCTTGCTGTCGTCGGCTACCCGGGCCGAAATCCGTGCCTTCCGCGCCGAACTGAAACGCGAAGCCTATGATATGGTATTCGACACCCAGGGCTTGCTGAAAACGGGCATCGTGATGGGCATGGCCCGCATTGCGCCAGGCGGCAAAAAGGCAGGGCTGGCGAACGGCACCGAGGGCTCCGGTTACGAAGGCATGTCGCGCCTGTTCCATACAATGAGCGTGCCGGTCGATTCGCGCACGCACGCGGTACTGCGCGGACGGCTGGTAGCGGCCGCGGCGCTCGGCTACGGAGTCGATACGCCGGCCGATTTCGCGCTCAACCTGCCGGCACTACAGCCAGGCTGGCTTCCAGCCGAGCCGTATGCGGCGTTCTTCCACGGCACTGCGCGCGACGCCAAGAAATGGCCGCAGGCGAACTGGACCGCAATCGGCCATTTTCTGGCGGAACGCGGCTTGCCGATACTGCTGGCCTGGGGTTCGGACAAGGAAAAACAGGAAGCGGAACAGCTGGCGGCCACGCTGCCGAATGCGCGCGTGCTGCCGCGCTTGCCGATGCTCGAAGCGGTGCTGCTGGCAGGAAAGGCGGCGCTGGCCATCGGGGTCGATACCGGCCTGACGCACATCGCGGCCGCCTACAACCGACCGACGGTGGAACTGTATATCGATTCGCCGCGCTGGAAGACCGAGGGCAACTGGTCACCGAACATCGTGAACCTCGGCGATGGCGGACATCCGCCATCGGTCGAACAGGTCAAGTCAGCCGTCAGGGCGTTACTGTATTGACGGTAACGCCGCTATCCGGGTTGCGGGTCGGCGCGTAGCTGGCAGGAGAAGCAGACGACTCTGAAACCGGGGCGCTGGCCGGCCGGTGCGTCATCTGCCGCAACTCTTCTTCAGTGATGTAGTCGAACACTTTCACCACCCGGTGCACACCGGAAACGCCGCTAGCGATTTCTGCCGCCCGTGCACCTTCACGCTGCGTCACGCGCCCCATCAGATAAACCGTGCCGCGTTCGGTAACGGTCTTGAGCGCGCTGTTGAACACATCCTTCGCATCGATGAAGCTGGCCACCACCTTGCTGGTGATGTAGCTGTCGCTCGATCGCGACGAGAAATTCGATACCGGCCCGACCTCCAGTTCATTGACCACCGACTGCACGCCCCCAATGCGGCTGATTTCGCGCTCGACGGCAGCGCGCATCCGCTCATCCCGCACCTCGCCGGTCAGCAGCACCTTGCGGTTGAAACTGGTAACGTTTACATGGCCATAATCGCCAACAATTTCCGCCGCGCGAACTTCGCCCTTGACCATGATGCTCTTGTCTTCGGTCTGCGCCCCAACGGTGCGGCGATCGCTCGCAGCGAAAGTGCCCACCACCGCCGCGCCGACAACCATTTCAACGCAGCCCTGGAGGCCAACCATCGCTGCCCCGCACAATACCGCCGTCGCAACCGGACGTTTGATTCGCTGCCAGTCAATCATGGATATCTCCCCCGAATAGTGCGGCATCAATGCCATCGCAAATACTGTGAATCGCCAGCAAATGCACTTCCTGAATGCGCGCGGTCCGCTCGTGCGGAACGCAGATGTTCACGTCATCTTCCGTCAGCATGGCGCCAATCTTGCCGCCATCACGGCCTGTCAGGGCGACAATGCGCATCTCGCGCTCGTGCGCCGCTTCGATTGCCGCCATCACATTTTCCGAATTGCCCGAAGTCGAGATCGCCAGCAAGATGTCGCCCGACTGGCCGAATGCCTGCACCTGCTTGCTGAAAATGTCGCGGAAACTGTAATCGTTACCGACCGCGGTCAGAATCGAGGTATCGGTCGTCAGCGCCAACGCCGGCAACGACAGCCGCTCGCGCTCGAAGCGCCCGACCAGTTCGGCCGCGAAGTGCTGGCAGTCTGCAGCCGAGCCGCCATTGCCGCATGCCAGAATCTTGTTGCCTTGCGACAGTGCAGCAAACATCATGTCCGCCGCGCGCGCAATCATCGGCGCGAGCAGTTCGGCGGCATTGGCTTTGAGTTCGGCACTTTCCTTGAAATGCCCAAGTACGCGTTGGATTCTCATAATCGTTGCATTATAGCTTCATGGCCGCGCAGTAGCGGCTCAAATCACGTTTTTCAGCCAGGACAACTGGCCGCCATTTTTCAGATCGCCATCAATCGCGACCACATCGAAACGGCAAGGCGGCGCCGCCGGGTAGCGCAACAGGAAAAACTGCGCCGTGCGAATCATCCGCGCCTGTTTCGCCGGCGTCACGCTAGCAGCAGCACCACCAAAAGCCATGCTGCTGCGCTTGCGCACTTCGACAAACACCAGCGCACCCCCGTCCTCCATTACCAGATCGATTTCACCACCCTTGCAGCGGAAATTGCGCTCGACCAGTTTCAGCCCGTGCAATGTCAAATGCGCCAGCGCCTCATCTTCCCCCGCCTGGCCGCTGCGCTGGCGCGCGGTCTGGCGGTCTGCAAAAGGATTGAACAATGCCACCCGACGACCTTTCAACAAACATGCAATTGAACCGGAGCATTGCCAGCAGCAGCGATGACGCGCACAATGCGCTCTCACCCACTGCCCAAACACCGCAATGCCAGAGTCCGCCGCCTCGAACAGCACTGTCCAGCGCCTGATGGAAGACATTTCCCGGCAGCAGTTTCCTGCCAGCGCATTATATGTGACCGCCACGCCAATAGGAAACACCGGCGACATCACGCTGCGCGCGCTCTGTCTGCTGACGCTGGCCGATGCGATCGCCTGCGAAGACACGCGCAACACCAGCCAGTTGCTGGCACGCTACGGCTTGTCCAAACCGCTGATTGCGGTGCATGAACACAACGAGCGCGAACGCGCGGCGCAAATCATCGAACGACTGCACGGCGGCGAGCGGATTGCGCTAGTATCCGATGCCGGCACGCCCGCCATTTCCGACCCTGGCGCGAGGCTGGTCGAGGCGGTGGCTGCCGCCGGCCTGCGGGTAATCCCGCTGCCGGGCGCATCGGCTGCCATTGCCGCGCTGTCTGCCAGCGGGCTGCTCGATAACGGGTTCCACTTCGTCGGTTTCCTGCCCTCGAAAGCCGCGCAGCGCGATGCCGCGCTGCAGGAGTTGCGCGCGCTGCCGGCAACGCTGGTGCTGTACGAAGCGCCGCACCGAATCGAGCAAACGGTAGGTGCGCTGGCGCTGGCATTCGGCGGCGAGCGGAAAATCGTCATCGCGCGCGAGCTGACCAAGCTGTTCGAGGAAATCCACCGCTGCCAGCTGGCCGATGCGGCCAACTGGCTGGCAACCGACAAGAACCGGCAGCGCGGCGAATTCGTGCTACTGGTCGAAGGCGCGCCAGTCGTTACCGATACCGGCGATGCCGAAGCGCAGCGCGTGCTGGAAATCCTGCTGACCGAATGCACGGTCAGCCAGGCAGCTGCGCTGGCGGCGAAAATCACCGGCCAGAAAAAAAACCGGCTGTATGAGCACGCACTGCAACTGAAAAATGGCGCTTGCTGATGTGCCGTCGGCAAGGTCGGTTTTGCCAATGGACAGGGGTATATAGCCAAAACGCTGCTCAGGGCCGCATGTTTGGCGGCTATTTCAATATACTACCCGGAGTATATTTCTTCGCCTTACTGACCCAAAATTAATTTAAGTCAGTTATTTATGAACACCAAGGCCAAACCACCCGGATTTTCAGCGCAAAAAAGACGGGGTATAGCATAAAAACACTGGTTTGGCCTCATTTTTGCTGGCGGTTTAAATATACTGGCGGTAGTATATTCTCGCGGTGCGCGATGCGTGAATACGCCCACCGCAGACAAATTTTCGTTTCGCGGCCGGCATTGATTACAATAAGCGCCATGCGGGCGCACGAATGCATCGCGGCTATTGGATGATTGCGCCAGCACCAGCGGCCGGAACCGGCAACGCAGCATCCGGCCATTTTGCATGCGGCATCTTTTGAATGTGATCATTTGGATACCATCCCGTTGTGGGCGCAAATCGCCACGCTCGCGCTGCTCATCTGTTGCTCGGCGTTCTTTTCGATCTCGGAAACCGCGCTGATCGCGCTCAGTTCCTACCGCGTCAAGCATCTGGCAAAGGCAGGCAACAAACGCGCGCAAACCACGCTGTGGCTGCTGGCGCGCACCGATCGCCTTCTATCGCTGGTGCTGATTGCGCAAACGCTGCTGAACTCGCTTGTGACTGCGCTGGTGACCGCAATTGCGATCGCCTCTTTCGGCAGCAACCAGACCGTGCTGACGATTGCCACCGCCGCCATCGCCTTTCTGCTGATCATCTTCGCCGAAATCACGCCCAAGGTCATCGGCGCAACCTATCCTGACCGGATCGCACTGCCAGCTAGCCCGATTCTGAAGGTGCTGATGGTATTTGCACTGCCGGCCATCTGGTTCGTCAACCTGTTCGTCAACCTGCTGCTGCGCCTGTTGCGCATCAAGACCGGCGCCGACGCGCACAAGCAGCGGCTGTCCCCGGAAGAATTGCGCACCATCGTGCTTGAAGGCGGCGCCTTCATCCCGCAAAAGCACAAGAGCATCCTGCTCAATCTGTTCGACCTCGAATCGATCACGGTCGAGGACGTGATGACGCCGCGCACGCAGATCGAAGCGCTCGACCTGGCGGTGCCGGTCGAAGACATCAAGCGCCAGCTCGTTACCTGCTATCACAACAAGCTGCCGGTGTATGAAGGCGAGATCAACCGCATCATTGGCATCCTGCATGTGCGCAAGGCCGTCGCACTGCTGAATCAGGACGAGGAACTGACCGCCGAGCATTTCCGCGAACTGCTGTCGCCACCGTATTTCATTCCGCAGGAAACCGGGGTATTCACCCAGCTGCAATATTTCCAGGAGAACCGCGAGCGGCTCGGCATCATCGTCGATGAATACGGCGAAGTGCAGGGATTGGTAACGCTGGAAGACATCATCGAGGAAATGATCGGCGAATTCACCACCTCCATGCCCAGCGGCGCCCGCCCAGACGCGCTCGGCTGGAATGAGCAAGGCGAGTGTCTGGTTGAAGGCGGCACCTCGCTGCGCGACATCAACAAGCGGCTTGGACTGAATCTTCCCCTCGATGGCCCGAAAACCATCAACGGCCTGCTGCTGGAAGAACTGGAAGACATCCCCGACGCCAACGTCAGTGTGAAATTCGCCGACTGTATTGCCGAAGCCGTGCAAGTGCAGAATCAGGCCATCAAGGTTGTCCGGCTAGTGCGTTCTGGTGCGAGAGAAAAGTTTACCGACTGACTTGACGTTGCGCAAAAGCCGCAACGGCCAACCTGTTTACTCTTTACAAATGTTTTTCCGCTAGGCATCATCCAGCGTGGTGGCCAGCTAGGCCGCTAATATCATTCATCACCGATTTTGCATATGGCTGCAGCACAGACCGATCCGACAACTAGCGGTTCCCCGATGCCAGGGCTGGCGCGCGCGCTGATGCAGGCTGGCCGCATTCCGCAACAAGCTGCCATCGCCATCAGCAAGACAGCGGCCAATGAAAAACAGCCTTTCATCGACACGCTGCTTAAAAGCGGCCAAATTGATGCGCGTTCTCTCGCTGCCTTCTGTGCCGAAACCTTTGGCTATCCATTGCTCGATCTGGATACCGTCAAAAGCGAGAACCTGTCCGACAAGATCATCGATGCGCGACTGATGGTCCGACTGCGCGCCGTGCCGCTGTCAAAACGCGGCAACCGCATCTTCGTCGCGATTTCTGACCCGACGCAGCCGCAAACCCTCGAACAAATCAAGTTCCAGACGGCATCGACCGCCGAGCCTGTCATCGTGCCACATGACGCACTGTTGCAACTGCTCGACAAGCTGACGAAAAGCAGCGTCCAGACGCTAAACGAACTGAACGAGGATTCGCTCGATCTGGATCTGCTATCGGAAGTAAATGATGCTGCACAAGCCGAGACAGACACCAGCGAAGTGGATGATGCGCCTATCGTCCGCTTCCTGCAAAAGACGATGCTCGATGCCATCAACGGCGGGGCCTCCGATATTCATCTGGAACCATTCGAAAAGTTTTACCGCATCCGCTTCCGCGTCGATGGCGAGCTGACCGAATACGCGCAACCGCCTGTCGCCATCCGCGAAAAACTGGCGGCACGCATCAAGGTGCTGTCGCGGCTCGATATTTCGGAAAAACGCGTGCCGCAGGACGGCAGGATGAAACTGGTGCTGTCGCCAACGCGCGCAATCGATTTCCGCGTCAGCACGCTGCCAACTCTGTTCGGCGAAAAGATCGTGATGCGTATTCTCGATCCGTCGCAAGCGCAACTCGGCATTGATGCGCTCGGTTATGAACCCGAGCAGCGCGAAATGCTGCTGAATGCTATTCAGCGCCCGTATGGCATGGTGCTGGTGACCGGCCCGACCGGCTCCGGCAAGACCGTGTCGCTCTATACCTGTCTGAATATCCTGAACAAGCCCGGCATCAACATTTCCACCGCTGAAGACCCAGCAGAAATTAACCTGCCCGGCATCAACCAGGTCAACGTCAATGAAAGAGCCGGCCTGACATTCGCGGTCGCTCTGCGCGCATTCCTGCGCCAGGATCCGGATGTGGTGATGGTCGGCGAAATTCGCGACCTGGAAACGGCTGACATCGCCATCAAGGCTGCACAAACCGGCCACATGGTGTTTTCGACGCTCCACACTAACGATGCGCCATCCACGCTGGTGCGTTTGATGAACATGGGTGTGGCTCCATTCAACATCGCATCATCCGTCATCATGATCACCGCACAGCGCCTCGCGCGCCGTTTGTGCACCTGCAAGAAGCAGGCAGAAGTCCTGGACGAAATTCTGCTGCAGGCCGGCTTCGCACCGGAAGACCTCGACGGCAGCTGGAAACCGTATGAACCTGTCGGCTGCGAACGATGCGGAGGCAGCGGTTACAAGGGACGTGTCGGCATTTATGAAATGATGCCCATCAGCGAGGAAATCGAACGCATCATCCTTGAACATGGCACCGCGATGGACATCGAAAAGCAGGCGCGCAGCGAAGGCGTCAAGTCGCTGCGGCAATCCGGGCTGGTGAAAGTCAAGAATGGTCTCACCAGCCTGGAAGAAGTGCTGGGCTGTACCAATGAATAGGAGACTGTGAATGGCCACCGCGCGCGACAGCAAGAAACCGGCAGAAATCAAGGAGTCGATTTTTGCGTGGGAAGGCCGCGACAAGACCGGCAAGATTGTCAGGGGCGAACTCAGAGCTGGGGGCGAATCCGTCGTCAATGTCACCTTGCGCCGCCAGGGCATCACCGTCACCAAGGTCAAGAAGAAAACCTTCCGCAGCAGCAAGCGCATCACCGAAAAGGATATCGCGCTGTTCACCCGCCAGTTGGCAACGATGATGAAAGCGGGCGTGCCGCTGCTGCAATCGTTCGACATCGTCGCGCGCGGCCATGCGAACCCGTCGGTCTCGAAGCTGGTCAACGATATCCGCAACGATGTCGAAACCGGCACCAGCCTGAATCATGCGTTCCGCAAGTTTCCTCTGTATTTCGATTCGCTGTTCTGCAACCTGGTGGCAGCAGGCGAACAGGCCGGTATCCTTGAAGACCTGCTGGAGCGACTGGCCACTTACAAGGAAAAGACCATCGCCATCAAGGGCAAAATCAAGTCGGCGATGTTTTATCCGATTGCGGTCATGGCAGTCGCCTTCATCGTGACCGCGGTCATCATGATCTGGGTTGTGCCTGCATTCAAGGAAGTGTTCAAGAATTTCGGTGCCGACTTGCCGTGGATGACCTTGATGGTGATCGCGATCTCCGACTTCTTCGTCAAGTTCTGGTATGTGATCTTTGGCGGCATAGGCGGCGGCCTGTACCTGTTCTTTCAGGCATGGCGACGCTCCCCGACGGTGCAACGCAGGATGGATCGGCTGCTGTTGCGCCTGCCAATTTTCGGTGAAGTCATCCGCAAGGCAACGATCGCACGCTGGACGAGAACGCTGGCAACGATGTTCGCGGCCGGCGTGCCGCTGGTCGAATCGCTCGACTCGGTCGGTGGAGCCTCGGGCAATATCGTTTATGCCGACGCAACGCGTCAAATCCAGACCGAAGTCAGCACCGGCACCAGCCTGACCGTATCGATGCAGAATTCAAATGTTTTCCCGAACATGGTCACGCAGATGGTATCCATCGGCGAGGAATCCGGTTCACTCGACAACATGCTGGGCAAAGTAGCCGATTTCTACGAGGAAGAGGTGAACGACGCTGTGGCATCGCTATCGAGCCTGATCGAGCCAATGATCATGGCAATTCTTGGTGTGCTGATTGGCGGCCTGGTGGTTGCGATGTATCTGCCGATCTTCAAGCTGGGGTCTGTCGTCTAAGCCCCAACACATCGAAAATTCACGGTGGGACGTGCAGCGATGCGCGTCCGCACCAATACTGGCGACCGTACTGGCAGGATGTTATCCGCCCAGTTGCATGCCGACGCTTAACCCTTCCTGCCGGATGAATTCGTCAGCGGTCATTTTCTTGCCGTCTTCCATTCTCAGCGTAAAGACTTCAATCTGTCCGCCCTGAGCGGTAACGCGAAAGCTCGTTTCGTCAACTTCCGATATTGCGCCAATCTTGCCCTTGACGCTACCAAATGTGCGGAACAGGTGCTTCTTCACTTCAAAAAGATGAATCCGCCTGCCGTTCAGCGTAGTCCATGCGCCTGGCGCCGGATTGCAGCCACGAATCAGGTTATAGACGTAATTGACATGGTTGCTCCAGCTGATTCTGGATTCCGGCACACGCAACCATCCTTCATAGCTTGCTTCGCTTTCATCCTGCGCGACCTCGATGTGCTTGCCGGAAACCACGAGATCTGCCGCTTCAAGCATCGCCTGCACGCCCAGAGGGAACAGCCGGTCATAATAAACGCTGCCAAGGGTGTCGTCCGGCAAAATCGGAGTGGCCTTCTGCAGAACTATCGGCCCCTCATCAAGCCCGTCGTCCGGCCTGAAAACCGTCAATCCGGTTTCCACTTCGCCACAAACGATAGGCCAATTGATCGAACTCGGACCGCGATATTTCGGCAATAGCGACGGGTGATACTGGATCGTGCCGTGCTTGGGGATATTCACCAACTCCTGCGGCGCGAACTGCACCACATACGCCATGATGCCGATATCAGCATTCAGGCTCTGCATGGCTTCCCTGGCGGCATCACCGGTCAAGTTGGGAAACTGGAACAGCCTGATGCCCTTTTCCTGCGCGGCAAACCTAAGCGGATCCGGCCTTGCACCTTCCCGCTCGGGCGCGGTAAATACGCCAACAACCTCATCACCGCGAGCAAGAAAAGCTTCCATGACAGCCTTGCCGAATTCCTGCTGTCCAATAATGGCGACCCTCATGCAAACCCTCGACACCTTGGTGACAAAAAGATAGATGGGCAACTTGCGTTGCCCATCCTGTTACGAATGCTGCGTACAACCGGCGGAAAGAAGCTCTCTCCGCCAGTCACCCGACAACATTATTTCTTGCGACGCTCCGGAACGGTGAATGCACCGCCGTC
>JAGSYW010000128.1 GCA_018262475.1 Burkholderiaceae bacterium | reverse complement strand
TCGCGGAATACATCATCAATGCCGGCGGCAAGCGCATCCGCCCGGCGCTGGTGCTGCTGTTCGCCAATGCCTGCGGCTATCGCGGCACGCACCACCACAAGCTGGCGGCAGTGGTCGAACTGATCCACACCTCGACGCTGCTGCACGATGACGTGGTCGACGAATCGGCGCTGCGGCGAGGCCAGCCAACCACGAACGCCCTGTTCGGCAACGCCGCCTCGGTGCTGGTCGGTGATTTCATTTATTCGCGCTCTTTTCAGATGATGGTCTCGGTCAACGACATGCGCGTGATGCAAATTCTGGCCGAAGCGACCAATATCATCGCCGAAGGCGAAGTGATGCAACTGATGAACATGCGCGACGCCGGTGTGAGCGAAGCGCGCTACCTGCAAGTCATCCATTGCAAGACGGCGAAATTGTTCGAGGCCGCCGCCAGCCTCGGCACGCTACTGGCCGGCGCCAGCGAGGAACAAATAGCCGCCGCCGCCGAATACGGCCTCAAGCTCGGCACCGCGTTCCAGCTAATCGATGATGTGCTTGATTACACCGGCAACATTGAAGAAACCGGCAAGAATCTCGGTGATGACTTGCGCGAAGGCAAGATGACGCTGCCACTGATATATCTGATGCAGCACGGCACCGAGGCCCAGAAGCTGCTGGTACGCGACTGCATTGAGCAAGGCGACGAAAACCATTTCGACGTCATTCTTGCCGCGATCACAGCATCAGGCGCTCTCGAATATGTGCGCAGTCAGGCAGAAAAAGCCGCCAGCGACGCGGCGTGTAGCTTAGCCTGGTAGAGCGCTACGTTCGGGACGTAGAGGCCGGTGGTTCGAATCCACTCACCCCGACCATTTGAAATCAACGACTTACGATTTCCTTCAGCTTCAAATCCAAATCATCGTGACCAAATCGTGCGCGTTTCGGCACGTTGGCTGCTCTTCATCGCAATCGCGGTATGATTCGACAGTTCTGACTCGTCACAAGACTATGCGATCCCTGAATCACGCAATCAAAGATTCCTGATCGGGTGCTTGTCGTACGATAGATGGACATCAGCAGTAAAATCCGGTCATTAATGGAAAAGGCGGTTTACACTATCGCCGGCAAACGAAACACATGGCTCAACAATTCTGGCACGACCCCCTTTTACCATTTGTCGAGAGCAGGCGAGCGTGGAAAAGCCGCGCCTGTTATCAGCCACATACCCATCCAGCCTTTTCAATTGGTGCCATTGATGCCGGCAGATCCATCCTGCGGATTGAGGGGCGAGCCGAGCAACCGCTGGAGGCTGGTGATGTGGTCTTCATCCCCGAAAATTGCCCCCATGCTTGTAACCCACAGCCAGATGTCGCGTGGAGTTACCAAATGCTGTATCTGGATGTGGATTGGTTGAACAATTTATGGGAAGAGGCTCGCCAAGATGATTCTGGTCAGAGGATGCGGCACCCGACTCATTACCGTGATATCGCGCTTTATCATCAATATTGTGCGCTAAATGACCTGTTGTTTGATGACGTACCACCAGAATTAAAAGAAGAGGCACTGATTGGTTTTTTGGTGGGGCTTTCGCCCGAGACCACGCTGGCACCTGAAATAACTCCTAAGTGGGTGCCGGCCATGCAGAAAAAGCTGCTGCAGCATTGTGAACATCACTGGTCGATCACACATTTGGCAGCCGAGGTTGGGCTAAGCCGATTTCACCTTATCCGCATTTTTCGTCGCCACACGGGCCTGACACCTCATGCATATCTTCTGGATTGCCGCATCAATAAGGCTCGGCACCTTCTTCGGGAAGGCGTATCACTGGCCGAGCTGGCCCAGCATTTAGGCTTTAGCGATCAAAGCCATTTCCAAAAAGCTTTTCGTCAGCGGGTTTGCGCCACTCCGGGTGATTACCTGCAACAGATGCGACGCTAAGCAATTTTTTTCTATACGCCTTAGGGACTCATCTTGCATTCTGGCTGCTTTTCCGCTGATGGAGAACGCGATGGAGTGGCAACAGTTTCTAGCTTTGGCAGGGGCACATTTCCTAGCCTTGCTCAGTCCCGGCCCAGATTTCGTTTTACTGCTTAACCATACTTTTCATCATGGCCGAAGAGCTGGATACAGGACCGCACTGGGGATTGCCTGTGCGAACGCGATTTTCATTTTAGCTGCGCTCTTCGGTTTGGGCTGGCTTCAGGATAATCCGCTCGCTTATGCCCTGATGTACTGGGTTGGCTGCGGGTACCTGGCATGGCTGGGCTGGCAATTCTGGCAAGCCAAGTCCGCTCCAATCCGGCCAGAGGCAGCCACGCAGGCTTATGCTGACACCCCAAATTTTTTTGTTAGGGGCTTTGCGTCTGGCATTCTTAATCCCAAGAATGCCATGTTTTATTTGACGCTGTTCACGGTTTTGGTCGGAAAAGAAAGCAGCTTACTTTCCCGCAGCCTTACCGGGATCTGGATGTTCAGCGTCGTGCTGCTCTGGGATTGCCTTGTGAGCTGGACACTCTCGCATCCAAAATTGTTCGTGCTGTTTTCCAACCAGCAGCGGTTGCTGCACCGCGGAAGTGCCTATGTCATGTTTACTATTGTCGGAGTCATGACCTGGTCAATGCTCATTGGAACTTAAGCCAACCGCTAGCTCCGAATGTTTGTACGAATGCATCACCCAGTTATCGACTTGTAATGCCGTGCGCGGTTCAGAAAACAAATAACCCTGGCCGTAATCGCACCCTGCGGCAGCCAGCAGGCATCGCCGCGCTTCAGTTTCAACGCCTTCTGCGATTACGCTCAATCCGAGTTTGTGCGCCATCACAATAATGGCCTCGCATAATGCCATATCACTGGAACCGGACGACAGGTTTTGAATAAAAGCGCGATCGATCTTGATACACCCAATGTCGAATTTCTTCAGGTAAGAAAGGGAAGAATAGCCAGTGCCAAAATCATCCATTGCCACCATGATGCCAGCTTCGCGCAAAGCATCCAATCGCTTGATGACGCTGTTGCTGTTATTCAGCAATAACCCTTCCGTGATTTCAGCAATTAACGCTTCTCCCGGCAGATCCATTTGTGACAGATGCTCGACCCACGACTGAATAAATTTATCGCCCGATCGGAACAGAACCGGCGACAAGTTTATGCCAACCCGAAGCTTCGGATTCAAACTGGCGCGCCAGTACGCGATATCCTGAACGGCTGTGTGAAAAACCCAATTGCTGATGTCGCCTATCATCCCAGTTTCTTCGGCAATCGGGATGAAATCTGCCGGGCTGATTGAACCCCGCTCAGGATGCTGCCAGCGAATCAACGCTTCCAGTTTATTCACCTCGCCGGAAGCCAAATCAACAATCGGTTGATACAGCAATGTGAACGGATAATCCACCAGCGCTCGGCGCAACTCTTTTGCCAGTGCCATTTTTTTCTGGGTTCGCTCCTGCATGGCTGGCATGAAGAAGCGATAACAGTTGCGCCCATCCTGTTTGGCCGCATACATTGCCCGTTCGGCAAACCTGAGCATGCTTTCGCTGTTCGCCGCATCGTCCGGGAAAAACGCGATGCCGATACTGACCGACACATGAATCTCGCCACCATGGCAGAAAAAAGGATGGGAAAATGCCGAGAGCGCATCGCCCACTTTCGCCTTGACGTCGGACAGATCAGCCATCCCATTCAGCAGCATGGCGAATTCATCCCCTCCAAGACGGGATAACGAGACGATATCAGAGATGCATGACTGCAGCCTTCGAGCGACATGGAACAGCAGCGTGTCCCCAACAGCGTACCCTTGTGCCTCATTGATGTCCTTGAAATGATCAAGGTCAAGCAAAAACAAGGTCACTCGGGTGTTCGCCTGCTGCGCCTGCCTGACATTCTGCGCCAGAATGGAAAGGAACTGGCCCCTGTTCGGAAGGCCAGTCAGTGCATCAATGTTGGCGCCTCGCCAGAACTGTTCATTCGAAATTATTCTTTCCGCAAGAGGCTGAACATATCCATGCCACAGAACGCTACCATCATCGAGTCTCTCCGGCTGCGCCCACCCCAAACGCCAACACGCCCGGTTGTGTGGCAGCACCATCCGGAACTGATGGTGCCAAGCCGACAGATTTTCTCGTGCCATCCGAAGTGAAGCCATGAACGGCTCGACATCATCCGGATGGATGCGCGACAACAAAGGCGACGCGTCTTCGCGTAGTTGCTCTGCTGTCAGGCCATAGAGCTCAAAAATCGATGGGCTGATGTAGGGCAAGCTCGAAAAGCCATCAGGTCTTTCAAGAAGCTGGAATACCGTTCCGGGAATATTGACTGCAAATCGATCCCATTGGTGAGCCTGCTGGCACAGCTTGTTATCCGTTGAATCCGAACCCCCGATGCGGGTTACGACATCCCGAACCAATTTCACTACGTTATTGCCAGTTTCCATGATTCAACTATCTTCATCAGCCGCCAACGAGTTTTTATTGCATGAAACGCTTCCGGTCACCTAACGTCAGGAACAGGCATCGGATGAAAATGACTCCGTTCCATGAGCATGATGATGCCTCGAGTGGCCTTAGCCGCACCATGCTGTTCCCCCGCACCTAAGTGCGGGAGGTGAACAAGCTAAAAGACTGGAAATTACAACGGATTAGAACTGCTCCCAATCGCCGTCCATTCCTGGAGCCACAACAGAACGGTTGTTAGTCGGCACCGGAACCGACGTAGTCAGAGTTCGTTGCGCAACCGGCTTCGCAATCGTTTTGACTGCAGGCGTGACTGAGATTGCCTTGGCGGGCGCTCGCTGTATGACATTCTCCTTGGCCTCATGTCCGGTACGGAACACGCTTACCACTTGCACCAGATTCGCAGCCTGATCCTGCAGCGATTCCGCCGCCGCAGCCGCTTCTTCCACCAGCGCCGCGTTCTGCTGCGTCACCGTGTCCATCTGCACAATCGCCTGGTTCACCTGCTCGATGCCGTCGCTCTGCTCGCTGCTCGCGGCCGTGATCTCGCCCATGATGTCATGCACCTGCTTGATGCTTGACACCACTTCTTCCATCGTCGTGCCCGCCTGCTCGACCAGCTTGCTGCCTTCCCCGACCTTGCTGACCGAGTCATCGATCAGTGCTTTGATTTCGCGTGCTGCTGCCGCACTGCGCTGCGCCAGGCTGCGCACTTCCGTTGCCACCACTGCGAAGCCGCGACCCTGTTCGCCTGCGCGTGCCGCTTCCACCGCCGCGTTCAGCGCCAGAATGTTGGTCTGGAACGCAATGCCGTCGATGACGTTGATGATGTCCGCCATCTTTTTAGACGATTCGTTGATCGCGCCCATCGTTTCGACGACTTGCGATACCACTTCGCCGCCCTTGACCGCCACATCGGATGCCGTCACCGCCAGCTGGTTCGCCTGGCGCGCATTGTCGGCATTCTGGCGCACGGTCGAGGTCAGTTCTTCCATCGACGACGCAGTTTCTTCCAGCGAGCTGGCCTGCTCTTCGGTGCGCGACGACAGATCCTGGTTGCCGGCCGCAATCTGCGCCGAGGCGGTCGCGATCGTGTCGGTGCCTGTCCTTACCTGGCTGACGATGTTGACCAGGCTGTCGTTCATGTTTTTCAGCGCCTGCATCAATTGGCCGGTTTCGTCTTTCGATTTGACCTCGATGCGGGTCGTCAAGTCGCCGGAAGCCACCGTTTCTGCCACCTTGACCGCCTCGCCCAGCGGGCGGGTGATCGAACGGGTGGTAAAAAGTGCCACCAGGATACCGATGACAACGGCAACGACCGCCATCGCTATCATCAACATGCGCGCCAAGGCGTAATTGTCGTCCGCCTCTTTGTTGCTCTTGTTCATTGCTTCAACCAAATAATTCTGGAACGCTTCCAATTGCTCGAAATAAGCGTATTGAACTTTACGAAAGTCGCCCTGCATAAAGCTTAAGGCTTCGTCATATTTAGCATCTTCAAACTGCTTCATGAACTTATCGACGGCAGTCACATAAGCGGTTCGTTTTTCAATGGTGACCTTTACCAGCTCACGCCCCTTCGGGGTTACCATCGATTTGTCCAGCTTTTCAAAGGTTTCTGCAATAACCTTGCGCGCCGCGTAAACACGAGCAATTT
>JAGSYW010000127.1 GCA_018262475.1 Burkholderiaceae bacterium | reverse complement strand
TTAAGAGCCGGGAGAGTGGCAAGGATCCAGCAACCCGCACTTTTCAGGCTATACGCATCCACATCAACCAGGAGCTCGCGGAGCTGGAGGTAGGGCTGGACGCGGCGTTCGCGCATTTGGCGCCGCATGGCAGGATGGTCGTGATCAGTTTCCATTCATTGGAGGATCGCATGGTGAAACGCTTCATCGCAGCGAAGGCGCACGTGGCGCAGCCGGATCGCCGTCTGCCGCTGATGGCGCGCGATTTGCCGCAGCCGCAGATGAAGCTGATCCGGAAAAGCAAACCATCGATGCAGGAAGTGGCTGAAAACCCGCGCGCGCGTTCCGCCATCATGCGCATTGGCGAACGGCTGCCAGAACGGGAGGCAGCATGAATGCGCGGCTGACTTCAATTCTGGCGCTGGCACTGGTGGCGAGTTCGCTGTTTCTGGTGAATGCGCAGTACCAGGCGCGCCGGCTGTTCATCGAGCTTGAGCGGGCGCAAGCGCAAAAACGCCAGCTGGAAATTGAATGGGAGCAGTTGCGCGTCGAGCAGTCTCAGCTTGGTCAGTCTGGACGGATTGAGGCCAGTGCCAGGCGCGATCTGAACATGTCGGCAGTGACGCCGGCGCGCACGCAATATCTGACGCTGGGGGCGAAATGAAAAGGCTCGCTTCCATGTCATCCGGCCAGCGCGTGGCAGCGGCCAAAGGAATGCCGTTTGCAAACAGCCCGGTGCTGACAGCGAAACTGTCCGCCGGGCGTTCCCGTTTCGTTCTGTTCGTGATGTTTGCCGCCCTACTGGCGCTGGCTGGCCGCGCCATCTGGCTGCAGGGCATGTCGAAGGATTTCCTGCAAAAACAGGGTGAATCGCGCTATGTGCGCACGCTGGAACTGCCGGCTACACGCGGCAAGATCATGGATCGGAATGGCCATGTGCTCGCGTCCAGTCTGCCTGTTAAGGCGGTCTGGGCTATTCCGGAAGATGTGAAGGATGCGCCCGAAGCGAAATTGCTTGAGTTGGCGAAACTGCTTGGCATGAGCAAGCGTGATCTCGACAAGAAACTCGATTCGGACAAGGGTTTTGTTTATCTCAAGCGGCAGGTCGAGAACGATGTGGCCGATGCGGTCATCAAGCTGGGCATTGACGGCATCCAGACGCGCAAGGAATACAAGCGCTACTACCCGGAAGGGGCGGCGATGGCGCATGTCGTCGGCTTTACCAATGTCGAGGATGTCGGCCAGGAGAGCATGGAACTGGCGCATCAGAAAATTCTGGCCGGCGTGGCAGGCAACCGCCGGGTGATCAAGGACCGGCTCGGGCATATCGTCGAGGATGTGCGCGCGATCCGCGAGCCGCAGGACGGCAAGGATTTGACGCTGTCGCTTGATAGCAAGATCCAGCACATCGCCTTTACACAACTCAAGGAAGCGGTGGAGGCGCACAAGGCGAAGGCCGCCGGTATTGTCGTGCTCGACATCAAGACCGGCGAAGTGCTGGCGCTGGCTAATTTGCCGACTTACAACCCGAATGATCGCCGCGCGCTGACCGGTGCCCAGTTGCGCAATCGAGTATTGACCGATACCTTCGAGCCAGGTTCGGTGATGAAACCGTTCACCGTGGCGCTGGCGCTGGAGCGCGGTTTCGTCAAGCCGGAAACCCATATCCAGACGGCGCCGGGCAAGATGACGATCGGCACGGCCACCATCGGTGATTCGCATGCGCATGGCGTGCTGACTGTCGAACAGGTGATCGAAAAATCATCGAATATTGGCACGGCCAAGATGGCGTTGCAGATGCAACCGCAGGAAATGTGGGAAATGTTTACCTCGGTCGGTTTCGGTCAGCAGCCGAAAATCGGATTCCCGGGCGCGGTCGCCGGCCGGGTGCGGCCATATGCGTCATGGCGCCCAATCGAGCAAGCTACGATGAGCTATGGCCACGGCATTTCAGCCTCGCTGCTCCAGGTGGCGCAGTCGTACATGATTTTTGCGCGCAATGGTGACACCGTGCCGCTGTCATTCCTGAAAACCAGCGCCAAGCCGATCGGTCAGCGGGTCATTTCTGAAAAAACGGCACGCGCGATGCGCAAGATGATGGAGATGGCGGCAGGCCCAGGCGGAACCGCGCCAAAGGCGCAGGTGCCGGGCTATCGCGTGGCAGGCAAAACGGGCACAGCGCACAAGCTGGCCGGCGGCAAATATGTGAACAAATATATTGCTTCGTTCGTTGGCTTCGCGCCAGTGTCCGATCCGAGGTTGATCATTGCGGTGATGGTGGACGAGCCGTCGAACGGCAAGCATTTCGGCGGCGACGTGGCCGCGCCGGTATTCGCCACCGTGACGGCGAATGCATTACGCGCACTCAACGTCGCGCCGGACACGACTAAAACCAACATCGTCATTCCGGCGCAGGGCCTGAAGGAGAGCATCTAATGGAGGCGCCGATGACAAAACCGGATCAGATTCTGGCTTGGCTGCAGTCAGTAGCGCCGGGGGCGCAACTGGTTTCCGATTCGCGTCGGGTGGAATCAGGCGTGTCGACGGTATTTCTTGCTTATCCTGGTGACGAAGCGGACGGCAGGGATTACATCGCGAATGCGGTACAGCGCGGGGCGCGGGCGATCATCCATGAAGCTGACGGTTTTACCTGGCAGGATGACTGTAATGTGCCGCACTTGGCGGTGAGTGACCTGAAAAATCTGGCCGGTCCGGTTGCCGCGGCCTATTACCATCAGCCCGATGCCGGTATGTTCACGATTGCGGTGACCGGCACCAATGGCAAGACCTCATGCAGCCAATGGATTGCAAGCGCGCTTTCGCGGCAAGGGCAGCCTGCTGCGGCGATCGGCACGCTTGGCGTGGGGGTTTTTCGCGCTGGCGAGGCTGGCAGCCATGCGGCCACCGGTTATACCACGCCGGATGCAGTGCTGCTGCAGCACAATCTTGCCGCTTTGCGCGAGGCTGGCGTTGCTTCGCTGGCGATTGAGGCCTCGTCGATTGGCCTCGATCAAGGCCGCTTGAACGGCATGCATTTCGATGTTGCGCTTTTCACCAACTTCACACGCGACCATCTAGATTATCACCGAGATATGCAAGCTTATGCGGCCGCCAAGGAACTTCTGTTTGGCTGGTCAGGACTGCGCCATGCTGTGCTCAATATGGACGATCCGATGGGCGCAGATCTGGCGCAGCGCTACCGGCAAAAACTGGAGATCATCGGCTATACGCTGGAAGACAAGGCGGCAGACGGCATTGCCGTGCTGCGAGCCAGCGGTATTCGCGCGCGTTCGTTCGGCACCGAATTCCATGTCGAATCGCCATTCGGCTCGGCTCGGGTGAAAGTGCATCTGGTTGGCCGATTCAATGTCAGCAATGCGCTGGGCGTGCTGGGCGTGCTGCTGGCGAAAGGGATCGAATGGCAGGCTGCAGTCGATGCAATCGGCAAATTGGCGCCGGCGCCGGGCAGGATGCAGCAACTCGGCGGCAAGGAAGCGCCAATGATTGTGATCGATTATGCGCATACGCCGGACGCGCTAGCAAAGGCGCTGGATGCGCTGCGCCGGGTTGCTGGCGAACGTAATGGTGAGTTGTGGTGCGTGTTTGGTTGTGGCGGCGATCGCGATCAGGGCAAGCGTCCGCAAATGGGCGCAGTGGCCGAAGCGGCAGATCATGTCGTGGTGACCAGCGACAATCCGCGCAGCGAAGAACCGCAGCAAATCATTGCGCACATCGTTGGCGGAATGCGCACGTTGCCGCAAGTTATAGACGATCGTGCTGCCGCTATCCTGCAGACGGTGAAGCAGGCGGCAAAACAGGATGTGATTTTGCTGGCGGGCAAGGGTCACGAGAACTATCAGGAAATCAAGGGCACCAAGTACCCGTTTGCCGATGCCGATCATGCGGCGCTGGCACTGGCGGCGCGTGCCACGATGAAAAGAGGGATGGAATGAAAGGTAACCTTTCGACCATGCAAGCATGGATTGCCGGTTCGCGGCGGACTGGTGATGCGGCGTTTGCCGGTGTCAGCACGGATAGCCGTCATGTCGAGTCAGGCAATCTGTTTGTCGCGTTGCGTGGTGAACGTTTTGACGCGCACGATTTTCTCAATGAGGTTGCCGCCAGCGGGGCGGCTGCGGTGATGGTCGAGCGCATGCCTGAGGGGCTGAAGCTGCCGGCGCTGATTGTGCCGGACACACGCATGGCCTTGGGCGAGCTTGCCGGCCATTGGCGGCGGCAGTTTATGTTGCCAATGATTGGCGTGACCGGCAGCAATGGCAAGACGACCGTCAAGGAAATGATCGCGTCGATTCTGCGCCAAACCTTTGGTGGCGAGCATGTGCTGGCGACTCGCGGCAACCTGAACAATGAAATTGGCGTGCCGCTGACGCTGCTTCAGCTAGGCAGCGAACATCGTGCGGCCGTGATCGAGATGGGCATGAACCACGTTGGCGAAATCGCGCTCTTGTCCTCGATCGCGCAGCCGACGGTTGGTCTGGTCAACAACGCTCAGCGCGAGCATCAGGAATTCATGCATAGCGTCGAGGCGGTGGCGCGAGAGAACGGTGCTGTGATTGCCGGCTTGCCGCCAGTCGGCGTGGCCGTTTTTCCGGCGGATGATGAATTCACGCCGTTGTGGCGCAAGCTTGCCGCGGATGGGAGCAAGTGCAGGGTAGTTACTTTCGGGCTGTCTGCTGAGGCCGATGTCGGAGGAGACAGCCAGTTGGGCGATTTCGGCAGCGAACTGTCACTGCGGATTGATGGCCGGGCATGGCCGGTGAATTTACAGGCAGCCGGCTTGCACAATGTCCGCAACGCGTTCGCGGCTGCCGCCTGCTGCCATGCAATTGGCATTGAGGCAGAAATGATCGTGCGCGGCCTGGAAGCTTTCGCGCCGGTCAGTGGCCGGATGCAGCGCAAGCAGGGCAAAAACGGTGTCATCGTGATCGACGATACGTATAATGCGAACCCCGATTCGGTACTGGCGGCGATCGACGTGCTGTCGCGTGCTACCGCGCCGCGCATTCTGGTGCTCGGTGACATGGGGGAAGTGGGCGATGCAGGACGAGGATTCCACCAGGAAGTCGGTGTTCATGCGCGCCAGTCCGGTATCAACTATCTGATCACATTGGGCGAGCTGGCGAGGGATGCAGCCGACGCGTTCGGCATGAATGCACTGCATTTCACCGAACTGGATCGGTTGATGCCGGTGTTGGATGCCGTTCTGTTGCCAGGTGCGACGGTTTTGGTCAAAGGGTCGCGCTTCATGCAGATGGAACGCGTGGTTCGCCTGCTGGCGGATGAACAAACAGGGGAGAGCCACTGACATGCTGCTTTGGCTGGCACAATTTTTCAAGCAGGACCTCGGGGTGCTGCG
>JAGSYW010000041.1 GCA_018262475.1 Burkholderiaceae bacterium | reverse complement strand
AGGATATTTTGGCTCTCCAGAAGATGGCTTATCAATCGGAAGCAATTCTTTACAACGATTGGTCAATTCCACCGCTTACCCAAACCATCGAGTCATTGCGTGATGAATTTCCGAATTCAGTTATTCTCAAAGCATCGGTTGGTGAGCGAGTCATCGGTTCAGTGCGAGCAAAGACTTCCGGTGATATTTGCTCTATTGGGCGTCTTTTCGTCCATCCGGAATTTCAAGGCAAAGGTATTGGGTCGCGTCTATTGCAATCGATCGAACGATCGTGCAATAGCGTGACAAAGTTTGAGCTTTTTACGGGCAGCAAGAGCGAGAACAACATTTGCCTGTACCAGCGTGCAGGCTATCGAATAACAAGAACGCAGCCACTGTCGCCTACGGTATCAATTACCTTCCTCGAAAAGGCAGCCAATGCTGTCCTCTAACATGGTGCTCAACTGTTGTTTTCGGCGAGGTGGATTTCTCCCTTAATGGGAGGCGGTCTATTTGCTTAGACCTCTGGGGGCCATTCTGTCGAACATGAACAATGTGCTAGTGCTTGGCTCCATTGGCATGTTGTGTCATCAGTCATCCATTTTGATGACACCAATACCATAGCAATTGATGTCGCCATTTGCCATGTCATCTTCATCATTTGTACGCACCCTGCGTGCTACAGTTTCTGTTTTGCGAATTACAACACCGCTTGCCAGGCCGGAATCAATAGAACCACACTCAACATCGCCCGAAGCATGTTGTTCGGCGTTCATCAGAGTATTCATAACATCTTTCTTTCGTCTTAAGCCAGTGGTTCTTGCTGGAACCATATGGTGCAGTTGTGTTGGAAGGCAATTTACCTTGGTCAGGTAAGGTGCCGAGATAAATTGAGCGGTATTTTAGGTCAGCAATAAATGCGCCAGCAACTGAAGATATGATCTTCGTTGGGGCGCCGCAACGGATTGCAAATCTGACATTTAATTTCCGGGGGCTCGCATGGATGTGTGACGAAATCAGTCAGATTCGACGATTTAGATTCCCGCAAGCAAAACAAATGTGTGAATCTGTGTATGGTTTGCGACAAGCGACAGTCGGAAACCACACGATTGGTCAAAAGGCGGTGTCAAAGAGAGGGTCTTGAGGCTATGGGTAATGGCATATTCTTTGCGTTCCAATCGTTCACCAGACAGAAGATTCGCCAGCCTTTGAACCGCATCCCGAAAATGCGATGTTTCCATTCTTGACCTTGAGTGAGCCATGACCTGCCCTTGCAAACACAAACCAGAACATGCGGATAACACCAGCAGTGAAACGAAACCGAACCGATATGTCAGTTTTATCGGTCTTGATTGCGATGCCAAGGCTGAAAGTTTGGTTAAACGGATTTTTAGCCAGACTGAAGTTCGGGCGGTTCCGCCATTCTGGGAATATTTCAAGAAAAAGGCTGCGGGCGAACTTGGCCCGCGCCCGGATTCCCTGTTGTTGATCCACAGCCATCTGAATGACATTCGTGAATTATTTGAATTGCTGGATGATGTAGAAGGAGTGAATTTGTTGGACCAGATTGAGCAGGAGTGCTGCTGATACATGCTGCGCAACGGGAGAACCATGGCAAACGTACTATAATGCGAAGCTATGCCGCTTGTATGGAAAGCGGAAATACACCGACGGACTTTGTGCGCCAATTTGGGCCGATGTCTGCGAAACCAATGGGAGAAAATGGTGCAACAAACAAACCGTGTACTGTACCAGCAGACGGCAATCAATGTCATTATCGGCGCAGTTTTGGGTTACTTCCTGTCAAAATACGGCATGACAGACAGTGAATCGCAGATATTTTTGCTGATTTTCGGTGGTGTGCTTGCTGCATGGAATGTATTCACCAGCAAGCAGATTACCTCTGCCATTCCAAGCTTCGCCCTGGTGGTGGTGGCGGTGATTGTGGCGAACTCCTTCAAGTTCTCATAGACCGGTAAAATAGGCCTTCTATGCAGTTCATTGCACCAGAAATGGGCAGTGGGCAGGCCGAAAAACTGCAAGGGCTTCCGCACGGAAGCCCTTTTCAATGGTATTACTTGCGCGCCGCTTCCCTGACCAGTGCAGAGATGCCGCCGGTGTAGTACGGTTCGGAGAACAGCACTTTCTGGGCACGTTCTTCGGTGACGGTGATGCAGGCGGCGATCATGTCCACCTTGCCGGCGATCAGTGCCGGGATCATCGCGCCGAATTCCATGTTGACGATTTCGAGCTTCATGCCGCGCTTTTGCGCCACTCGCTGCGCCAGTTCGATATCGAACCCGACTACTTTCTGCGAACCATCGACGAACGAGAACGGCTCGGTCACGGCGGCCGTGCCGAGTCTGATTACGCCACCCGAGCCGGCAGGCAGTTCAGGCATGGCAGCCGGCGCGCCCTTGTCCGGGAACCAGCGCTTCTGCATCGCGCTGTAGGAGCCGTCCTGCTTCATTTCGCTGATGACGGCATCGATGGTCGCTTTCAGCTCGCGGTTCTCTTTGGCAACGGCAAAGGCGTAATTGTCGGTGGTGATTTTTTCCGGCAGCAGCGTCAGGCCGCCGTTCTTGGCCGCGATGTTTTTCAGGATCGGTTCGTCATAAGCGGCTGCATCGGCCTTGCCTTGCTTCACTGCCAGCGCAGCATCGAGCACGCTGTTGAAATACTGGAATTTCGCTTGCGGAAAACGGGACTGGACCAGTTTGTCAGCCACAGTGCCAGTCGGTACGGCGAAGGTTTTGTCCTGCAGCTGCTGCAGGCTGGTGATGTTTTCCTTCTTGCTGCAACCGGCTGCGAACAGCAGGCCGGCGAGGGTGATGCAAAGACAGATCCATTTCGACATGGTGCGATTCATGGCAGTGACTCTCCTTGGTTTGTTGTTGTGTTGCTGTCAGATGGTGTGGGGTTATTCGACCGCTTGCAAAATGGCTTTTAGCAGTTGCCAGGTTTTTGCGACCGAATCAATTTCGACTGATTCGCCCGGCGCGTGCGGATTGTGAATGTTTGGTCCGAAGGAAACGATATCGAGCGCCGGATATTTGGCACCGATGATGCCGCATTCCAGCCCGGCGTGGATCACC
This sequence comes from Burkholderiaceae bacterium, assembly GCA_018262475.1. GTDB lineage: Bacteria > Pseudomonadota > Gammaproteobacteria > Burkholderiales > Burkholderiaceae_D > QZKY01. The sequence goes on along the minus strand of JAGSYW010000041.1, from coordinate 13,910 downwards.
TGCGTGTCGGCCCGGCTGCCAAATTCCTGCGCATAAACCGCCTGGCATTGCGCCAAGAGCGGCGAGGCCGGATTCGGCGTCCAGCCGGGGTAATAGCCCTGTTTGACGGCGCTGGTGCTGGAAAGGGCAAACAGGCTGACGATTTCATCAGCCAGCGCCTCGCACGCGCTGTCGAGCGTGGAGCGCACCATGAAATTGCAGTGGCCGCCGGTGGCTTGCAGCGCGATCATGCCAAGGTTGTTCGAGGTTTCGACATTGCCCGGCATCGCCACGCTCATGCGCTTGACGCCATGCGGCGCGGCGTGCAGCGATTGCAGCCAGACCTGCTGTTCGGCTGGCGCCAAGGAGGCATCCGCCTGTGCCAGCGCGCTTGTGAGACGGATGCCGTCATCGGCGCCCCGCAGTTCATGCTGCAGCAGGCTTTGCCACTGCGCCAGCGCTTCTTCCAGCGGCTTGAGGTGAGCGGGTTCGAGCGCGATCACTGCGCTGGCTTCGCGTGGCAGCGCGTTCGGCGCCGTGCCGCCGGTAAAACTGGCCATGCGCAGCGGAAAGCGGGTTTCCAGATTGCGCAGGACGCGGGTCAGCAGCTTGATCGCATTGCCGCGGCCTTCATGGATATTGATGCCGGAATGGCCGCCGCGCAGGCCGGCCATTTCGATGCGCACCGCCTGCCAGCCGGATGGCAATGGGGTCGCGGCCGCCGTGCGGCTGGCATCAACGTAAATCCCGCCGGCGCAGCCGAGATAGAACTCGCCCCAGGTTTCGGTATCGAGGTTCAGCATGTATTTGCCGTGCAGCACGTCGGTCGGCAAATTCTGCGCGCCGCCCATGCCTGCTTCCTCATCGACCGTCAGCAAGGCTTCGATCGGGCCATGAACCAGCGAATCGTCTTCGAGCACGGCCAGAATCAGCGCCACGCCTATGCCGTTGTCGGCGCCGAGCGTGGTGTCTTCGGCCACGATGAGATTGTCGCGCCGCACGGGGTGGATGGGGTCGCGCGCAAAGTCATGCACGGTGGCGCTGTTTTTCTGGCATACCATGTCCAGATGCGATTGCAGCACGATGCCGGGAACCTGCTCGCGCCCCGGGCTGGCTGGCTTCTTGATGATTAGGTTGCCGGCGGCATCGACGAAATTGTCTAGTCCTTTGGCACTGGCCCATTGCTGCAGGAACTCGACCAGCGGGCCTTCATGTTTTGAGGCGCGCGGAATGCGGCACAAATTGGCAAAGTGCATCCAGACCGAAGCTGGTTCCAGGCCGGCGAACGGGGAATCGGCAGAGAATTCTTGGCTTGACATGATAATCACAGGTTTTGTGGCTGGGCGTTATGGCGACGTGGTTTCAATGCCGGCGGTGGCGTTTTGCGCGGCTTCGGAATCGAGGCTGGCGGTGCCGGTTTCATGTGTGAGCCAGATGGCAATCAAGGTCGCCAGCGACATCGCCGTCAGATATAAGCCGACCGCGCCCACGCCGTGATTGCGCACCAGCCAGACGGCGGCGAAAGGTGTTAGCGCCGCGCCGAGTATCGACGAAACATTGTACGCGATGCCGGAGCCGGTGTAGCGCACATTGGTCGGATACAGTTCCGGCAGCAGTGCGGACATCGGGCCGAAGGTCAGCCCCATCAGCGCCATGCCGATGCACAGGAACAGCAGCATCAGCCCGGTGTTGGCATTCTCGCCAGTGCCCATGATGGCCGGATTGAGTAACTGGTTGAACATCAGGCCGAATGCCATGATCGCTGCTGTCACCACCAGCAGCAGGCGGCGGCGGCCGTATTTGTCGGCCAGCTTGCCGGCCAATGGAATCGTGCCGGCAAACAACAGCACAGAAATCAGCTGCAGCACGAGAAATTTGCGGTAGCCGATGCCGAGAAGGCCGAGTTCGGTTTTGCCGATGGCGTACGAAAGAATCCAGGTGGTCATCAGGTAAAACAGCACGTAGGTCGCGAGCATGATGAAAGTACCCTGTACCAGTTCCTTCATGTTTTTCTGGAACACCACCGCCAGCGGCGCTTTCAGCTTTTCGCCGCGCGCCATCGCCCGGGCAAACACCGGCGTTTCATCCAGCTTCGTGCGCACATACAGCCCGACCACCACCATCAGGATCGACACCAGAAACGGAATGCGCCAGCCCCAGACGAGGAAACTGCCTTCAAGCTGGGTTTCGGCGGAATTGTAATTGAACAGGATCGTCAGCAGCAGGAAAAAACCGTTGGCCAGGATGAATCCGAACGGCGCGCCCAGTTGCGGCCACATTGCCGCCCACGCGCGCTTGCCTTCCTCGGCCGTTTCTGTCACCAGGAGCGCCGCGCCAGACCATTCACCACCCAGCCCCAGCCCCTGACAAAAGCGCAGCACTGTCAGCAATATCGGCGCCAGCAGCCCGATTTGCATTACCGTTGGCAGCAGGCCGATCAGAAAAGTGGCGATCCCCATCGTCAACAGCGACCCAACCAGCGTGACCTTGCGTCCGACCCGGTCGCCAAAATGGCCGAACAGGATTGATCCCAGCGGCCGGGCGATGAATGCCATGCCGAAGGTGGCCATCGACGCCAGCAGCGCGGCGCCGGCATCGCCGTGCGGGAAAAACAGCAGCGGAAAAACGGAAACGGCGGCGGTGGCGTAAATGTAAAAATCGTAGAATTCGATGGTCGTGCCAATCATGCTGGCAATGACGATGCGGCGGCGCGGCACGCTGGATTCTGGTGCGGATTTCGCTGCTTCGGTGGAGGTGTCTGACATGGCTCTCATTTTCAGGGAAATTCTGAACAAGCTGCTGCGCCGCAGGTGATGGCGCTGGTAAGTAGGCGATGATACACCGGATGGCCGGCGGCGATGGCATGTTGGCGACCTGCGTGCTGGCAAAATGTGGTTCCGCCATTGTTGGCGCTTCAGTCAGATGAAAAAACGATCCTGACGTGTGTGGTAATGTTGGCGCGGCAGGCAAGGGCAAACCAGGGGGTGTCGTTTTTTTTCTTGGTGATTGGGGTATATGGCAAAAATGGCTTTCCAGGCCTCAATTTTGCTGGTTGTTTTTAAATACTGGGCGGAGTATATTTTTTTGGCCTTACTGACTCGAAATGCAGTTTAGGTCAGTTATTTTGGCGTGATGGCAGAAAAAGGGGAGGCGAAATGCAGGAGTCGATGGTCATCATCAGCAATGTGCCGGATACCGAAACGGCCAACAGGATCGCGCAAGCACTGGTTGGCCGGCAACTGGCGGCGTGCGTGAATATCCTGCCGGGCGTGCAGTCAGTTTATCGCTGGCAGGGGAAGGTCGAGCAGGCGCAGGAAATCAGCCTGTTCATCAAGACACGGCGTGCCTGCTATGCGGCGGTCGAAGCGGCGATTGGAGAGTTGCATCCATACGATGTGCCGGAAATCATCGCGTTGCCAATCAACGGTGGTTTGCCGAAATATCTGGAATGGCTGGCGCAGGAAACGGCACCGCCGGGCTGATGCGGGCTGCGGAATTTCAGCTCAGCAGCGCTTCAAATTCCCTTGCCGGTAGCGGGCGAGAAAACAGGAAGCCTTGCCCGTAATCGCATCCGGCCATCGCCAGCAGTATGCGCTGCTGCTCGGTTTCGACCCCTTCGGCAATCACTTTCAGCCCGAGTGTGTGCGCCATCACGATGATCGCTTCGGATAGCGCCCGGTTCAGTGGGTCGGTGGCCAGATTGTGCACGAATGAACGGTCGATTTTCAGGTAGTCGATGTCGAACTTGTTCAGGTAAGACAGCGATGAATAGCCGGTGCCGAAATCGTCAAGCGCGACCTGGATGCCGGCATCGCGGAAGCGCAGCAGCTTGTCCATCACTGCCGGTTCGGCGTTCATCAGCATCCCTTCGGTGATTTCGATCGCGATGTATTTGCCAGGCAGGCCGAGTTCCTGCAGGTAGTTGATCCATGTTGCCGCGCCCATGTTTTGCACCAGGAATTGCGCCGGTGATTTGTTGACGCTGATCTGGATTCCACCCTGCGGCAGTTGCGCCCAGCGTAGCGCCCAGTAGGCGGCTTCGCGGAATACCCAGTCGCCGATGTGGGCGATCAACCCGGTTTCCTCGGCGAGCGGGATGAAATTTTTTGGTGATATCAAACCATTCTTCGGATGCTGCCAGCGGATCAGCGCTTCTGCCTTGAAGATGCGGTTGGTGGCCAGATCGACAATTGGCTGGAAATAGAGCTGGAACTGTCCTTCCGCCAGCGCGCTGCGCAAGTCGTTGGCGACCGACATCCGCTGCAATACCGCATCCTGCATGCTTGGGGTGAAATAGCTGAAACGGTTGCGACCGCGGTTCTTGGCCGCATACATCGCCTGATCGGCGCGGCTGAGCAGGCTTTCGGCATTGATAGCATCGTCAGGGAAAAACGCAATGCCGATGCTGGCGGTGACGTGGATTAGTCCTTCCGGTAGCATGAACGGTTCGGCCAGTCGGGCGATGATGGTGCGCGCGATTTGGCCGGCTGGCGCCTTGTCGGCGCAGTCGGTCAGGATGATGACGAATTCGTCGCCGCCGAGTCGCGCCAGCGTGTCGGACGCACGCACACAAGACCCGATTCGTTCGGCTGCCTGCACCAGCAGCGCATCGCCGACCGCATGGCCGAAAGAGTCGTTGACTTCCTTGAATTCGTCCAGATCGATGAAGATCAGCGCCATCGGCAGCCCGGTACGCTCCGCCTTCTGAATGGCGTGCTGCAGCCGGTCGTGAAACAGGTTGCGGTTGATGAGACTGGTCAGTGAATCGAAATTTGCCTGCTTCCAGATGAGTTCTGCGGTTTTTTTCGACTCGGTAATGTCCTGCACCAGTATCGCGAAATAATCGATGTTGCCATCGTCGTCGCGCAGGCCGCGTACTGCGACATGCACATGTACGATGCTGCCGTCAGGCCGGATGAAGCGCTTGTCGATTTCATAATCGTCGCTTTCGCCTGACAGCACGCGGTTGTAGAGTACCAGGTTGATGTCGAGATCGTCCGGATGGGTGATTTCCTGCCAGGTCATGCTCAACAGCTGATCGCGCGGGCGCCCCAGAAGCGTGAACAGCGCATCGTTTGCATCCATCCAGCCTCGCTTGTGGCTGTAGGTGGCCATGCCGACCATTGAGCGCTCGAAAAACGCGCGGAAGCGTTTTTCGCTGTTTTCGAGCGCAGCTTGCGCCTGCTGCCGCTGCCGTTCGCGTTCGAAATTATCCAGCGCAAAGCCGATGTCCTTCGACAGTTCATCCAGCAAGGCGATGGATTCGGTATCGAACGCGTCGGTTTGTTCGCAAAAAACGGATAGCACCGCATAAGGTTCGCCGTGCTGCATGATGGGAAAGGCGGCGGTCGAACGGAAACCGTGGCTGGCCGGCTGTTCGCATTGGCTCTTGGGGTGGCATTGGCCGAAATGGTTGATGATCACATGCCGCCGTTCGCGCAACGCAATCTGCGGCGGGGAGTGCGCGTCGCGGCTGGTTGACAGGACCAGTCCGTCAAGGTAGCCGCTGGCATCGCCGTGGCTGGCGAACGGATGGATCGCGCCATTCTCGTCAGGCATGCCGACCCACGCCATTTTCATGCCGCCATCCTGCACCACCATTTGGCAGACCAGCGGGAACAGTTCGTTTTCGCCTTGCAGTCGCACGATGCTCTGGTTGACGTGGCTGAGCGTGCGGTAAAGCTGAGTTAATTGGCGCACGCGCTCCTCGGCGCGCTTGCGTGGCGTGATGTCGAGCATCAGCCCGCCGATCAGCGGCGTATCGTGCGCGCCAGCGAGCGGGAACTTGATTGACAGCAGCGCGCACGATCTACCGGCGTCGTTGGTCGAGATTTCCGAGGTGACAGTGACGCGATCCGATAGCACGATATTGTCATCGGCGCGGTTCATTTCCGCTTCCGCAAGATCGAATGGACAGGTGAGTGCGCGCTCGATTCTTTGCGCGGCAGCGCTGTTGTTGCGATAGATGATGTTGTGCTGCGCATCCTTGATGAAGGCGATGCCCGGCATATTTTGCATGAACGACATGAAGCGTTCATCACTTTCGCTCAGTGTGGCCATGGCGACGTTGCGTTCGCGCAGTAAGCATGACAGCAGCATGCCGGTTGTGGTTAGTGTCGCAAAATAAATCGTGAAATTGACAGGCATGTTGCGGACGATGGCCGTGCTGAAATAGCTGGCGGTATGTCCTGCGCCTATCATGCCCAGGATGGCCAGCATGCCAAGCACGAGCACGGTGCCATGACGTCCGATGCGCACGGCTACCAAGATGACCAGACCGAACATCAGGTATCCCTTCAGATACCCGTCAAAAAGGCTGTGCTGCCAGTCCAGATAGAACATGCTGCCAAGCAGCAGTGAACCCGCCAGCGTAGTCAGGAATTCGGCCGTCTGCCAGGCGTTGAAGGTTCCGCGCTGCAGCCATTCCGGTGGGTGCTGCCAGACCAGCAGCATCGGCGTGACCACGATAATGCCGAGCATGTTTGACTGCCAGGCTTGTACCGCTGTGCTGCCAGGCCATAGCAGCGCCAACAGTAGAGAGCCTGCGCCAGAGGAGATTACGCCGGCTGGCAGGAACAGCAGGAAATAATCCCGCATCCGCGTCATTGCCGGGTCGAAATTGAAATGGCGCAGCATTGCTGCGCCGAGCGAGGCAGTCAGTGTCGTTGCTGCAGTGGCAACCAGCGAAGACAGCCAGGGATGCCCCAGAATCAGGCTGGCGGCGAATGCGCCGATAAAAATGCCGGGCCAGCAGCGATGGCCAAAAATGAGCAACGCCGCCAGTGCCAGACCGGTTTGCCCGGCAATCAGCGGCAGGGTGCCTGATGGGGTGGTGGAGAATGGCGCGGTTGGAATTGATGCTGTGGAAAAAACGGAAGCAAGCAGTGATGCTACAGAAAGGGGGGGGGCGAGATGGGCGCCGGCAACGGCAAGTGCGGCCAGCAGGAATGCGACCGCAGCCATACGCCATAATTCAGGCCACCGAAAAGACTCCAAAGCGCGCAATCCCTCGTCTCCTGCTGGTTCCGGACATGACCGGATTCGAATGGCAGACTGGATTTGCCTGATGCAGGGCGGCTGCGTGAAACCATTCCCCCCGTTTGGCGCGAAGGGAACGGCAGCGCATGCCGCTGCCAATTGCTGTTAATTCAGTCTGATTGCTTTCTTGTTTGGTGCCATTGCCCCGCGACAATTGGCCATCACTTTGATACAGAGGAAATTTCCGTACGGTAATGAATGTTGGGCAATCAAGGTGAGATGTATTTTGATGAAAATCAAGTTTGGGGCGTTTATTTTTTGCTCATAGATGGGAAAAGATTTGCCAGTCTGAATGACGCGATGTTCAGCCGCGAGCGCGCGCTTGCAGCAGGCGGGCAATATCGCGCGCAAAATAGGTTAGCACGCCATCGGCGCCGGCGCGCTTGAACGCCAGCATGGCTTCCATCATTGCGCGGTCGTGCTCAAGCCAGCCGTTTTGTGTCGCCGCCTTCAGCATCGCGTATTCGCCGCTGACCTGATAGGCGAAGGTCGGCACGCGGAACGCATCCTTCACGCGGCGCACGATGTCCAGATACGGCATGCCGGGCTTGACCATCACCATGTCCGCGCCTTCGGCAATGTCCTGCGCCACTTCGCGCAGGGCTTCGTCGCTATTGGCTGGATCCATCTGGTAGCTTGCCTTGTCGGCCTTGCCCAGGGTGGCGCTCGAACCGACTGCATCGCGGAACGGGCCGTAGAATGCGGACGCATATTTGGCCGAATACGCCATGATGCGGGTGTGCGGCTGGCGGTGCGATTCCAGCGCGTTGCGAATTGCGCCGATGCGGCCATCCATCATGTCCGACGGTGCGATGATGTCGGCACCCGCTTGCGCCTGCAGCAGCGCCTGCTGCGTCAGCACGCTGACGGTTTCATCGTTGAGCACATAGCCGCTGTCGTCGAGCAAGCCATCCTGGCCGTGGCTGGTGAAGGGGTCGAGCGCAACGTCGGTCAGGATGCCGAGTTGCGGAAAACGCTCTTTGAGCGCGGCAATTGCGCGCGGCAGCACGCCGTCAGGATTTAACGCTTCGCGGCCATCTGGCGTTTTCAGTGCCGGCTCGATTACCGGAAACAGCGCCATGACCGGAATGCCAAGCGCTACGCATTCCTCGGCTACCGGCAGCAGCAAATCGAGAGACAGCCGTTCGACCCCTGGCATCGATGCGACCGCTTCGCGCCGGTTTTTTCCATCCAGCAGAAAGACTGGGTAAATCAGATCGGCAACGGTTACGGCATGTTCCTGCATCAAGGTGCGGGTGAAGGCATCGCGCCGCATGCGGCGCAGCCGCAGTGAAGGGAAGGTGGCGGCAAATGGCTGATTGGGCATGAGAATCCGTTTCTTCTGTGGGGGAATAATCTGCGCAGGATTTGATCGAGCGCATCACCGAAAATAAAAGCATAACGGGAATCCCGACAAGGTGGAACTTTTGCCGCGGCAAATCGTCTTATTTGCAGGCAACTCGTTTTGCCTATTATCTGCCGTCCCCCTTGGCAGAGAACTGGCCAGGAACTGTATGGCCAGGTTCACCCCCCGGGAGTGCTTCATTTTCCGGGGGGATTTCTTCGGTAGTACCCGGTAGCCGTGATGCCGGTTCTTTTGGGAAATTCAGGCAGTATCCCCGGGGAGGCGTCATATCCCCGGGGTTGTTCATTTCTGCGTATCTTCTTCCTGCAGCCCTGCCAGCGCGAGTATGCGCTGATCCGCTTCTTCCAGGCCGGTGCGTTTCAGCGCCGAAAACAGTTGCGCGGTGAACGGGAATGGTTTGCCCTGTTCATCGACATAGCTGGCGAGGATGGTTCTGGTTTTTCGCAATGCATCGGCCGCTTCGCTGCGGTTGAGCTTGTCGGCCTTGGTCAGGATGCAATGCACTGGCTTGCCGGTCGTGGCGAACCATTCGAGCATCTGGATATCGAGGTCGGTAAAAGGACGCCTCGCATCCATCATCAATATCAGTGCAGCTAGCTGCTTGCGGCGTTGCACGTAATCGCCCAGCAATTCCTGCCAGTGCAGCTTGGCATCGCCGGACACCTCGGCATAGCCATACCCGGGAAGATCGACCAGCAACGCCTTGATTTCATCAACATTGGTTGGATCGTGACGGTGCTGGCCGACATGCGCGCCGCCAATCGAGAAAAAGTTGATGTGCTGCGTGCGGCCCGGCGTACGCGAAGCGAAAGCCAGTTTTTTCTGGTTGCACAGCACATTGATCGCAGTCGATTTGCCGGCGTTCGAACGGCCGGCAAATGCGATTTCGGGAACATTCGTTTTCGGCAAATCGCGCAGCGAATTCGCAGTGGTGAAGAAACGGGCTTGCCAGAGTTTGGACATGTAATGGAAAGAAACGGCAGAAGAATCAAGCAGGGTATTGTACGATAATCGGTAGGCTTGCCGTCGAGTGCGCAAGCAGAAAGGCGATTCTGATGGAAATGCTGGCCAAACCCTCACCCAGACAATTGGCGATATTGCGCGTGGTGCTGCACTTGGCGTCGCTGCTGCCGCTGGCGCGGCTGCTGTTTCTTGGCGTCACGGACGGTCTTGGGGACGAACCGGTGCGCGCAGTGCTGTGGAAAACCGGCGACTGGTCGCTTTACATGTTGTGTTTTACGCTGGCGGTGACGCCATTGCGCCGCGTGACCGGCTGGAATTGGCTGGCCGCGTTTCGCCGTTTGCCGGGCATGTATGCGTTTGCATATGGTGTGCTGCATTTTGCGACTTACCTGTGGTTGCGGCGCTCGGCCGAGCTGCTGGCCGTACTGGCGCGCATTCTGACACGGATGCCGCTGCTGACAGGTTTCATTTCGCTCGTGATCATGCTGGTTCTGGCCGCCACCAGCTTTCAGGTGGCGATGCGCTGGATGGGCGGAAAGAAGTGGCAGTGGCTGCACCGGCTGACCTACGTCAGCGCGGTGCTGGCGGTGGTGCATTACTGGCTGGAAGTGTCGCGTTACGGGGCGAACCAGCCGCTGTGGTTCGGCGCGATCGTCGCCGCGTTGCTGCTGTTCCGGCTGGCGGCGTTTATCGCGCGCCGCAACCGGAATCAGGAATAAAACGGGGGATGTTCGAAAAACTGGCATATGTGCCACGAATATAAAGGCGGTTTGAAAATACCTCGCCCAGTATTTTTGAGGCTGCCAGGCTCCCCCCGATTAACACAACATTAATGCAACATTACGGTAGCAGCGATTCCAGCGCGAACAGGTCGGCCACCTGTTCGCGTTTGCGGATAAGGTGCACGCGGTCGCCATCGACCATCACTTCGGCCACACGCGGTCGGCTGTTGTAGTTCGACGCCATCGTCATGCCATAGGCGCCTGCCGACATTACCGCCAGCAAATCGCCTTGCGACAGCGCCAGTTCGCGGTCGTGCGCCAGCCAGTCGCCGGTTTCGCACACCGGGCCGACCACATCCCATACCAGCTTGCGTGCGCCGCTTTCCTTCACTGGTTGCACGCGGTGCCACGCATCATACAGCGCCGGGCGCATCAGGTCGTTCATCGCAGCATCGACCACGGCGAAATTCTTCGTCGGCGTCGGCTTCAAATACTGCACCTCGGTCAGCAGCAGTCCGGCATTGCCGACGATCGAGCGGCCCGGCTCGAAGATGATCTTGATCGGGCGGCCCTGATATTTGTGCAGCCGCCAGTGGTTGACCTTCGCGTACAGCCGCTGCACGTAATCCTGCACCTTCACCGGTTGTTCGTTGTTGTATGCGATGCCCAATCCGCCGCCGATGTCCAGATGCTGCAGGTTGTAGCCCTCATGGTTCAGGCGGTCAACCAGGTCGATCATTTTGTCGAGCGCATCCAAGAGCGGCTTGTCATCCAGCAGTTGCGAGCCGATATGGCAATCGATGCCAAGCACGCGGATGTTGGGCAGCATTGCCGCCTTGCGGTAGCAGGCCAGCACGTCCGGAAAAGGGATGCCGAACTTGTTTTCCTGCAGGCCGGTCGAGATGTACGGATGGGTTTTTGCATCGACATCCGGGTTTACTCGGAATGAAATTGGCGCCGGTTGCCCCATCTTGCCGGCAATTTCGTTGAGGTGATGCAGTTCGGCTTCGGATTCGACGTTGAAGCACAGGATGCCGTGCGTCAGCGCTAGGCGAATGTCGTCTGCAGTTTTGCCGACGCCGGAAAAGATGACCTTTTTCGGATCACCGCCAGCGGCCAGCACGCGCTGCAGTTCGCCGCCGGAAACGATGTCGAAACCGGCTCCCTGACGCGCCAGCAGGTTCAGCACCGCCAGGTTGGAATTTGATTTGACCGCGAAGCACACCAGCGCCGGGCTTTTTTCCGGGCCATGCAGCTTGCAGGTGTCGGCGTAGGCGGCGTAGTTTTCGAGTAGCGCGGCTTTGGAGTAGACGTAGGCAGGGGTGCCGAACTGGCGTGCGATGTCGGCCAGCGGAACATTCTCGGCGCAAAGCGCCCCGTTTTTGTAAGAGAAATGGCTCATGTTATTTGGCTGGAGGAATGTTGGGTTGTGTATCGATTTCTGGCACCGCAGGCGTGCTGACATCCGTCTGTCGTAGCGGCGGCAGGGCGGGCTTGGCGGATTTCGATGTTTTCGGCTCTTTTGTGTCCGGCAGATAGAGCGGGCCTTTCTGGCCACATGCGGCGAGCGCGTTTGCCAGAACGAGGATTGCGACGATGCGCGGCAATACGGAAAGTGGCTTCACGATTACAATCACGAAAATGAAAGTCGAATGGAGTGTAGCATGACTGAAACCGAATTCCTTGCGCTGGCGCAAGCCGTTTTGCAACGTGTGGCAGAGACGCTGGAACAAGAGGCCGATGCGGCAGGCATTGATGTCGAATGTGCGCTGTCCGGCAATGTGCTTGATATCGAGTTCATCGACAGCGGCGCGAAAATCATCGTCAACAGTCAGGCGCCGATGCAGCAGATCTGGGTTGCTGCCAGTGCAGGCGGGTTTCACTTCGGGTTTGTCGATGGACAGTGGCGCGACACGCGCGACGGCATGGAACTGTTTGCACGATTGTCGGAACTGGCTGGGGCACATGCAGGCCAGCCTTTGACGCTGGTGCCGTAATCCGTGTGGTTCTTTTTTTGGGGGCGGTATGGTATCAAACCATGCTGACAGGCCACATTTTTACTGGCTGTATTTTAATACTGGGTGGAGTATGTTTTGGGGTCTTACTGACCGAAATGGCGTTTCGGTCAGTTATTTTCGGCTAGCCTCGGCTCGGTGAAACGGTTGCTTGGGCAAACAGGGCGGGCTGGCGGCGCAATAACCCGCAAAAAAACTGCTCGGAAAGCAGCGGGCAGCGTGTGGTGCGCCACCTGCCGCCTCGCTTTTTCCTACTGTTCGTCCTCTTCCTTGTCGTCGCTGCCAGGCTTGTCTTCCTTCGGCGTCTGCCCCTCGGTGCCGAGGTTGCGCACGCCGGTGCCCGGCGGGTTTTCGACGTAGTAGTATTCGCCGCCGGACTGGATCATGCCTTCAGGTACTGGGCGCGCTTCGACCGGCACGTTCTTCAGCGCTTTTTCCATATAGCCGATCCAGATTGGCAGCGCCAGGCCGCCGCCGGTTTCGCGGCTGCCGAGATTTTTCGGCTGGTCGAAACCGATCCATGCGACCGCAGCAATCTTCGGCTGGTAGCCGGCGAACCACGCATCATGCGAATCGTTGGTGGTGCCGGTCTTGCCCGCCAGATCGGAGCGGCCGAGCGACATCGCCTTGGTTGCGGTGCCGAAACGGACCACATCCTTCATCATGCTGTCCATCAGGAATGCATTGCGTTCATCGATCACCCGCAGCGCTTCGCTGCCTGCCTTCTCCGGCTGCGCCTGCGACAGCACCTTGCCTTCGCTGGTGGTGACTTTGGAAATGATGTACGGGTTGATCTTGTAGCCGCCATTGGCGAATACCGAATACGCGGCGGCCATTTGGTATGGTGTGACCGAACCTGCGCCGAGCGCCATCGTCAGGTAGGCCGGATGCTTTGCCGCTTCAAAGCCGAAGCGGGTGATGTACTCCTGGCCGTATTGCGCGCCGATTTTGTTCAGGATGCGTACCGAAATCATGTTTTTCGATTTCGTCAGGCCGCGCCGCATCGTCATCGGGCCGTCGTACTTGCCGTCATAGTTCTTCGGTTCCCACGCCTGTCCGCCAGTCTGTCCGGCGGAAAATGATACTGGCGTGTCGCTGATCATGGTCGAGGGCGAGAAGCCGCGCTCCAGCGAGGCGGAATAGATGAACGGCTTGAAAGACGAGCCCGGCTGGCGCCACGCCTGCGTTACGTGGTTGAACTTGTTGCGGTTGAAATCGAAACCGCCGACCAGCGCGCGGATGGCGCCATCCTGCGTGTTGACGGCGATGAATGCGGATTCAACTTGCGGCATCTGCGTGATGCTCCAGCCTTTCGGGTCTTCGCTCACGCGGATGATAGAACCGCGCTTGATTTTGCGGTTCGGCGCGGCGTTCGCGGCGAGCGCGCCGGCGGCGAAGGTCAGCCCCGGGCCGGTGATGGTGATTTCATCGCCGCTCGACAAGGCCGCCCGCACCGATTTGGGTGAGGCTTCGAGCACGACTGCCGGCAGGATGTCGTCGCTTTCCGGATGGTCGGCCAGTTCGGTTTCGATCGCGTCTGCCGCTTCTTCCTTCGATGCCGGAATTTCCATGTGGCCTTCAGGACCGCGATAGCCGTGGCGCTTTTCATAATCCATCACGCCCTTGCGCAGCGCCAGATAGGCGGCGTCCTGATCGGCTTTGGTGATGGTGGTGTAGACGTTCAGGCCGCGGGTGTAGGTGTCTTCCTTGTATTGCTCGTACACCAGCTGCCGCGCCATTTCCGCCACATATTCGGCATGCATGCCGAACTGGCTGCTGTCAGTCTTGATTTTGACATGCTCGTTCTTTGCCTGTTCGTATTGCGCA
>JAGSYW010000040.1 GCA_018262475.1 Burkholderiaceae bacterium | reverse complement strand
TGTGCAAGACCAGAAATACGCGCTGGAAGCCTTGCTGCACGATGCCAGCGAAGCCTATCTGAAAGACATTCCCAAGCCGCTCAAGGAACTGCTGCCGGACTATCGAGCCATCGAGGCGCGCCTGCAGGCGGTAATTCGCCGAAAATTCGGTCTGCCGGAGCAAGAGAGTGACGCTGTCAAACGCGTCGACCTCAAATTGCTGGCCACCGAGCGCCGCGACCTGATGCCTGAGCACGATGCTGACTGGGAAATCCTGCGCGGCATTCAAAAACTGCCACAACCAATCCGGGCCGTGCACGCCGGCATTGCGCAGGCTCAGTTTGTCCGGCGGTACCTGCAGCTGACGCAGTGAGGAAGGCATGAGAGCCATCGACCTATTTGCAGGCGCAGGCGGATTCAGTGTTGGTGCTGAAATGGCTGACTGCAATATCGTTTGGGCGGCAAACCATTGGCTGGAGGCCGTCGAAGTTCACTCAAAAAACCACCCAACCTCCAAGCACGCATGCCAAGACCTGCAGCAGGCGCGATGGGAAGACGTCCCTGCGCACGATCTATTGCTCGCATCACCGTGCTGCCAAGGTCACAGCAAAGCTCGTGGGCGCGCAAACGGAAACCCGCAACACGATGCAAGCCGGTCAACTGCGTGGGCCGTCGTTGCTGCTGCCGAACACCACAGGCCGGCAGCAGCCATCATCGAAAACGTGCCGGAATTCATACGATGGTCACTCTACCCAGCTTGGCGCATGGCGATGGAGTCGCTTGGCTACTGCCTTGCGCCGCACATCATTGACGCAGCTGACCACGGCGTGCCGCAACATAGGGAGCGACTATTCATCATCGCTACTCGCAGTCAGCACCCATTGATGCTGAATTTCGAGCATCAAGAGCGTGTGCCGGCCAGCAAGATTATCAACTTCGGCGGCGGAAACTGGACGCCAATCAATCGATCCGGACGGTCACAAAATACGCTGCGCAGAATCGCAGCTGGCAGGACGGCGCACGGCAACAGATTCCTGACGGCTTATTACGGCAATGAACGTGGCGGCAGGTCGCTGGACAGACCCATTGGCACCATCACTACACGCGACAGATGGGCCGTCATCGATGGCGACCACATGCGCATGCTGACAGCCAACGAATGCCGAGCCGCGATGGGATTCCCTGAAAACTACCAGCTCCCGCGACAACATAGGCTGGCTGTGCACATGCTTGGCAACGCCGTCTGTCCGCCAGTCGCGCGCGATGTAATCAATGCGCTTAAGGAGGCAGCATGAGCAAATCCGAAATCAAAGGGACTGATTCAACTTGGTCACCAGTCACCGGCTGCACGCCGGCCAGCACCTAGCGCGCGAACCACTACGCAAAGCGCGAATTCGCGTTTTGGGTTTGGTCACCAGTAAACCTGTAAGAAATGCTTAATAGTTGGAGGAAAAAATGAACATTGGGATGAAACCAATCTACATCGACTTGCCTTCCGTGGCCTCTGTAACGTCGCTGTCTGAAACAACGATTCAACGCCTGGTGCGCGAATCGCAATTCCCCAAGCCTAGACAGTTATCAGGCAATCGTGTTGCATGGCTGGTGCGAGAAGTGGATGAATGGTCTGAGGCACGGCCGATCTCTGACCTACCGCCGCCAATGAATACCGGGGCGAGAAAAAAAGCAGCGTGATTTGGCGTAACTTTTGGCGTAACTTTTGAAAGTTACGCCATTATTTTCATAGGTAACACCCACCGCTGCATCATAGGGGTATGTTTTGTGTGCTGTTCTTCCTTCTGTTTTGGCATGGTTATCTGCTGCGTTCGAATGTATTGAGCTAAGGGCTCGAAAAAGTGAGATTATCGCAGCCAAAATGCTATTGTAGGAAAATTGCTTGGCTACACTATACAGCGCGACCAGCCATATGTTGATGATAATGCCACAATACAAGCCACCTACCTCTTTACACCCTGAACCAGTTTGCTTGTCTGGCTAAACGCAAATTGCGTGGCATAATTAAAATAACAATTATTTGATTATTTCGGGGCAGAATCAGGGGAAAGCATCATGCTGAGACGCTTTTTTGGAAGATGGCTCTTGCTTTTTGTGATCGCCAGTAACCTGCTTTTTGCCATTTACAGCGTCATCAGCCTGATACACTCCCGCAAACAAACTGAGCACCTGGCAGAAGTGCATGTGCAAAACCTGGCTCATGCGATTTCACAAAGCATTTCCAACTACGTTGACCAGGTCAGCCAGTCTGCACGAACCATAAAATACGAGATGGAGCGTCAGCTCATGCTGGGGCAACCGGACCTGGCTTTTGCCGGTTATCAAAAGATCGTCATGCCAGAAGCCATCGGCACGGGCATTGTCAACGCAGATGGTACCGTGGTAATGGGGCAGGCAGGTGCGGCCGGCACAACATCAAATGTTGGCAACAGTGATTTCTTTGTCTTCCTGAAGCAGTCGTCCGGTGACCGCCACGCCTTTTCCAAACCACTTGTCACCACAAAACCATACAGCTATGGATTGACTGTCGGTTACCGAATCAACCACCCGGATGGCCGCTTTGCCGGAATCGCCACTGCAAACATCGATTTCGATCGGATCAAGCAGCTGCTCACCGTTTATGACATGGGCAGCAACGGCGCACTGATCCTGCGCGACCGCGATCTTGACATGGTTCTGCGTTACCCTTTTTCCAAAGCCAAGGATAATTCCGGCCTGGGGACAACCCCGCCGTCAGCCCCCCTGAAAAGCCTGATCGAGAGCGGCGCTCCCTCAGGCACCTACCGCGCAGAAGCTGCCCTGGATGATGTCCATCGCCTTTTTTCCTACCGCAAATTGCCCAACGCGCCGCTCTACATCATCGCCGGCCTGGCTTTGGATGACTATCTGGCCGAATGGCGTAGAAAGCTATGGGAAACGCTTGCATTTCTTGCCATTTTCGCCATCGTATCCGGCGCATCGAGCTGGATGCTGTTCAAGACATGGAAACGGCAGTTGCAAACGACCAGCGCGCTGTTCGAAAGCAACAAATCACTGAATAACCTGCTGATCGAACTGGATGAAAGCCAGAAACAAATCACGCATATGGCTTACTACGACAAGCTAACCGGCCTGCCAAACCGTGTGCTGCTTGTTGACCGTATGCAACAATCCATTGCGTATGCCGAGAGTCAAGGAAAGTACCTCGGCGTTTGCTATATCGACCTGGACGGCTTCAAGGAAATAAACGATATCTGGGGGCAAGATACAGGAGATGAAGTGCTGGCTCAAATTGCCAGGAGACTGGAAGAAAATTTGCACCCGGGCGACGTCGCTGCGCGGCTGGGCGGCGATGAGTTTGTAGTCATGCTGGGCGGCATGACCCATATCAAAGAAATCGAACTTAGGGTTTCACAAATACTGAAAGCCATCACCGAACCAGTTCGAATCGCCAATACAGAAACCCTGCTTACTGCAAGCCTTGGTGTATCCATCTTTCCGCAAGACGTTGGCGACGCCGACATGCTTATCAGGCACGCGAACCAGGCGATGTATATAGCCAAGCGCTCCGGCAAGAATCGGTTCTGCATATTCGATCTCGAGGCGGAACGGATATGGCATCACCAGCACGCCTTGCTTCTGAGAATAGAAAAAGCCATTTCGTGCAACGAGTTCAGGCTGCACTACCAACCGAAAGTCAACATGTCCACTGGTCAAGTGACTGGTGCAGAAGCGCTGATCCGCTGGCAACATCCGGAACGCGGGCTGCTCGGCCCCGCAGAATTTATCCCCATGGCAGAAAACACGCAACTCGCTGTTGCTCTCGGTGAGTGGGTTACGCGCAGCGTACTGCAACAAATGTCTGAATGGTCTGAGCGCGGCCTGATTTTGCCTGTCAGCATCAACATTTCCGGCTTTCATCTGCAACAACCCGGCTTTGTTCAGCGTCTATCAGCTCTGTTGGCAGAATATCCTGAAGTGAGCCCGGAATTTCTTCAGCTTGAAATTCTGGAAACAAGTTTCATGGAGGATATTGATAGCGTCACCGCGATCATTGCTGCGTGTGGGGAACTCGGCGTGACGTTTGCGCTCGATGATTTCGGCACCGGGTATTCATCCCTGACTTACTTCCGCCGTCTGCCAACGAAAATCCTGAAAATTGACCGTTCTTTCGTACAGGACATGTTCAACAATCTCGATGACTACGCCCTGATCGAAACCATTGTGAACCTGGCTCACACTTTCGGACGGCAGGTCATCGCAGAGGGTGTGGAAACTCAGGAACAGGGCTTATCGCTACTCCAAATGGGATGCCACTTGGCTCAGGGGTATTGCATAGCGCGCCCCATGCCACCTGATGACATACCTGACTGGATTCGCGACTGGGAACCACCACCTGTGTGGCTTGCTGTAACAAGCTGATGCGCGCTTTCACGCGAAATAATTGCAACTAAACGCCACCCTGCCTTTTTCAAAACAGCTCAATAGCTGGCGCTATCAAGGCATTTTCACTCATACTCCGGCACCCTACACAGGATCAAGCCCTGAAAAAAATGCTGGTAGCGCTCTCATAGAGCCGGTTCTGAATTTCGTAGTCACTAAATTGGCGCATCTTTCGTCCCAAGAAAAAAACTTGCTGCTTGAGTCTTGGTCATGTCAGAGAAAATTT
This sequence comes from Burkholderiaceae bacterium, assembly GCA_018262475.1. Taxonomy (GTDB): domain Bacteria; phylum Pseudomonadota; class Gammaproteobacteria; order Burkholderiales; family Burkholderiaceae_D; genus QZKY01. Next base: position 12,397 of record JAGSYW010000040.1, on the reverse strand, counting down.
CGCGATGCCATGATTTTCTCCCGGCCACATCAATATGAGAAAATCTAACGATCTTGTAGAGCAAATCAGCGGTAAGAATATGCTCAACACTCTTTCGTCACCATGATTTCAAGAATCTGATGATCCGTATAAACCATGCTTTTGCTTGCGAGTGCACACAGATTGGCAATTGAAGCATCGACACTTTCTTCAACAATCCCCTCCTGGCCCGTTACACGAGAGTTTTCAAGCGCCATTAGCACCGACTTATAAGCCGATGCAGCTGAAGTCGAGACCTTCATGGCGCAACTATTTGAAGCGCCATCACATATCACGCCAGATACGTCACCAATCATGCTGCAAATGGCCATCGCGACGGCCCGATATTGCCCTCCCAACAGGTATGCCATGCCAGCCGCAGCTCCCATGGCAGCAGTAGTCACCGCACATAGCGCTGAGAGCTTGGGCAGCTTGCTGTGAATGTATATTGCCATCAAATGCGAAAGCGTAAGCGCACGCGCCAGAGCCTCATTGTCAGCCTTGAGATGTTCTGCGATAACAACAACCGGCATGGTCGCCACAATCCCTTGATTGCCCGACCCAGAATTGCTCATGGCCGGAATTGCCGCCCCCCCCATCCTGGCGTCAGATGCTGACGTCGTCCGTATCAGAACTCGGGTGTGCAAATCATCTGACAGCAATCCGTTTGCAATCTGACGAACCAGCGTTGCGCCAATATGCAGTCCCCAGTTCGAATCCAATCCCAAATGAGACAGCGCTGAATTGAGTTTCCCGGCTTCAAGCATGAATGAAATATCCGGGATCGGGCATGACGTGGCGAAGTCATACACATCACGCGCCGTGACATTGTCGAAGCTAAAGCCCTTTGTTTCCACATTCTCAAGCGATTCAGTCGCTTGGTAAAGCGTACTGCCATTCTTTTCGATTTGAATCACGTTGGTATGCGCATTGGCAATGCAAACCCTTACCCAGTCCGTACCATGAGACACTCTGGATTCTGCATACAGCACGGGCACGTCTTCCCTGCTGACGGCAACGCTGACTCGCCCATCCTTGAGCATTCGCTTTGCAGCGTCAACCGTTGCTGGCGTCAGGCCATTCAGCACCTCGAGTCCCGCTTCAGGGTCGCCGCCCAAAGCGCCAACTGCCGCTGCAATCGATAACCCGACCATTCCCGTGCCCGGGACGGTCACGCCCATACCGTTCTTCATCAGGTTGGCAGACACCTTCGCTTCGATCATTTCAGGCATAACCCCAAGATGATATGTCGCAATTGCTGACGCCAAAGCAAGCGAGATAGGTTCGGTACACCCCAGGGCAGGAACGACCTCCTGATGCAAGGCAGCCAAAAAATCTGGCCAATGCTTTTTCTCTGCATTGGAACTCTGGAAATCTGGTTGTACCGCAGATATTTCCGCAGGGCTGTACGTGATCATATGAATACATTCCAAAAGATTGCTTCGGCTTGCATGTCGTGCGCGATGGTGAATGTTGCGAATAAATTCGCCAGCATGCAGCTAGTCATGTGTGCAAAAAAGGGCGACCGAAACGGTCGCCCTTTCATGCACACTACCTGCAAGGCAATAATTAGTTCTTGCTTTGATCCACCATCTTGTTTTTCGCGATCCACGGCATCATCGCACGTAACTGGGCGCCAACAACTTCGATCTGGTGCTCTGCATTCAGACGACGACGCGAGGTCAGCACCGGAGCGCCAGCCTTGTTTTCCAGGATGAAACTCTTCGCGTATTCACCGGTCTGAATGTCTTTCAGGCACTGACGCATCGCTTCTTTGGAGCTGTCGTTGATCACACGCGGTCCGGTCACGTATTCGCCATACTCGGCATTGTTCGATACCGAGTAGTTCATGTTGGCGATGCCGCCTTCGTAGATCAGGTCAACGATCAGCTTCAGCTCGTGCAGGCATTCGAAGTAAGCCATTTCCGGTGCATAACCGGCTTCGGTCAGCGTTTCGAAGCCAGCCTTGATCAGTTCGACTGCGCCGCCGCACAACACTGCCTGCTCGCCGAACAGGTCGGTCTCGGTTTCAGCACGGAACGTGGTTTCGATGATGCCGGCACGACCACCGCCGTTGGCTGACGCATATGACAAAGCAATATCGCGCGCAATGCCGGATTTGTCCTGATGCACGGCGATCAGGTGCGGCACGCCGCCGCCCTGCTTGTAAGTTGCGCGCACGGTGTGGCCCGGCGCTTTCGGTGCAACCATGATCACGTCGAGGTCGGCACGCGGCACGACCTGGCCGTACAGCACGTTGAAGCCATGCGCGAAGGCCAGCACAGCGCCTTGCTTGGCATTCGGCGCCACGCTCTGGTTGTAAACGTCGGCGATGTTTTCGTCCGGCAGCAGAATCATGATGACATCGGCACCCTTGACGGCTTCGTCAACCTCAGCCACTTGCAGGCCAGCACCGACAACTTTGTTCCAGGATGCACCGCCCTTGCGCAGGCCGACCACGACCTGGCAGCCGGAATCGTTCAGGTTTTGCGCATGTGCATGGCCTTGCGAACCATAGCCGATGATGGCGACCTTCTTGCCCTTGATCAGGGAAAGGTCACAGTCCTTGTCATAAAAAACATTCATAATTGTTCCCAAGTTAAATTGATTTTTCAATTTCGCCAGGACATCCGTAATGCGCAATCGGCATAGTTACGGATGTCCCGAACGGAATTAAGCTTTCAGAATGCGCTCGCCGCGGCCGATGCCAGAGCCGCCGGTACGCACCGTTTCCAGAATCGACGCGCGGTCGATCGAGTCGATGAATGCGTCAAGCTTGCTCTTGTCGCCAGTCAGTTCGATCGTGTACGCCTTTTCAGTGACGTCGATGATGTGTCCTCGGAAGATATCGACCGTGCGCTTGATCTCCTCGCGCTCCTTGCCGACTGCGCGCACCTTGATCAGCATCAGTTCGCGTTCGACATGTGAGCCGTCGGTCAGATCAACCACCTTGACGACTTCAACCAGACGATTCAAATGCTTGGTAATCTGTTCGATCACGTCATCCGAGCCGCGGGTGACAATCGTCATCCGCGACAGCGTCGCATCTTCTGTCGGCGCAACCGTCAGCGTTTCGATGTTGTAACCACGGGCAGCAAACAGTGCAACCACACGCGACAGCGCACCCGCTTCGTTTTCCAGCAATACCGAGATGATGTGTCGCATGATTACAGTTCCTCCGAGCCCAACAACATTTGCGTCAATCCCATGCCTGGCTTCACCATCGGCCAGACGTTTTCCGACGGATCTGTGAGGATGTTCATGAATACCAGCCTGTCCTTCATCGCAAACGCCTCCTTCAGCGCACCTTCGACGTCAGCAGGCTTATCGACCTTGATGCCGACATGGCCATAGGCTTCAGCCAGCTTGTTGAACTCCGGCAGAGAATCAACATACGACTCGGAATAGCGAGAGCCGTAATCGACCCGTTGCCACTGGCGCACCATGCCGAGCACGCCATTGTTGAGCATGATGATCTTCGGCGTGAAGTTGTATTGCTTGCAGGTTGCCAGTTCCTGGATATTCATCTGGATCGAACCTTCGCCGGTAACGCAGGCAACGGTCGCGCCCGGGTTGGCCAACTGCACGCCCATCGCGAACGGCAGGCCGACCCCCATCGTGCCCAGACCGCCGGAGTTGAACCAACGGCGCGGCTTGTCGAACGGATAGTACTGAGCAGACCACATCTGATGCTGACCAACGTCCGAACAGATGAATGCATCACCCTTCGTGACTTCCCACAGCTTCTGAATCACGTACTGCGGCTTGATGATGGTGTCCGATTTCTCGTAACTCATGCAATCAAGCTGACGCCATTCATTGATCTGCTTCCACCACGATGCCAGCGCGGCCGCATTCGGTTTCGCATTGGCCGCGTCGAGTTGCGCGTGGAATTCCTGCAACACTTCCTTGACGCCGCCGACAATCGGCACATCAACCTTGACGCGCTTGGAGATCGAAGACGGATCGATATCGATATGAATGATCTTGCGTTGCTGCGACGAGAAATGCGTGGTATTGCCGATCACGCGATCATCGAAGCGTGCACCAATGGCGACCAGCACGTCGCAGTTCTGCATCGCCAGATTGGCTTCGTAGGTGCCGTGCATGCCCGGCATGCCGACATACTTGTCGCTCGACGCACGATAACCGCCCAGCCCCATCAGCGTGTTGGTGCATGGGGCACCAAGGCGATCGACCAGATGGTTCAGATCTTCCGACGCATTCGCCAGAATCACGCCGCCGCCGGCGTAGATCATAGGGCGCTCTGCCTGCAGAAGCATCTGCACGGCCTTGCGGATCTGGCCCGTATGCCCCTTTTCGATCGGCTTGTACGAACGCATGTCGATTTCTTTCGGGTAGTCATACAGGCACGGCAGCATGCTGACATCCTTCGGAACATCGATCAGCACCGGCCCTGGGCGTCCGGTGGATGCAATGTAAAAGGCTTTCTTGATCGTCAGCGCCAGATCTCTGACGTCCTTGACGAGGAAATTATGCTTGACGCACGGGCGCGTAATGCCGATGGCATCGCACTCCTGAAATGCGTCCTGCCCGATGGCATGGGTGGGAACCTGTCCGGAAATCACCACCATCGGGATGGAATCCATGTAGGCAGTTGCCAGGCCTGTCACGGCGTTGGTCACGCCAGGACCGGAAGTCACGATGGCCACGCCAACCTTGCCCGAACTGCGCGAATACGCGTCAGCCGCATGAATTGCGGCCTGCTCGTGCCTTACCAGGATGTGCTTGAACTTATCCTGCTTGTAAATGGCATCGTAGATGTAAAGTACTGCGCCGCCGGGATAACCGAACACATGCTCGACTCCCTCGTCGGCCAAACAGCGCACGAGGATCTCTGCGCCAGTCATTTCTAAACTCATGCTTAAGTTCCTTTCAAGGTCCACTGGAAATTGATCGGATGTTCTCTCCTGACGAAACCTCACCGGTAAGAAACAGACAAAAGGCATCTCTTGTCATGCATCTTCGGCATCTGCTCACGCGCTGGTAGCCGTGTTGCACAATGCAGCAAGATGCAACAGATACAGCCGAAACCTGTTGCGCCGGCATCGATCTCTCATGCTTGTGGCACGGGTTGGAACAAACAGCTTCAAAATAAAGCACGCCCAGACACGCACAACATCATGTATTGCATGTAAACGGGCCATATTTCGCGGATCGCGAAAGGGCTATGTTAATCCGTCATGCCATTTTGGTAAAGCTGTAATCTGATAGAACACTGAAAACAAAGGGCTTTGCGCAACACAAATGTGCACAAACGCATGGTTCTTTGCTAGCATGCGAGCATTCTGGCCAAGCGCCCGCACATAATTTCCGTCCAACAACACATACCCGGCGGCCTGACACGTTCAGCCACACCGAATGGCCACTGAGAAAGAATTATCCGACTTCCTCGTCAGCGTAGAACGCCGCGCATTCAAACAGGCAAACTATGCCGTGCGCAAGGACGAGGCTGCGCTAGACATCGTGCAAGATGCGATGATCAAACTGTCGGAGCGTTATGGCGACCGCCCGCCAGCCGAACTGCCGCTGTTGTTCCAGCGCATTTTGCAAAACACCGTCAACGACTATTTTCGCCGAGAAAAACTGCGTAATACGTGGGTCAGCCTGTTTTCCAGCCTGGGCCACACGACCGAGGATGACGAGGATTTCGACCTGCTCGAATCGTATGCGCCGGAAAAGGGAAACGAGTCAGCCGAATCAGGCGCCGAGAAGCTTGAGCGCGTGCAAGTCCTTGAAATCATTGACGAAGAAGTACAAAAACTACCAACGCGTCAACGCGAAGCGTTTCTCATGCGTTACTGGCATGACATGGACGTGGCCGAAACGGCCGAAGCGATGGGCTGCACGGTCGGCAGCGTTAAAACGCATTGCCATCGCGCAACACAAACTCTCGCCCAGGCACTTAAAGCCAGAGGAATACACTTATGAACAACGCACAAGAACTTGATTTTGCCTACAAGGTGAGGCATGCGCTGAATGAAAAAACAGACGATCTTCCAGCAAACATCACGGAAAATCTCGCTTCTTCACGCAAAATTGCTATTTCACGCAAAAAGAAAGATTCACCGCTGCGCGTTTTCGTACGACGCAATGTCTTCGCCGGCCAGGTTGGCGCCTTCTTCGGCGACCCAGCCTATTACTGGCTGAGCCGGGTCGGCGCGCTGTTGACGGTCGCTGCACTCCTCGGCGGCCTGTCGGGCATCTACCATGCCGAAAAACAGCGCAAGCTGCATGAATCGGCCGAAATCGACATCGCTGTCGTATCCGATGAACTGCCGCCATCCGCCTATCTGGACAACGGCTTCAAAGCCTACCTCGACAAGCGGGGTATCTAAACGTGACGCGCGGCGCACCTTCTGCCGCCGCCCGCAAATGGCTGGCGGCCGTAGTGGCTGCTATCGCAGTGGCAGCCGCCGGTTTCTGGCTGCCGCAACTGTTTTTCAGCGACACCGCGGATAGCTCGTCAGCCAGTGTTTCTGCCAGCAACGGTGCTGCGGCATCGAAAAAGAACAAAAAAGCCACTTCCAGACCTCTGTGGGCTGAGTTAACGCCAGCACAGCAGGAAGCACTCGCGCCGCTGGCGAGCGAATGGGATCAAATCAACGCGGTGCGCAAGAAAAAATGGCTGGAACTGGGCAACAAGCTGGCAGCGATGCCCGCCGAAGAGCGGCAAAAAATGCAGGAGCGCATCCGCGACTGGGTCAAGCTGACACCTGAACAGCGCCGCCAGGCACGCCAGAATTTCGCGCAAGCGAAAAAGCTCAAACCGGAAGAAAAGGCGGAGCAATGGCAGGAATACCAGAAACTGCCGGAAGCCAAGAAAAAGGAACTGGCCGCAAAAATCGAGCGCGCGAAGAAAAAACTGACCACGCCGCCATTAAAGGGCGACGCACAGGTTCCCCCAACGCCACCGATCAAGGCGCCGCAAGCCAAACCGGAAGCGGACAAATCGGCCGCACCAGCCGCGCCCGGCCCTGAAAACCTGCCGCCAGCCGCGCCATAACCACCAACGCCCCGTGATGCCCGCCATAGCGCGCAATGACGGAAACCATCGACCACAGCCTGCTTTGAGGCGACGCAACCTTCACTTCGCCTCAGTGCCTAACACGAGCGTCAGCGTTGAGCTTGCAACTGACCCAAATGAATTTCGGGTCAGTAAGCCAAAAAATATACTCCACCCAGTATTTAAAAACAACCTTAGAATATGTGGACCAAATTATCGTTTTGACCATATACCCATCGCAATTCTGCTTCTGACTAACGACGGATTTGTCTTCAACCTAGGATGCCAGTCAAGCCAGAGGCACATCACGCAAAGCGGGATGCGGCAAAACCGCACACAGGCTTCAAACGATGCGCCCGGCCTCAATCGTGATGGTGCGCCCACAGCGGGCGGCGATCGCCAGATCGTGTGTCACCAGCACCAGCGTCGAACCACGCTCACGGTTCAGTTCGAACATCAATCCGATTACCGCTTCGCCAGTGGCAGCATCCAGACTGCCGGTCGGTTCGTCTGCCAGCAGCAGTGGCGGCTCGGTCACGAAGGCGCGCGCGAGCGCTACCCGCTGCTGCTCGCCGCCGGACAGGTATTTCGGATAGTGCCCAAAGCGCGATGCCAGCCCGACCCGCGCCAGTATCGCCTCGGCTTTCGCCCGCGCATCGGCATCGCGCCGCAGTTCCAGCGGCAGCATCACGTTTTCCAGCGCAGTCAGGTGCGGCAGCAACTGGAACGACTGGAACACGAAACCGAGCTTGTGCATCCGCAGCACCGCGCGGCCATCTTCATCCAGCGCGAAGATGTCGATGCCGTCGAGCTTGACCGTGCCTTCGCTCGGCGTATCCAGTCCAGCCAGAAGACCCAGCAGCGTGGTCTTGCCGGAGCCTGAAGCGCCGACAATCGCGAGCGTTTCGCCTGCTTGCACGGTAAAATGGATATTTTGCAGAATAGGCAGTTCGCCGGTCGCATCGACCACGCGCTTGGATAGGCCGATCGCCTCGATGGAGGGCTGAATGATGGATGACATGATGGGCCATTATCGCAGAAGAACCGCGCCAGCGGCATGGCATGCGCTGTGCGTATCGCTGATCGCGCTGCTGTGCGCACTGATGCTGCCGGCTAGCGCGCAGGCGGCGCCGAAAACCGTGCTGGTGGTCGGCGACAGCCTATCGGCTGAATACGGCATCGCCTATGGCACAGGCTGGGTCGCGCTGCTGAACGAGCGCGCCAAAGCGGAAAGAATCGAAGCGAAAATAGTCAACGCCAGCATCAGCGGCGACACCACCAGCGGCGGCAAAAGCCGCCTGCCGCCACTGCTGGCGCAGCACAAGCCGGCGGTGGTAATCATCGAACTCGGCGGCAATGACGGCTTGCGCGGGCTGCCGCTGGCAAGTACCGAAGCCAACCTGCGCGCGATGATTGCCGCCGCCAGGCAGGCCAAAGCGAAAGTGCTGCTGACCGGCATCCAGATTCCACCGAACTATGGCGCCAGCTATGCCAGCAGCTTCGCCGCAATGTATGCGAAGCTGGCGAAGGAAACCAAATCTGCGCTGGTGCCGTTCCTGCTCGCTAGCGTGGCTGACAGGCGCGACCTGTTCCAGCCGGACGGCATCCACCCGGTGGCCGGCGCCCAACCACAAATTGCAGCCAACGTCTGGCCGCACCTGAAACCGTTATTGAAGTAAGCGATGAAGCCATCCGAAACGCCAGAGAATGGCGACTTTTTTTCCCGGCTAGACCAGTACGACACCATCATCGACGTGCGTAGCCCGTCCGAGTTCGCAGAAGACCACATCCCCGGCGCAATTAACTGCCCGGTACTGGACGACGGCGAACGCGCTAGGGTCGGCACGATCTACAAGCAGCAAAGCCCGTTCGAGGCGAAGAAAATCGGTGCCGCGCTGGTGGCGAAAAACATCGCCGCGCACATCGAGGCGCGATTCCTCGACCTGCCTCGCAACTGGAAGCCGCTGATCTACTGCTGGCGCGGCGGCAACCGCAGCGGCTCAATGACGCACATCCTGTCGAAAATCGGCTGGCATCCGGAACAGCTTCCCGGCGGCTACAAAACCTACCGGCAACAGGTAATTGCAGCACTGGAAGACATGCCACGGCATTTCCGTTACGCCGTCATCTGCGGAACCACCGGCAGCGGCAAAAGCCGGCTGCTGCAAACGCTGGCCAGCGAAGGGGCGCAAGTGCTCGATCTGGAACAACTGGCGGCGCACCGCGGCTCGGTGCTGGGGCCTCTGCCTTCGGAACCGCAGCCATCGCAAAAAATGTTTGAAAGCCGCATCCTGCATACGCTGCGCGGTTTTGACCAGCAAAAGACGGTGTTTGTCGAATCCGAAAGCAAGAAGGTTGGCAACCTGCGCGTGCCTGAAGCGCTGATGGAAACGATGCGCGCATCGCCCTGCATTTCGCTGCAACTGTCGCATCCCAACCGCGTACGGCTGCTGATGGAGGATTACGACCACTTCGTGCGCGAGCCGGCGTTGCTGAATGAAAAGCTGGCAATCCTGACACAACTGCACGGCAAGCAAAAGATTGCGCACTGGCAGGCACAAGCGCTCTCCGGGCAGATGGATGCACTGGTTGACGCGCTGCTGGTCGAGCATTACGACCCGCTGTACCTGCGCTCGATTGACCGCAATTTCACCCAGTTCCCGCAAGCGTGCGAACTGGCACTCGGCGGCATTACAGCGGCGGATTTCATCGCGGCAGCGAAAAGCCTGCTGGCGACCTGATTCGAGCAGCGCGGACCTGACGGCAAGGGAACTGGAACCCGGCTTACTGCCATCAGGACGCTAGCCGCGCATGTGGTGGGCATCGGCAGCTTTTCAGCCGCGCTCCGCCCTGCGCCGGCGCGCCTCTTTCGGATCGGCTATCAACGGCCGGTAAATTTCGATCCGGTCGTGTTCGCGCACAACGGCATCCAGCGGCTTGAGCTTGCCGAAAATGCCGGTGCGGTTGTGTGCCAGATCAATTTCCGGCACTTGCTGCAAAATCCCGCTTTGCCGGATCGCCTGCTCCACCGTGGCGCCAGCAGGCACGAACACCTGGCGCAGGATCGCGCCATCGTGCTTTGCATAACAGACTTGCACCGCCATCGAATCAGCCATAAATCTCCTTCGCCCGATCATGGAAAGATTCGACAAAGCTTGCCGCAACCGCATTGAAAACCGGGCCGACTACACCTGCCAGCACAGGATTGGAAAACTCGTATTCCAGCCCGAAATCGACCTTGCAGCCGTCGTCGCCCAGCGGCTTGAACAGCCAGCCACCGCGCAATTTGCTAAACGGCCCATCGACCAGCGACATCGCAATCGATTGCCCCGGCACATTCCGATTGCGCGTGGTGAAACTTTGACGAAAACCGTGAATGGCTATTGTCAGGGTCGCGGTCACTGCGCCGTCATCACCATCGCGCAGCACGCTCACGCCGCCACACCACGGCAGAAATTGCGGGTATTCCTCAATCCGCTCGACCAGCGTATACATCTGCTCCGCGCTATACCCCAGCAAAATTGATTTCCGTACAGACCCCATAGCTATGGCACCATTTGATAGAATCGCTTATTCGATCCATTGAAAACGCCCATTTTCCCATTCATGAGCATCATCGACAACAAAAAAGCCTTTCACGACTACTTCATCGAGGAACGCTTCGAAGCAGGCATGGCTCTCGAAGGCTGGGAAGTGAAGTCTATCCGTGCCGGTCGCGTGCAACTCAAGGAAGCCTATGTCATTGTACGTTCAGGCGAGATTTTCCTCTTCGGCTGTCACATCAGCCCGCTGCCGACCGCGTCAACCCACGTGCACCCCGATCCGGTGCGCACGCGCAAGCTGCTGCTGAATGCATCCGAAATCAACAAGATGATCGGCAAGGTCGAGCGCTCCGGCTACACGCTGGTGCCGCTGAACCTGCATTTCTCGAAGGGGCGGATCAAGTGCGAAGTCGGCCTGGCGCGCGGCAAGAAGCAGTACGACAAGCGGGAATCGGAGAAAGAACGCGACTGGCAGCGCGAGCAGCAGAAAATCATGAAGCAAAACCGGCGCTAGGAACCCGCCGGCCTGTGCGTAACGCCCAAAAATAACTGACTCAAATAGCATTTTTGGTCAGTAAGCCCCAAAAATATACACCACCCAGTATTCAAAAACAGCGCCAAAATCTGTGGCCTGGATGCTGGTTTTTGTTATATACCCCCACCATCCAAAATCTGCAGCGTTATCTCGCCTCGTCGATCCAGGCCATCTGAATCGCTTCGAGGATTTTTTCGCCCGAGCGCTCCGGATCGTCGTCGAAGCCATCCAGCTCACAAATCCACTGATGCATATCGGTGAAACGCACCGTCAGCGGGTCGGTTTCGGGGAATTTGTCATACAGCGCTTCGGCAATGCGCAGCGTATCGGTCCATTTCATCACTTGCCCTCGCTGGCGTGATTGAGCGTATAACGCGGAATTTCGACCACCAGATCGGTTTCACCCAGCGTCACCTGGCACGACAGGCGCGATTCCGCCTCCAACCCCCAGGCACGATCGAGCATGTCTTCCTCGCGTTCGCTGGGTTCCTCCAGAGACAGGAAACCTTCGCGCACAATCACATGGCAAGTGCTGCACGCGCAGGATTTCTCGCACGCATGCTCGATTTCGATATCGTTTTCAAGCAGCGCATCGCACAGCGATTGTCCGGCTGGCGCCTCGATCACCGCGCCATCTGGGCACAGGCTGGCATGGGGGAGCACGACGATTTGCGGCATACGCTTCTCCTAAGCAATTTCATTTAACGCCTTGCCCGCCAGCGCCTGTTTCACACTGCGATCCATCCTGCGGGCGGCAAAATTTTCAGTTCCCTGCGCCAGCGCTTCAATTGCGGCGCGGATTGCCGTGTGGTCGATGCCCTGCATCAGCATGCGCAACTCCTGCATCAAGCCTGCAACCGCGGTGCGCTCGGCGTCGGTCAACAGGTCGGCATCCGCCGCCAGCGCCGATTCGGTCGCCAGCAAGGTGCGCTCTGCTTCGACCTGTTCTTCGCGCAGCGCGCGCTGCTCCTTGTCGGCATCGGCGGACTGGATCGAATCCAGCAACATCCGTGCCACTTCATTATCGGTCAGACCGTAAGACGGTTTGACCGTAACCGATGCTTCCACGCCAGAATGCGTCTCCCGCGCCGACACCGACAGCAACCCATCCGCATCGACCTGATACGTGATCCGGATTCTCGCCGCGCCAGCCGCCATCGGCGGGATCCCTCTTAACGTGAACTGCGCCAGCGAGCGGCAGTCGCTCACCAGTTCGCGCTCGCCTTGCACCACGTGCACCGACAACGCCGTCTGACCATCCTTGAACGTGGTGAA
>JAGSYW010000126.1 GCA_018262475.1 Burkholderiaceae bacterium | reverse complement strand
GTAAACGTTTTTCCACGGTTTCTGCTGCGGCGAGAACACATCCTCGAAACGGCTGCGCGCATACAGGATCGCCTGCTCGAACGCGCTGGCATCAATCCGGCCATCCGGAAAGAAGGTCATGCTCTGCTGCACGGTACCGATGCCGATCGATTCAGCCCGCTCGATTTCCTTGCCGCAGCCAAGAATCAGCTCGGTCGAACCGCCACCAATATCGATCACCAGCCGTCGCTCGCCGGGGATCGCCAGTTGGTTCGCGATACCTAGGTAAATCAGCCGCGCTTCTTCTTCACCGGAAATAATTTCGATCGGATAGCCAAGCGCCTTCTCGGCAATTGGCAAAAATTCGGCTGCATTGCCCGCGATGCGCATCGTATTCGTCGCCACCGCGCGTACCTCGTCAAGCGGATACTGTTGCAGCACTTCACCCAACCGCTCCAGCGCGACCGTTGCGCGCTCCATCGCCGCATGCGTCAGGTAGCCAGCCTGATCCAGTCCCGCCGCCAGCCGCGTCGGTTCGCGTGCGCTGGCAACTACGGCAATCTTCTCGCCGTCATGCTGGCCAACGTGCAGACGGAAACTGTTCGATCCCAGGTCAATCGCAGCCAGCATCGGACCACCCCATCGCGGTTTTTGCCCTTTGCGGGCCTACCAGCATTCGTTGCAACGCTATGTTCAGCAAAAAATACTCCCTGCTGTATTTTCAAAGTATCTTGTAATTTCAGGGCAAAAAGCACTATTTTCGACAATACCCTACCGCTTCAACCAAAACAGCCCGCCTCACGCCGACCACCAGCGCCACAGCACGACAATCCAGGTCGCGCCAGCCAACAGCAGCGCCAGCAACACGGCGGCACTGCCAAAATCCTTCGCATTCTTCGACAACGGGTGGCGCTCGAGCGACACGCGATCAACCACCGCCTCAACGGCTGAATTCAGCAATTCAACAATCAACACCAGCACCATCACGCCGATCAGCAGCAGCTTTTCTATTGCGCTGACCGGCAGCAGCAGCGCCACCACCGCTGCCACCGCCGCCAGCAGCAACTCCTGGCGGAATGCATGTTCAGACCTGATCGCCACCAGCAAACCATCGATCGAATAGAAAAACGCGGCGAAAATCCGCCGCATACCGCTTTTGCTCTTGAATTCGCTGACTGTTTGCTGCTCGCTCATATTCTGTCCGTTATTGTTTACAGACAGCATTATGAGCCTTGATTCAAAAAACTGCCATGCCGCCCCCAAAAACCGGCAACGCATTTCGCATTGTGGTATAAGAAACACATGATGGATACAAACTCCTCTGGCAAGACAGCAATCCAGGTCATCGAGCGCATGACTTCGCTGCTCGACATCTTGGCACGCTCCCAGGACTCGCTGACACTCAAGGAACTTGCGCGCCTGTCCGGCCTGCACCCGTCCACTGCGCACCGCATCCTGAACGACATGGTAGCCAAGCGCCTCATCGACCGCGGCGAACCCGGCACCTACCGGCTTGGCCTGCGACTGCTGGAGCTGGGCAACGTGGTCAAAAGCCGCCTGAACATTCACCATATTGCAGCCAGCCCAATACGCGAACTACACAGCAAAACGCAACAAACGGTCAACCTGTCGGTGCGCCATGGGGATGAAATCGTCTATATCGATCAAGCTTATCAGCAAGGTTCAGGCATGCAGGTATTGCGCGCCATTGGCGGTCATGTGCCACTGCACCTGTCTTCCGCCGGCAAGCTGTTCCTGGCGGAAGAAACGCCGCTAGCCTTGCGGGCCTACGCAGAACGCACCGGCTTGCGCGGCACCACGCGCAACTCAATCACCGAACTGGCGCGACTGGAACAGGAATTGCGCCACGTGCGCACCAGCGGTTTCTCCCACGACAATGAGGAATGGGAATCAGGCGTGCGCTGCATCGCAACCGCCATCCGCGACGATAGCGGAGCGCTGATAGCCGGGCTATCTATTTCCGCACCCGCCGAACGGCTGCGCGATGGTTGGGCAACGGATCTTGCCGCTGCCGCAGAAAAAATTTCGGCGGCGTTGGGTTACGCCGCCGTCAAATAATACTGGAAACTGGCTCAGCTCTGCGGGATCGCGTTGGCGTTACGCCGCGTGGCATGGTGGCCATCGCTTGCCAGCCACTTGCGCACGCGCGTCGCATCCCCCACACGTGAATGCTTGCCTTTTGAATCGAGGAACACCATCACCACTGGCCGTCCATGCACCTTCGCCTGCATCACCAGACAGCGACCCGCTTCGGCAATGTAACCTGTCTTTTGCAGGCTGATGTCCCACTCCGGGTTCTTCACCAGCTGGTTGGTATTCGCATATTGCAGGATGTGGCCGCCGGTATCGACCACATATTTCGTATCGGTCGAATACTGGCGCAGCAGCGGCTGTTTCGATGCCACCACCACCAGTTTGGCCAAATCACTGGCGCTGGCGACATTTCGGCTCGACAATCCGCTGGTATCGGCGTAGTGGGTATTCACCATGCCAAGCGACTGCGCTTTCGCGTTCATGGCAGCCACGCACGCAGCGGTGCCGCCAGGATAGTACCGCCCAAGCGCAGAGGCAGCACGGTTTTCCGAACTCATCAGTGCGATGTGCAACATGTCGGCGCGCGACAGGCGAGAACCGATGCGCAGGCGCGAAGTCGTGTTCTTCTCGCGGTCAATATCATCATTGCTGATTTCCATCACATCATGCAGATTCTGGCGCGCTTCCAGCACAACCAGCGCCGTCATCAGCTTGGTAATTGATGCGATCGGCAATGGCACATCGGCGTTTTTCGAAAGCAACTGATTGCCACTGCTCTGGTCAAGCACCAGCGCGACATTCGATTTCAGCTCCAAGGGGTCGCGGGTACGGCTCAAACCTGCCAAATCGCCTGCACTGGCCACAGCAGGGGTCACGACTGCATTTCTGGCAGCAACCCGCTGATACACCACCTTGCGCCTGCCATTAACGACAACGACTTTCCTGACCGTGCGCCCTCGCGCCACCGCTTCCTGGCGGTTTCCACGCGCAGCGGCAGACTTGCTCTGTTTACCGGATTTGGCGGCCACTCGAGCCTTGTTCCTGGATTTTGCCTGTTTTGTGGCAGCCTTCTTTGTCGTGGCGGATGCCTTCTTCGGCGCTGCTTGCGCCTGAGTCACCACCACCGATCCCAGAAGAAGCGAAAAAACAATCCCGCACACGGCCTTTAACATGGGCACCTCCCTGAACCAAACAAGCAACAGAATGCCAGAAGTCTAGCAAATTATCAAGAAAACGCAAGCAAATTATGCACTTAGCGTACCCAATTAAACAACTTTCTGGAAACTCTGCAAGCAGGTTCAATACCGACTGTTCAACAACTCGATTTCTTCTTCGCTCAACTCGAACATTTCATACATGCAACGATCGATCTGCTGCTCGGCTCGCCACATGTCAGCATCAATTATGCTCAACTGCTGCTTCGCCTCACGCAGCAATCCGTCCCAAGACGGCAGCATGTCCTGCGCAATGGCGGCACCGAAATGGCGCCGCACCTCTTCCTGGAAGCTGACGATGTCCAGCAGATGCCAGCCCAGCAACCGCTCGCTCAGCTCGCTGGCAGCACCTCCCGGGGCCAGATGCTGCGCGATCTCCTGGTGCATATGCGCATGGAAGCCGTCACGCTCGCCCGCCAGTTTCACGCAGAAGTGCGAGGTCGAACCAATCATCGTCTTGTGTTCCAGCAATGGAACCGGAAATGGCAACACCTCCAGATGCGCCTGCTGCACGCCTGCCTCCACGCCACTTTCCTCCACCTGGCTTTGAATCAGAAAACGCTGCAGCTTCGAATTCAGCACCCCAAGCAGGTAGTAATCTTCGTGCGGCAGCGAGAAACCGCTGTGAGCAAAGTGCGCACCACTGCGATCCAGCGCAAACGCCGGGCGTCCTGCGTCCTGAAAGAAGATGATTTTCGGCTGAACCTCAGTGTCGCTTTCAGACGCGTACTCGCCATCCAGCTCATACCACTTCTGGTGCCCTGGACGCTTCTCCAGTTCGGCCCGATGCGTTTCGAGGTACTGCCGCACAGCCGGATAGTCGTCCACATTCATCTTGCCCGCTGGCAGATGCACCAGCCAGCGGCTAGGCTGACCGAACTGCCACTTATCGATATCCCTGCCAGCCACGTAAGGCTTCAAAACAGCCGCTGACTGAGGATCTTGGTTCAGCATGGATTCCCGCGTGGCGGCATCGATTACAAAAGCATCACCAGGGCCTGTTGGCGTGCCCTTGGCAGGCGCCCCATATTCCTCTTTCAGCGTACGGTGACCCTGCAACAACCTCGCGCGCAAGGTGACCCTGCAACAACCTCGCGCGCAAACGCGCCAACATTTCCTGCTCTTGCTGGTTAAGCGACATCGTTGAATCTCCTCGGAATATCAAAACTCGGGATGGCACGGTGCCATAGCATTCGATAACCCGTGAGTATAGCAAAATCCCGCGAAGAACCGGGGTGCCAATTGTGTTAATGGGGTATGCGGCCAAACACTATTGTTAGGCCATACTTTCCGGCGCACATAAAAAATACTGCTGGGAGTATTTCCCTGCTTCACTTACCAGCGATTACAACTCGTAGCCGCCGCGGTCACCCGCCATCGCCTTTTCGACCAGTTTACGGTTCAAGGCAGGGGCCAGCAGCTCGACAAACGCATACACGTAGCCGCGCAGATAAGCGCCCTGTTTGAGCGCCAGCCTTGACACGTTCATGCCAAATAGATGCCCGACTGGAATTGCACGCAGATTTTTGTCGCGTTCGGCATCGAACGCCATGCCGGCCATAATACCAACCCCCATGCCAAGCTCAACGTAAGTCTTGATCACGTCGGCATCAATCGCCTCAAGCAGCACATCCGGCTTCAGGTCGCGCCTGGAAAATGCGTCATCGATCTTGCTCCGGCCGGTAAACGCGCTGTCATACGTAATCAGCGGATGTCCGGCAATTTCTTCCAGCATGATCTGCTTTGACTGCAGCAGCGGATGCTCGGGCGGCACCACCAGCACATGCTCCCACTGCGAGCATGGCAACGCTACCAGCCCATCGGCATCCTCGATTGCTTCAGTCGCAATCGCCAGATCGGCCTGATCCCGCATCACCATATCGACAATCTGCCTAGGACTGCCCTGCAACAGCGACAGCCGCACCTTCGGGAATTTCTGCATGAACGCCTGCACCACCGACGGCAGGGTATAACGCGCCTGGGTGTGAGTGGTCGCTATCGTCAAGCTGCCGCTGTCCTGGGCAGCGAATTCGCGCCCGATACGGCGCAAACCGTCGACCTCCTGCATGATCAACTCGACCGATTTCAGGATTGCCCGCCCCGGCTCAGTTAGCCCGCGAATGCGCTTGCCGTGGCGACGAAAGATATCGACCCCCAGTTCTTCTTCCAGTTCGATGATGGCTTTCGACACACCCGGCTGCGAAGTGAACAGCGCTTTCGCTGCCTCGGTCAGATTGAAATTCTGGCGCACCGCTTCGCGCACGAAACGAAGTTGATGGATGTTCATGGCCCCCTCATATTCCCAAATTGCATATAAGAATATACGAAACCAAACTTTCTGTCATTTCACCACTGAGTGCGTACGGATCAATGGCGATCGACCCACCATAACGCACCGATTGCAGACAGCAGGAACAAACTGCTGGGAATTACCGCCGTAATGAAAGGAGGCCAGGTATTAAGCAAGCCGACATGCGAAAACAGGCTATTGATCAGCATGAAAGAAACGCCAATCATGATGCCGGCAAAAATTTTCAGGCTGATGCCACCCGAACGAAAGTGCAAATATGCAAATGGCAGCGCCAGCGCCATCATCACCATCACCGAAAACGGATAAACCATTTTTTTCCAGAAAGCGATTTCATATACCGCCGTATCCTGACTATTGTCCGCCAGATGCCCCTTGTAGACCGCCAGGTCGTATGCCGACATCTTGTCGGGTTTCGCAAACAGCACCGACAGCAGGTTGGGCGTAATATCCGTCACCAGATCGCGACTATCCATTTTCTTGCTGGTAATATTCGATGCCATCCCGGGCACGGCCGCTTTTGCACCGCGCCGCAACATGGTTTCTCCAACCTTGTCCATGCGCCAGACGTTCCCCCCCTGATAGACCGCGCTTTCGGCGCTGACAATCGCAGTCAAACGCAATTCGGTATCAAATTCAAACAGCTTCACCTTGCGCAACGTGCCATCCGGCAGCAGTTCGCCGATATTGACGAAACGGGAACCGATGACCTTACCGCTCTGGCCATTTTCGCGGATGGTGTCCTTGCTCCACATGCCAGTGCGAAAATCCTTGCGCACACTCGCACCCTGCGCCGACATGCGCATTGCCTCCGCCATCTTGGTGGCCGCGGGAGCAAAAAATTCACCAATCAGCATCGTGACAACAACAAACACCAGCGCAATGCTTGCCAGCATGCGGCAAGCCTTCATAGTCGACATCGACGATGCCCGCATGATGGTGAATTCAGAATTCGATGCGAATTGCGCCATCGCATAAATCCCGCCGATCAGCACCGCAATCGGCATCAGCTCATAGGCATAGGCCGGCATGCTCATCAAAACGAAAAAGAACGCATGCTGCCAGTGGTATCCCCCCTGGCCGACATAACGCAATTCGTTGATCAGGTCGAAAAATGCGAACAGCGCCAAAAACACCGCCAGCACGAACAGCACGGCACGCGTAATCTCGGACGCAAAATAGCGCTGCAGGATGCTCATGACGGCTCCTTTCGCACCAGGCGCGCCCGCTTGAGCGAAGCCCACAACGCCAGCGGATGATAGCGGCTGTTCACGTTCAACCGCAGCAGGAACAACCCTATCGTGACCAGCACCACAAACAGGTGCACCGGCCACCATGACACCGCAAAGCTTGCCCTCCCGCGAGCGACCGACGCCTGAAAATAACTAGTAACATTGGAGTAAGTAACGAACAGCAGCAAGGCAATGATCAGGTTGGTCGAACGACCGACCCGCGGATTGACAAAACTCAGCGGGATTGCCAGCAGCATCAATAGCAGGCTCATGCACGGCAAGGCAACACGCCACAGTATTTCACCCATGCTGATATTGTTCCCGCTGGCCAGCAATACCATTGTTGGCAATGCCTTGGCTGACGTATCCCCAAAGATCGCTTTCGCCTTGGTTTGCACCACGATGCTGTAACGCTCGAAATCCATGATGCGGAAATCCGCCTGGCCATCAATGCTTTCATAGCGCATGCCGTTTTCCAGCACCAGCAGACGGTCACCGTTCTCATCGGTGGTAATCGCCCCCTCGTTTGCCACCACGATTCCGTTTCTCCCTCCTGATGTCGAATTCACGAACACGTTTTTCATCTTGGTCAGGTCGCCCGAAACACCCTCGACAAAAAACACGCGATTGCCGTTCGCGGACTCCTGGAACTTGCCGGGCGTGACCTTTGACACATCATCGCGTTTTTCAAAGCGCTCACGAAATTCAGCGCTCTGCCGGTTTGCCCAAGGGGTAACGAAAAAACTCAGCACGCAGGTCGCCAGCACCAGCGGCATGCCGAAAGTCAGCACCGGACGTATCCATTGCGTCAGGCTCACGCCGGAAGCAAACCAGACGACCATTTCAGAATCCTGGTAGCTGCGCGTAATCACCAGCAACACCGAAACAAAGCCGGTCAGAATTACGATGATCGACAGATAGTTCAGCACAGCAAAGCCGATCAGCGCCACCACGTCGCGCGAATCGACCCTGCCGCCAGCCGCCTGGCCGAGAATCCGGATCAGCATGATGGTGATGGTGATGGTAAACAGCGTCATGAACACGCCACCGGCCGTGCTGACTAGTTCACGCTGGAGCACACGTTTGAAAATCATTGCCGCGATATAATCGAACGGTTAGGAGGAAAGAAATGGACTTTAGCATAAAAGCACCCGACAAGGCGTCCGCGCTCAATGCGGAAAAGACTGGCTGCCTCGTCGTTGGCGTATTCGAAAACAAAAAGCTGCCGCAATTGACAACCGCACTCGATCGCGCCGGCGACATCGCTGCTGCGTTGCGTTCAGGCGACATCAGCGGCAAGGCAGGCTCGACGCTGCTGCTGCACCAGACAAAAGGTTTTGCCGCCGATCGACTACTGCTGGTTGGTCTGGGCAAGGATGGCGCGATAGCCGACAAGGATTTCTCGCAAGCCGCCAGCGCCATAGCGAACGCATTTACCACACTCGGCGCCAAGGATGCCATCGTCGCTTTGCCGTTGTCGGAGGTAAAGGAGCGCGACTCAGGCTGGGCGATCCGCCAGTGCGTTTCTGCGGTGCACGACAAGGCCTATCGCAGCGACACGATGAAAAGCAAGAGGGACGCGGCACCGCAAGGCGTCAAGAAAATCGCGCTGACAGTCGCAGTGGATGCCGCGTCCGGAGCGCGGACAGCGCTGGCACAAGCGCAAGCGATCGCGCACGGCGTGGCGCTGGCCCGCGATCTGGGCAACTTGCCGGGCAATATCTGCACACCAACCTATCTGGCAGCCACCGCGCGCAAGCTGGCGAAATCGCACCAGTTGAGCGCCGAAGTGCTCGACCACAAGCAGATCGAGGCGTTGAAGATGGGCAGCTTCCTGTCGGTCGCCAAAGGGAGCGACGAACCACCGAAATTTATCGTGCTTAAGTATCAGGGCGGACAGGCCAAGGAGGCGCCAGCCGTACTGGTTGGCAAGGGGTTGACCTTCGACGCGGGCGGCATTTCGCTCAAACCAGGTGCCGGCATGGATGAAATGAAATTCGACATGTGCGGCGCAGCCGCCGTACTCGGCACACTGCAGGCAGTGGCCGAACTGAAGCTGCCGCAAAACGTCATCGGCGTTATCCCGTCATGCGAAAATATGCCTTCGGGCCGCGCCAACAAGCCGGGCGACATCGTCACCTCAATGGCCGGACAGACGATCGAAATCCTGAACACCGACGCCGAAGGTCGTCTGCTGCTGTGCGATGCGCTCACCTACACAGAGCGGTTCAAGCCTTCCGTGGTGATCGACGTCGCCACACTGACCGGCGCTTGCGTGACTGCGCTGGGCCACCACAATTCCGGCCTGTTCACCCGTCACGACGATGCGCACGACGCGCTGGCGGAAGAACTGCTGTCCGCCGGCAAAGCTAGCGGCGACACCGCGTGGCGAATGCCGATCGAGGATTCATATCAGGAACAGCTCAAATCGAATTTTGCCGATATCGCAAATATCGGCGGACCACCAGCCGGCAGCATCACGGCGGCCTGCTTTCTTGAACGTTTCACGAAAAAATACACTTGGGCGCACCTGGATATTGCAGGTACGGCATGGAAGAGCGGCGCAGCGAAAGGCGCCACCGGACGGCCAGTGCCAATGCTGACCGAATTTCTGATTCAGCGATCGGCAAAGAAACCGAAGCGGAAATGAACAACCTGCTAAAAACCCCGGCGCACCGGGGTTTTTTTATCTCCGTATCAGCAGTAAAACGGCTGATTCGCAGACATTAGATCGGCTGGATGTTCGAGGCTTGCTTGCCTTTCGGGCCGGTCGTCACGTCAAAAGAAACGCGCTGGTTTTCCTTCAGCGATTTGAAGCCTTTTGACTGGATCGCGGAAAAGTGTGCGAACAGATCTTCACCACCTTCATCCGGAGTAATAAAGCCAAAACCTTTAGCGTCGTTGAACCATTTAACAATACCAGTTGCCATTAGAATTTCCTATTTCAGTTAAGTCGGACTGTTATCCATTGGATCG
>JAGSYW010000039.1 GCA_018262475.1 Burkholderiaceae bacterium | reverse complement strand
TGCCGAACAGCATGCCGCCGATGATGGTGGCGCCAGAGCGGCTGGTGCCCGGAATCAGTGCAAACGCTTGCGCGCAACCGACCTTGAATGCATCGAAAATGTTCATGTCGTCGACCGATTTGATGCGTGCGCTGAAATCGCTGAAGCGCCGGCTGCGTTCGACCCACAAAATGATGACGCCGCCGATGATGAATGCCAGCGCGACCGGAATTGGCGAGAACAGCACATCCTTGATTTTGCGGTGAAATAGCAGACCAAGAACAATGACGGGAATGGAGGCAGCGATAATGTTGAGCGCGAACCGTTGCGCTGAACGATCATTGAACAGGCCGCGCAGCACTGACCAGATTTTCACCCGATATTCCCACACCACCGACAGCATTGCGCCGGACTGGATCGCGATCTCGAACACCTTTTCTTTTTCGCCCGAGAATTCGAGCAGACTGCCGGCGAGGATCAGGTGGCCGGTAGAAGAAATTGGCAGGAATTCAGTGAATCCCTCGACCAGCCCCATGATGATGGTTTTGATGACGAGTGCGATATCCATGATGTTGCAATGCCTGTTGACGCGAAAAGGCGGTATTTTAGACCTGTTTGTTGTCCTGTATGGCGTTTATTCGTACCGTAGCGCCTGGATCGGCAGCAGCTTCGATGCCTTGTGCGCCGGATAGAAGCCGAAAAAGATGCCGATGCCGGCAGAAAAGCCGACCGCCAGCAGGATTGCGTGCAGCGACAGGCGGGTTGCCCAGCCAGCGAACTTGCCGATGATAAGCGAGCCGCTGATGCCGATGACGATGCCGATGAAGCCGCCTATCAAGGACAACGTGACCGCTTCGACCAGAAACTGGTTCAGGATGTCGCGGCTTCTGGCGCCGACGGCCATCCGCAGCCCGATTTCGCGCGTGCGTTCGGTAACCGACACCAGCATGATGTTCATGATGCCGATGCCGCCGACGACCAGCGATACTGAAGCCACGGCCGCCAAGAGCAGCGCCATGATGCGCGACGATTCTTCCTGAGCCTGCAGGATTTCAGTCAGGTTGCGGATCGTGAACGCATCTTCCTGTCCGGGCTGGGTGCGCTGCCGCTGGCGCATCAGGTCGCGGATGTTTTCCTCCGCATCTTTCATGCTTGCGCCTTCGTAAACCTTCACCATGATCACGCCGATCCGGCGCAGCTTGCCCTGAGTGGTGCCGAACAGGCGGTTGCGGTGGGTCGAAATCGGGATCATCGCGATGTCGTCCTGATCCTGGCCCATCATGCTCTGGCCCTTTTTGCTTAGCACGCCGATGATGGTGAACGGCACGTTCTTGATACGTATCGTCTGATCGAGCGGGTCGGCACCGCCAAACAGTTGCGTGGCCACCGTCTGGCCGATAATCACGACCTTGGCCGAACCGGCGAGCTCCGCCTGTTCGAACATCCGGCCGGTGGCCAGCGGCCATTCCCGCACTTCGAAATAATCCGGCGTCACGCCTTGTATTTGCGTCGACCAGTTGTTGTTGCCGGCAATCATTTGCGCACCGCCACGGTTTGATGGCGCGGCGAACTGCACTTCCGGCACTTCCTTCGCGATTGCTATTGCGTCGTCCTCGGTCAAGTTCAGGTTGGCGCCGGAGCCGAGGCGCACGCCGGAGGCGGTGGTCGAACCTGGCAGGATGATCATTAGGTTCGAACCGAGGCTTTTGATCTGGTTCTGGATGCGTTCCTGCGCGCCGCCGCCAACCGCGATCATCACGATTACGGCCGCGACGCCGATGATGATGCCCAGCATCGTCAGCGACGAGCGCAGCTTGTTCAGTCGCAACGCATTGACCGCGACCCGCAATGTGGCGGCGAGGTTCATGGATTGGTTCCCGGCAACGGCATGGCCGCAAGAATCGTGTTGGCATTTTCCGGCTCATGCGGTTCATCGCTGATGACACGGCCGTCGCGGAAGGTGATGATGCGCGACGCGAATTCGGCGATTTCACGCTCATGCGTGACGATGACGATGGTCATGCCGTCATGGCTGAGCTTTTGCAGCAGCGCCATGATTTCGATGCTGGTGCGCGAATCAAGTGCGCCGGTCGGTTCGTCAGCCAGAATCAGCGATGGATTGTTCACCAGCCCGCGCGCAATCGCCACCCTCTGCTGCTGCCCACCGGACAGTTCCGCCGGCGTGTGCGCCATTCGTTCGCCCAGCCCGACCTGCTGCAGCCGGTGTCGTGCGCGTTCCTTGCGTTCTGGTGCAGGCACGTTCGAGTACAGCAATGGCAGTTCGACGTTTTCCAGCGCCGAGGTGCGGGGCAGCAGGTTGAACTGCTGGAATACAAAGCCGATGCGACGGTTGCGGATTGCTGCCAGCGCATCGTTGTCCAGATCGGATACTTTTTCCCCGGCGAGGAAATAGTCGCCGGCCGTAGGCACATCAAGGCAGCCAAGCAGGTTCATGAAGGTCGATTTGCCGGAACCCGAAGCGCCCATGATGGCGACAAATTCGCCCTCGTCGATGGCAATCGACACATCGTTGAGCGCGAATACGTGATGTTCACCCATCACGTATTCCTTGATCAAGTGATTGGTTTCGATCAGCGCTGACATTGGTGCAGGCCTGAGTGCGCTAGAACATCCGCGGGCCGGCCGGCGGCGCTGCGTTCGTCGAACCGGACTGTTTCTGCACCGTGCCGACGATGACTTCGGTGCCTTCCTTCAGTTCTGGCGCAAACACTTCGGTCATTGTGCCGTCGGTCAGGCCGACGCGCACGGCAAGTTCCTTCGGTCGGCCATTTTCCATGACGTAAATGCGTCCTGCTGTCGTGCCGCCTCCCTGACGCCGGCTGGATGCTTCCGCATTGATTTCATCGAACTTCGCTTTTTGTTCCGGTGTCAGCATTTCGGCAATCTGCGCATTCATTTCGGTTCGTGCGCGTTCAATCAGCTTCTTGCGTTCTGCTTCCTGTGCCTGACGTGCCGCCCCCATTTTCTGGCGCATTGCATTGAAGATGCCGTCGAGCTTTGTCTTTTGTTCGTCATTCAACTGCAATTCCTTTTCCAGCCGCTCACGCTGCGCTTTCATCTGCGCAGCGCCGGCATTGCCGCCAGCGGCGGCAGCCTTGGTCGATGTGCCTGCAGGACGGAAACGCAAGGCTGCATTGGGCACGCGCAGAACGTCTTCGCGCGTATCGGTCACGATGCGCACGTTGGCGGTCATGCCTGGCAACAGTTCCTTGTCCGGGTTGGATGTGGCAATTTCAACCAGATAGGTAACCACATTCGATGCAATCTGCGCTGATTTGCGGATGCGCTTGACCGTACCCTCAAACGTGCGCCCAGGGAACGCATCGACGGTGAATGTCGCTTTTTGTCCCTCGCGCACGCGCCCAATTTCAGCTTCGTCGATGGATGTGTCCACCTGCATGTCAGCCAGGTTTTCAGCTATGACAAACAGTTCCGGCGATTGCAGGCTGGCGGCAACCGTCTGGCCGCGGTCAACGCTGCGCTTGACCACGACGCCATTCACCGGCGCGCGGATGGCTGTGCGTCCGAGGTCGATTTTTGCCTGTGCCAGCACCGCTTGCTTCTGTTTCAGGCCAGCTTCTGTCACCGCCACCTGGGCTTGGGCGCTTTTTGCCTGCTCGGCTAGCGCACTGTAATTGGTGTGCGAGGTATCGCGTGCGCCGATCGAGATGAAACCCTTTTCATACAGTTGCTGGTTGCGCTCATAATCGCGCTTCGCATTGACGGCATTGACCTGATAGCGCGTTGCCTCGGCGCGCTGCATCATGATTTGCGCCCGCGCGGCATCAAGGTCAGCCTGCGCCTGGCGCACCTTGTATTCGAAGGTTTCCGGATCAATGCGGGCGATCAACTGGCCTTCCTTCACTTCGCTGTTGAAATCGGCGAACAGTTCCTTGATTTGGCCGGATATTTGCGATCCGACTTGGACCGACACGACTGCATTCAGGGTGCCGGAAGCGGAAACCGTTGCGGTGACTGCGCCTTTTTCGGCTTTTGCTGTCTTGTATGCCGGTCCTGAGTTTCCAGAAAAAATAAATAGCAGGCCAACGATCACGGCGAGCGTGATGGCGCCAGCCGCTAGCCAGAACTGCCATTTTCGCAACCAGCTTGGGTCGAGTTTCATGTTCGGACGGTATATTTTGCTCAATTCTTCAATTGTAATTGATGAGATCAAACTGGACTTGATGTTTTGTAACAAGCTGTTGCCTTGCAACATAAATAACTTGACGTTTTTGAATCGGCGGTCATATATTTCTGACTTTCAGGTTATTTATTTGAGCGCCATGCCAGAGCCTTTGAAAACCGAGAAAATGCCGCGCTGGGCGCGGCGCAAGGATGCGCGTCCGGGCGAGATACTTTCCGTTGCGCTGGATTTGTTCGTCGAGCATGGGTACGCGATGACTCGGCTTGAAGACGTTGCCAATCGTGCTGGTGTGTCGAAAGGAACGCTTTACCTGTATTTTCCCGGCAAAGAAGAACTGTTCAAGGCTGTAGTGCGGGAAAATCTGGTGCCTGTGCTCAATTCTGCCGAAGACATGGTGTCGCAGAACGACATGAGCAGTGTTGAACTATTTCGCACCATCATCATGGGTTGGTGGCAGCGCATCGGTAATACCAAGCTGGCCGGCATCAGTCGCCTGATGATGCTGGAAGCTGACAAATTTCCAGATCTGGCGCGTTTTTATCACGATGAGTACATTGCGCGTGGCACGGCCATGATCAGGAAAATGCTGGAGATTGGCATCGAACGCGGAGATTTCCGCCCGGTGGATACCGAACAGCTGACCCAGATTATCGTCGCCCCTATCGTGATGCTCATGATGTGGCGGCACTCTTCCGGCGCCTATCACGCGGCACCGGTATCACCAGAACCGTACATGGATAGTTTCATCGACCTCTGTCTGCATGGGTTGCTGAATGAAAAAGCGACCTGATTGTCATGAAATTCCCATTGCTGTCGAAATTAAAACAGCTGACGCGTCGGCAGAAGTGGTTGTGCATTGCCATCCTGCTGTTGCTGATGTGTGCGGTTGTGATTGGGCTGAAGCGTCCGTCAAAGAATGATGTGGCACTGGCGCAGGCAAAGGTGCCGGTCGCATTGGAGTTTCAGCCGGCTGATGTGACGTGGGTCAAGCAAGGTGACCTGCGCCGGACGCTTCCGTTGTCCGGTTCGCTGCGTGCGCTCAACCAAGTGCCGGTCAAGGCCAAGGTCAGCGCCGAGGTGCGCGAAGTGCTGGTGCGCGAAGGAGAAACGGTCAAGGCAGGCCAGGTGCTGATCCGGATGGATGCAAGTGAATACCAAGCCAAACTTGACCAGGCCAGAGGCGCATGGCAGGCGGCGCAAGGCCAGCTCGATATTGCGACCCAGACCCGCAACAACAACAAGGCGCTGCTGGAAAAGAATTTCATCTCGAAAAACGCATTCGACAATGCGCAGAGCCAGTACCAGATTGCTGTGTCGAACGTGAAATCCGCCAAGGGCGTGTTTGACGTGGCCAAAAAAGCACTGGATGATACCGTGATTCGTGCGCCGATTTCAGGCCAGATCAGCATTCGCGCAGTGCAACCGGGCGAGAAGGTGGCAACCGATAACAAGCTGCTGGAAATCGTCGATCTGCGGCAGATGGAAATGGAGGCGTCTGTGCCTGCCGCGGATATTGTGAATGTGGCTGTCGGGCAGGAGATGCAGCTCAGGATTGAAGGCGTGCCGGAGCTGATCGTGGGCAAAGTAGTGCGCATCAATCCATCGATTCAGACTGGTTCGCGTTCGATTCTGGCCTATATCCAGATCGATAATCCGCAGGGCAAGCTGAAGATGGGCATGTTCGCTGAAGGCAAGCTGACGCTGACCAAGCGTTCGGGTGTGCTGAGTGTGCCGGAAACTGCGATTCAGACCGAAGCTGGCAAGCCGATCGTGTATGCAATCGAAAACGATAAACTGGTGCCGAAGGAAGTGACGGTTGGTATCAGCGGCGACGATGGCGAGGGCAATGCAGCGGAGATCATCAGCGGGCTGGAAAAGGGGGCGCAAGTCGTGAAGGTGAACCTGGGTAACTTGCTCGGCGGCACGCCGGTGCGGTTTGCCAAACCAGCCGAACCGGCATCAGTTGTGCCAACTGCTGCTTCGTCTGAAGCATCAACCACAGCGGGCAAGTAAAACATGTGGTTTACCCGCGTCAGCATCAACAATCCGGTGTTTGCGACCATGATGATGGCTGCGCTTTTGGTGCTTGGGCTGTTTTCGTACCAGCGCCTGCGTGTTGACCAGTTTCCCGACGTAACTTTTCCTGTGGTGGTGGTGCAGACAGAATATCCGGGCGCTTCGCCCGAATCGGTTGAGTCTGACATCTCGCGCAAGATCGAGGAGTCGGTGAATACCATCAATGGCATCAACAGCCTGACGTCGCGCTCGTACGAGGGCATGTCGGTAGTGATTATCGAATTCGTGCTGACGGTTGACCCGGCGCAGGCGGCGCAGGATGTGCGCGAAAAGGTGGCGCTGGTCAAGTCTTCGTTCCGCAAGGAAGTCAAGGAACCGAAAGTCACGCGCTATGACCCGGCAGACAGACCGATTTTCTCGATTTCGGTCACCAACGATGAAAGCGTCAAGCAGCGCAGTTTTCGCGATTTGACCACGGTGGCCGATCAGGTGGTGAAGAAACGCCTGGAGAATGTGCGCGGCGTTGGTTCGGTCACGCTGGTTGGCGGCATCAAGCGCGAAATCCAGATTTACGTCAAGCCGCGCGAAATGGAGTCGCTGGGCATCGGCGTCGAGCAGGTGATCAATGCGGTGCGCAATGAAAACCAGGAGTTGCCGGCGGGGGCGGTGCGTTCGCTGGCAAACGAAAAGGTGGTGCAGGTGCAGGGGCGGATCAAGAATCCGGCGGATTTCGGCCGCATCATCGTCGCGCGGCGGGGATCTCAGCCGGTATTCCTGTCGCAGGTGGCGACCATTGTCGACGGGCAGGAAGAGCAGGAAAGCCTTGCGCTGTATAACGGCAAGCGCACGCTGGCGCTTGACATCCTGAAGGCGCAGGGGCAGAACACGATCGACGTGACCGATGGCCTGATAATGGCCATCAAGGAACTGGAGCCGCAGTTGAAGACGCTGTATCCAGGTGTGAAGGTTGAGGTAATCCGGGATGGTTCGCGGCAGATTCGCGTCGGTGTCGATAACGTGCGTAGCACGCTGCTCGAAGGCGCGGTGCTGACCATTCTGATCGTTTTCCTGTTCCTGAATTCATGGCGCTCGACCGTGATCACCGGGCTGACCTTGCCGATTGCGCTGATTGGCACCTTCCTGTTCATGTATGCGTTCGGTTTTACCATCAACATGATCACGCTGATGGCACTGTCATTGTGCATTGGTTTGCTGATCGACGATGCGATCGTCGTGCGTGAAAACATCGTTCGCCATGCGGGCATGAAGGTCGATGGCCGGTTCAAGGATCACAAGACGGCTGCGCTTGAAGGCACCGCTGAAATCGGGCTGGCGGTGCTGGCGACGACCTTTTCGATTGTGGCCGTGTTTCTGCCTGTCGGTTTCATGGGCGGCATCATCGGCCGCTTCTTCCACCAGTTCGGCATCACGGTCACGGTGGCGGTGATGATTTCGATGTTCGTTTCATTCACGCTCGACCCGATGCTATCGTCGGTGTGGCCCGACCCGGATACGCATGGCGAAGGCGGCAAGCGCGATGGCTGGTATGAAAAAACCATCGGGCGCGTGCTGGCGGCGTTTGAATGTTTGGTGCAATGGCTGTCAGATACCTATCAGGTGCTGCTGAAATGGTCGCTCGAACATCGCCGCATGACGATGGTGATTGCGGCGGCGTCGTTTGTGATCGGGCTGGCGATGCCGGCCAGCGGCTTGATTGGTTCGGAGTTCGTGCCACAGGCGGACTATTCCGAAACTGGCGTCACCTTCAATACCCCGGTCGGGTCCTCGCTCGAACTGACGGAAAGTAAGGCGCGCCAGGTCGAAACCGTGTTGCGTGAGTTTCCGGAAGTGCTCGATACCTATGCCAGCATCAACACCGGTTCATTGCAGGGCAAGAATTACGCCTCGGTGTTCGTGCGCCTGAAGCCGCGCAACCAGCGTGAGCGCAGCACGACCGACATGGCGCAGCCGATACGTGAACGGCTGTCGCAAATCGCTGGCATCACCATCACGCATATCGGATCGCTTGATGGTGTCGGTGGCGATAGCAAGCAGATTCGCCTGAGCGTGCTCGGAGCCGATTTGAAGCAGCTGGCGTCGATTTCGGACGAAGTGCAGCGGCGGATGCGCGCGATACCCGGCATAGTGGATATCGATTCCAGCCTGAAGGCGGAAAAGCCGACGATTTCCATCGAGCCGAAGCGTGATTTGGGCGCGGATCTTGGCGCAGGCGTGGCGCAGATCGGCACCGCATTGCGACCGTTCCTGGCTGGAGAGGATGCGAGCACATGGCGCGGGCCGGACGATGAAAACTATTACGTCAAGGTGCGCCTGTCGCCGGCGGATCGCGTCAACATCGACGATCTGTCGCGACTGATGATCGCCAGCTCACAGCAGAATGCGGACGGAACGACGAGGATGGTACCTTTGAGGCAGGTGGCGAACATCGTGCCATCGCTGGGCGCGAACCAGATCAACCGGCGCGACCTGAACCGGGAAATTGAATTGTCGGCCAACGTGGTTGGCCGTTCCGCCGGGCAGGTGAGTGCCGACATCAGGCAGACACTGGCGCAGATGGAATTGCCGCCGGGTTATCGCTTCCAAGTTGGCGGAGCGACCAAGAACATGAACGAATCGTTCGGCTATGCGGTATCAGCGCTGCTATTGGCGATTATTTTCATTTACATGATTCTGGCATCGCAGTTCGGCAGTTTCCTGCAGCCGGTTGCCATTATGTCGTCGCTGCCGCTGACTCTGATCGGCGTGTTCCTGGCATTGCTGTTTTTCCGTTCGACATTGAACATGTTCTCGATCATCGGTTTCATCATGCTGATGGGGTTGGTGACGAAAAACGCGATTTTGCTGGTCGATTTCGCCAATCAGGCGCGCAAGGAAGGCATGACGCGTGCCGCAGCGCTGCTGAAGGCGGCCGACGTGCGGTTGCGCCCGATCCTGATGACCACGCTGGCAATGATCTTCGGCATGGTGCCGCTGGCATTCGGCATGGCGGAAGGTTCGGAACAGCGCGCGCCGATGGGGCAAGCGGTGATTGGCGGCATTATCACGTCATCGCTCCTGACGCTGGTCGTCGTGCCGGTGCTGTATACCTATCTGGATGACTGGGCCGAGTGGGGCAAGCGCAAGTGGTTTGGCGAAAAACAGCAGCAGGAACAGGATGGCATTTGATAGAATGTCCGCTGGCTTTCTCTCTTCGGGACTTCAGGAATGAATATCGAGCAGGCCCGTTTCAATATGATTGAACAGCAGCTTCGTCCCGCAGGCGTTTGTGCGCAGGAAGTGCTGGATCTGTTCACGGTCGTCCGGCGCGAACATTTTGTGCCGCCTGCCTTTGCCAATCTGGCTTTTGCTGATATTGAAATACCGCTGCCGTGCGGCGAAAACATGCTGACGCCACTGTGTGAAGCGAGGATTTTGCAGGCGGTGGCTGTCAAGAGCCATGAAAACGTGCTGGAGATCGGCGCTGGTTCGGGTTACATGGCGGCGCTGCTGGCGCATCGTGCGCGTCATGTGCATACGGTCGAGATTGAGCCTGCGCTCAAGGAGCTGGCCGAAAAGAATCTGGCGGACTATGGAGTTGCCAATGTCGAGGTGGCGCTGGGGGATGGTGCGCAAGGATGGTGTGATGCAGGCGACTCGCACGACATCATCGTCATTTCCGGCGCGTTGCCGGCATTGCCGGAGTCATTCCTGAAACAGATCAAGATCGGCGGGCGGATTGCGGCGTTTATTGGCACTGCGCCAGTAATGTCAGCCTTGCTCGTTACACGCATTTCTGACTCGGATTACGAAACAACGACACTATTCGATACATGCATCAAACCGTTGCGGCAGGTGAGGCCTTTGCCGCTGTTTCGGCTGTGAACATGGCAGATCATATATTTGTGAGCAAGCAGATATCATTGCGGAGAACATCATGCGCAAATCGCTCGTCGCCTCGCTGATTGCAGGCGCTTTTCTTTCACTGAACGTACAAGCGGCCGACTTGCTGCAGGTGTACAAGGAAGCGCTGACCAACGATGCGCAGTATGCAAGTGCACGTGCCAGCTTTGCCGCTGGCCAGGAAAAGGAATGGCAGGGATTGTCGGGCTTGTTGCCGGTAGTTGGCGCTTCCGGCAGTTACACCCGCATTGAGCCGGAAAACATTCAGCGCTATAACGCCAATACTTATGCGATTGCGCTGACGCAGCCGCTGTTCAACTGGGCGAATATCCAGCAATACCGGCAAGGAAAACTGGTGGCTGCCGCCAGCGAAGCAGCGTTTTCTCAGTCACAGCAGGATCTGGTCGTGCGCGTCGCGCAGGCCTATTTCGACGTGCTGGCGGCACAGGACGTGATCACGTTTGTGCAGGCGCAAAAAGCGGCCATCAACGAGCAGCTTGCCTCCGCCAAGCGCAATTTTGAAGTCGGTACGGCCACCATCACCGACACGCATGAAGCGCAGGCGCGCTACGATCTTGCCGTGGCGCAGGAAATTGCCGGCCTCAATGATCTGGAGGTCAAGCGCAATGCATTGCATCAGATTATCGGCAAAGTGCCAGGCGATCTTTCACCGTTGCGAACAGGTATCACAATCAGCGCGCCCGATCCGATGAAAATCGATGCATGGGTTGGCTATGCTGAAAAACAAAACTTCGGTGTGATTGGGGCGCAACTGGCACTGGAAATCGCCAGACGTGAAATATCCAGGGTGCGCGCAGGCCATTTGCCGACAGTCGATTTGGTGGCGAAGCGTAGCAATACCGAATACACCGGGCCGGGCAGTGCGAATGTTAGCGGCAGCGGTTTTACCAATTCGATTGGTGTCCAATGGACGGTTCCGCTGTTTGCCGGCATGGGCGTGAGCAGCAAGGTGCGCGAAGCAATTGCGCTGGAAGACAAGGCGCGCAACGACCTCGAATACACCCGGCGCAGCGCGGCGCAGGGCGCACGGCAGGCATTCCTTGGCGTGACCAGCGGTCTGGCGCAGGTCAAGGCGCTCGAGGCGGCAGAGGTATCCAGCCAGTCGGCACTCGATTCGAACAAGCTCGGTTATGAAGTCGGGGTGCGCATTAACATTGATGTGCTGAATGCGCAGCAACAACTGTATTCAACCCGCAAGGATCTGGCCAAAGCTCGTTATGATGCCATCATGAATGGGCTGAAGCTGAAATCTGCCGCCGGGACTCTGAAGGAAGAAGATTTGGTTCGGGTGAACGGCTTGCTCAAGCATTGATAGCATAACGCTTGTCAGCATGGCCTGGTTTTCGGTATAATTGCAAGTTCCCCGGTTGAGGGAATCTTTGGTGGCTGTAGCTCAGTTGGTAGAGTCCAGGATTGTGATTCCTGTTGTCGTGGGTTCGATCCCCATCAGCCACCCCATTTTTCCTAGTGTTTT
The DNA here is from genome assembly GCA_018262475.1 of Burkholderiaceae bacterium. GTDB lineage: Bacteria > Pseudomonadota > Gammaproteobacteria > Burkholderiales > Burkholderiaceae_D > QZKY01. The sequence goes on along the minus strand of JAGSYW010000039.1, from coordinate 5,743 downwards.
CGCAAGAAGGCACTTCGATTTTGTAAAATACTTCAAAACTTTGTAAAAAAACGGAGTTCTGAATCACTACAAAATCATGCCATTGGCTTCACTTTTACAACGCGGCGACGGTCATAGACTCGCCGCGTTGTTGCTTCTGATTTGTGCGTTTCCGGGTTCTCGCCTCGCTCCGTTTTCTCGGAAACATACAACGCACGCAGATCGTGTGCCGTGAACCATTCCCCGCCAGCATCTTCAAAATCGTGCATCACTCGGTTCCACATCCCTTTGAATCCTTGGTCAGTGTATGGCTGGCCGTCGCGGTTGCTGAACACATACAACGATCCGACTTTACGCGGCAGTGAGATCGCTTCCTGAACAAGCTGGCGCAAGAAGTCCGTCCATTCCACCAGATAGGTACGCTCGGATTCTCCGGGCTTTGTTTTTGCGTCCATGACCGTAATGCCGGCCTCGTTCTTGAGGTCTGACACGCGAAGCCGCAGGATTTCCGCGCGGCGGCGGCCGGTCACAGCCACCATTACCCCAATCAGCGCGATCATGTAGCTTTGCGTTCCCTTGGCCTTTGCGGCCTGGATTAACTGGTTGACCTCGGCAATGGTCGGAAGGCGGGTGCGGGGCTTTTCCGTGTTTCGCTTGACCCCGTGGCATGGGTTCATATCCACCATGCCCATCCGCATGCCATAGTTGAAGGCCGATCCTAAAGCGGCAATTTCACGGTTGGCGCGCACCGGCCTTCCCATTTCCCGCATCTTCTCAAGGTACTGAGCGGCATGCGTCGGCTTGAACTCGCGTGCGTTCATGTGGCCGAAAACGGGGCAAACCCACTTTGTCAGCGATGTTTCGTATTCGTTGATGGTGTCTTTCGATAGGGCGTTTTTGTCGCCATCGGCTAGCAATACCCGTTGTGCCTTGATGAATTTCCGGCACATATCCTCGATGCTGTTTTCTGCTGGCTCGCCGGTTTTCAGTGCCTTGAGCGCCTTTCCTGCCTCTTTCCGATCATGACCAAGGTTGATGCGCTTCCCTTGAATGAACGTGTAGTAGGTGTCGAACCGCTTGCCGTGAGTGGCATACATGCCTGGCGGCAAGTGTGTGTCTGTTTTGCGCTTTCGACCCATGATTTACCCCGCAGCTAGTGCGCCCCAGTTAGGCTCGTTCGGTGCGTCATACGATTTGGTGACACCCATTTTCATCAGGTAATACTCACGCGCAACACGAGGCCGGTTTGCGCGGGAAAGCTCAAACCGCCAGTGCCGTTCTTTGAGCCATCTAACTTGACACGATGGCATTTTATAACCAGTCAGATTTTCAAGTTCTTCGCTTGATAGTGTCAGGTTTGACATCAGTTATCCTTCTTGGTTCACAAGATCAGCGTCCATCAATCACTGCCCGGATGGCGGCGGCGCAATTCAATGCGGCCTTCGCTGCCGACATGCACCTATCTCTGGCCGGGCTGTTTTCGTCAGCAGCCAATCCTGCGTCCGTTCGAATGGCGACTTCTTCATCGCAAACCTTCGCAGCTCCCTCCAGCGCCTGCCGCCGTGCCGCAGCCGCGACATTCCGCACGCGAGAGAATAGGTTGCCGTCTGTTTCTCCCTTTGGCCAGTTGAGGATGTCGGCTATTTGGTCGTCGGTCATAATTTCAAACCCCTATTCGTGTTGAACTCCGGATGCAACACCGGCTCGCGCTCGAAGTCGGCGCAGTTCGTATGCTCCCGGTGGTCTATGTCGTGTTCTGTATGCCGGCGCCAGTACCGCGCCCCCGCTGGGATCTTCCTGCCGCACTCGTCGCAACGGTGTTCTTTGCGTGCGATATGCGATTTCAGTTTTCCCTCGATGCTCATGCCCGTTTCTCCATGTATTCAGCAAATCCCTTGCGGCGTTTTAAGTCGTTCCAATGGCCGCATTTTTCGCAGCGATAGCCTGTGATCGTCATTTTCATTGTTGCAATAGGGCTGGTGCCTTTGGGCTTTGGCGGCGGCGTAATCGCGGCTTTGCATTTCTTGCATGATGTGTCCATCATTCCCCCTTCGGATATTCGTCATGCAGCACGAGGTCGAGCAAGCGGTCAGCCTCGCGCGCCCAATTACCCATCACGGCGACGGTTGAGGCCGCATTCCCTTCTGCGTCACATCGCGGATTGCCGGTGTGGTTTGACCACGAACCATCATCGTCAACGATCCAGCACAGACCGCTGTCGCCAGTTTCTGAGTCAACCCACGCATGCGGTTGCTTTTCATCGCCGCAGTGCGTGTAGTGGCTCTCGTTGACGTATGGCTTCCACTTTCCCCACTGCTTAAGCATGAACGGCACACCAGCCTCATCGCACTGGTCACGCAACGAACGTGGCCAGTCGGGATGCATTGGTCGTGCGCGTGAGCCGGATTCGCCGCCGCAGATGACCCAATCCAGCTTATCGGTGCGATCCAGCCCGGGAAGCATTTGGAAGTCATGCGCCGCCTTGTCGTAGGTGCTCAGAAGGTGTCGGCGAATATCAACCGCCCCCACCATCGGCTCGACGCTCACGAAATGCACGGCAGCCGGGCATTGCAGCAGCAGATGGATGCGTGAATCTGCGGCCTGCTGGTTTTCGGCGGTGATGCCGAACCAGATGTTCGGCAGAGGCCATTTCAAAGCAGCAGCGCGAATGTTAAACATGGCATTCATCGCGTCGATAATAGGATCATGCCGGTTCTTTGACGTCAGGTATTCGTGCATCCGATCCGCGCGCTTGGTCAGCACTTGGAATGTGTGCTGCGGAGCCAGCGCCACGACCGCAAACACATGGTCGATGAACTCGAACGGCACATCCGGATGAAACAGGTCAGCACGCGGACACACAAAAATCTTGCGCGGCTTTTTCCAGTGAAGCGGCCTGCTCAGTTCGGACTCATGGCACTGCACATCCGAGAACTCCCGCCCGAAAAACACTGATTTCGGATTCTTCGACCAGCGGCTTTCAACCTCGCGCTTCGCGTAGCAGTTCTGGCAGCCTGTACTGATCGGAGTGCAGCCGGTCACCGGCGACCATGTTGAATCAGTCCATTCGATTTTGGATTTCATGCCTCAATCCTCCGAAACTCGATTACCCATACCCACGGATTTGCCCTCACTGAATCCTCACCATAAATGCTCCACCACTCATGCAGAAACACCCCGGCAGCAGATTCAATTTGGTCGCCATCATTGGAAAAGCACGGCGAGAACCCCTCGGCTTTCGCGTCGGCCTCGCTGATGTCCTGCAATCGCTCGACACGGACGCTTGTGATTTCCAGATTGATGCGGGAGCATGATCTTGGCATATGGATAGATGGGCAGCGCTGATTGGACTTCCCGTATCCTTCATCTATAACGTCGCAGCCATCAGCGCTGTAGCGCCATCCTTGGTCTGGGTCAAACAGCATTGATTCCCGCACCCAAAGCCGGTCGCCGGGCTGGCCGTGTGGGCAATTCCTGCCGGTTTGCTGTAGCAATTCCAGTAGCGATTTTTGATCGCCACTCCACGGCTTGATTGATCGGTCAGTCACCATTTGCGGTTGCGGCTTCACGATCCGCCGCGTCTGCGTCTTGCGGCCGTCCAGAATTGCGCGCACCATCGCGCCGTTGAATAGGATTGGGCGCTCTTTCATGCTTCACCTTTCACGCTGGCGATGGCCTTGCGGAGTTCATCTGCAGCTCCCCATTCGTCGCCGTCAGATTCAAGTTTTGCGGCGGCGCGGGTCATGACTAACAGCAATTCATCGCGCTGCTGTGCCACGTTCTCCAGCGCATTGTGATAGCCGCGCAACACTTCGGGTAGCTGCCGCACTTCTTCATCGGTCTTGCCTGCGCAGGCATTCACGCAGGCCACAATGCGCCGGGCGTTGGCTTCTCGCATGCTTGGGTTATTTTCCCCAAAATCGAGCGTGACGGCGATTGCGGCACGGTCATCGAGTCCACGAATAACTGACTCTGGCATACCATCATTGTCGAAAGCGTCCTCTGCAACGCGCCACGGCGTAGGCGTGTGTTTGTCGGTCATGCTGCCACCTGGTAATCAAACAGCCGGCAGAGTTCTTCGACCGCGCTCACAACTTGGAGCGTCTGCACCGATGCCTCGTGCATCCACTCATCGACCGATGTTTGATGCTCCTGCGGCTCTGTGTCAGAGAACCTCACGCCCTTGAGCGCAAAATCGCTGGTCAGCTTGAATGACACACCGACGAACCCAAGCCGGACGGCATCGACCTTCAGGCCGGCAGCAATTGCATTGACAATCCCCTCGCTTCCGTTGTCGATGGATGCAATCTGGTACGTCACCTTGCCGCCTTCGCCCTTCAGCCAAACGTCTGGATTCAGCGCGAATGAACCGAACGCTGTCATCGCACTATCGTCCTCCGCAGTAAGGTATGTGCGCAGCCGCGTCGTCAGCCCACCCTTCACATCCGACACGTTGATCGTTTCGGTCTTGGCTGCGCCAACTGCTTGAACTAACAGCCCGGCGATGACGCCGGCCAGTTTTTTGCTCGACACAGGAACGATCAGCGTGCGAGTTTCCCTGTGGTAGAACGAGGTAATAATCTTGGTCGCCACATGCGATTTCGCCAGCAGTTCCGGAATCGCCATTTCCTTGATCTCTCTGCGCCACTTGCGTCCTACACGGATTCCTTCAGCTTCCTCGATGCGCTTCACGCGCTCGTTGACCTCGGTGTTAATGACGGATGCAGGCAGAATTTTCTGGTCATATCGAACTGAAAACGCGATGCCGCCGTTGAACACCGATACCAAGTCGCCTTCCTGACATGGCACGAATCCGTATGCGCAGTAGTCACACGCCCCGATCTCCGTAAATTGTTTTTCAGAAAAGTGCTTGCGCAAAGCGTCTGCGTTAGGAAGGTCGATTTTGTAAATCAATGCGTTTTTGATGAGATTCATTGTTGATCCTAGATTGCGTATGTGGAAGGAAGGGCGCGAAACGGAATATCGTCGTCCGGGAAGCCGCCGCCAGGCTGCGGACGCTGCGCTGCCGGTTGCGCAGCTTGACGCGGGGCGCTGTCGGTATCTCCACGACCGCCCAACATCTGCATCGTGTCCGCGATGATTTCGGTCGCAAATCGCTCGATGCCGTCTTTGTCGGTGTACTTGCGCGTGCGCAACCTGCCTTCGATGTAAACCTGGCTGCCTTTCTTCAGATACTGGCCGACGATTTCCGCCAGCTTGCCGAAGAAGGAAATACGGTGCCATTCGGTCGCTTCCTTCTGCTCGCCTGTCGCCTTGTCCTTCCAGCGGTCAGAAGTCGCAACCGCGATGTTGGCGATTGCATCGCCGCCAGTGGTGTAGCGGGTTTCCGGATCGCGTCCGAGGTTGCCGACGATGATGACCTTGTTGATTGATGCCATGCTTATTCTCTCCATTGGTTCCACCGGCAGTCTGCGCATCTCAAGTCATTTACTTGCTTGCTGTACTGGCATTCGGTGGTCATTACATGCTTAATCTGAGTTACTCGTTGCGCCCTTGTTTCGTCATCCAGGTACACATGGCCGTCCTGAGCCGGGTATGTTTCGGCTGTCATGGCAGGGCGGTTGTGGCATCCGTATGGCTTCATGCTGCCCTCGGTATCCAGCAGTCCATTGGGTTTGATTTCGGCTTAGTGTGATATGCCCTCATTCGCATACATGCCGCCAGCATGAATTCAGGGTCTTTCCGCTTTTTCTTGTAATACCTGGCCGAAACAACCGCGCACGATTGTTTTGGCTTCCTCCTT
>JAGSYW010000125.1 GCA_018262475.1 Burkholderiaceae bacterium | reverse complement strand
TGTGGCAGCGCCAGCGGCCAGGCGAACGGCCATTGCAACCCGGCCCGCAGCCAAACCGATGACCCGGGCGGTGAGCAAGCCTGCGGCGCCAGCGAAGGCACCGCAGATTGCTGCGCCACGAGCGGATGCCGGCAAGGGCGATGATTGGGAGGAATTCTAAAGCTTTTTGTGGGCAATAAGTTTGGATCTGAAATTGAAATCTGTTAGCTAACTCGAGTGGTTTTAATTCATATTGAATAACTGCAGTAAGGCAGAAATTGCAATTAACTGAAGACATTTATCTGGGACGTCAACCAATTTTGGACAGCGAACAGCAGATTCAGGCGTTTGAGTTGTTGTTTCGTTCTGGCAGTGCCAATCATGCAGGCATTGCAGATGGTCTAAAGGCAACTTCGGCAGTTATTGTGCAGGCTCTGAGCGAATTCGGCATTGAATCGGTTCTCGGAAAGCATGCAGGTTTCATCAATTGCGATGCAGCCTTCCTGTTAAGTGATGAAATAGAGCTATTACCGCCGGATAAGGTTGTTTTGGAAATCCTTGAAACAACCAAAGCAACCGAAGATGTTTTGCAACGTTGCGTCGATTTGAAGGAAATGGGGTTCCGGATCGCACTGGACGATTTTCGGGGAATGCACGATGACAATAGGGAATTCTTGCCTCTGGCAGACGTCATCAAGGTTGACGTTCTGGGAATGGATGAAAGCAGGTTGAAGGAAGTTACGCAGGAGGTAATAGGAACGGATGCCATCCTGCTAGCGGAGAAAGTGGAAACGCAGGATATTTTCAGGCGCTGTGTTTCGCTCGGATATCGCATGTTTCAGGGGTACTATTTTTCTAGCCCGGAAATTGTTCCTGGAAGGAGATTGTCGTCGTCGCAACTGATTGTGGTGCAATTGCTGGATTTGATCCGGCAGGATGCGGAAGTATTCGAAATTGAAAATGTTTTCAAACAGAATCCATTTTTGGGCGTGAATCTGATGCGTTTGGCAAATTCAGCAGCTGTGGGGTTGCGCACACCGTTACGTTCAATTGCCAATGCGATTGTCGTGCTTGGACGGCGTCAGTTGCAGCGCTGGTTGCTGTTGCTTTTGCTGACGGAATACCATCATGAAGGAAGCAGGCGCTCATTCTGGTTGCATCTTGCAGCAACACGCGGACAGTTCATGGAATTGGTCGCAAAAGCTGAAAAACACCAGGTGGCAGTAGTCGATAGCGCATTTATTGTCGGCGTCGTGTCGGTGATGGAACTGATGCTGGGTGTACCAATGGAAAGCTTGTTGGGGTCGTTGGGGTTGAGTGATGAGGTCAAGCTGGCCTTGTTGCACCGTGAGGGGCTGTTGGGAGAACTGTTGAGCTTGGCGCAGGCGCTGGAAAGCGGAGATGACGGTTTTGTTGCGCGTTATATTGTGGCTATGCCGAACCGTAGCGTCGATATCCTGAATCAGGCGCAGGGGCAGGCGTTGGCATGGGCCAACAATATCCAGCTTGAGATGTAGGGAATATCCTGAATTCTGGCAAGGTTCCGCTTTGTTTGAATCGTGCCGTAACAAATGAAACGAGTAAATGAATCATGAAGAAAACTTCGGTTCTGATTGTTGATGACTCGGCGCTGATACGCAGTGTATTGCGCGAGATCATCAGCAGCCAGCCTGACATGGAGGTTGTTGGTGTTGCACCGGATCCCATCATTGCGCGCGAGATGATTCGCCAGACCAATCCAGACGTGCTAACGCTTGATGTCGAAATGCCCAAGATGGATGGCTTGGATTTTCTGGAAAAGCTGATGCGTCTGCGTCCGATGCCGGTTGTTATGGTGTCGTCGCTGACGGAAAAGGGTTCGGAAATCACGATGCGAGCGCTTGAACTGGGTGCTGTGGATTTTGTGTCCAAGCCGAAGATTGCTATCCAGAGCGGCATGCGGGATTATGCGGACATCATAGCAGACAAGATTCGCATTGCTGCCAAGGCAAGAATTCGTGCGAAAACTCAGCTGGCAGGCGGCGCTGGCGCACCGGTGCCGCAGGCTCAGTCACCGATACGGGTCAATTTTTCTAGTAGCGAAAAACTAATCATAGTTGGTGCCTCTACTGGCGGAACCGAAGCGATCAAGGAGTTTCTGATGCAGATGCCGCCAGACTGCCCTGGCATCCTGATTGTGCAGCACATGCCGGAAGGGTTTACGCGCTCGTTCGCGCAGCGGCTGGATTCTCTCTGTGCTATTTCAGTGAAGGAGGCGGCGCATGGTGATCGCGTATTGCCGGGGCACGCATATATTGCGCCAGGACACTCACATTTGCTGCTTGCACGCAGTGGAGCGAACTATGTAGCGCATTTGGAGCAGACTCCACCGGTCAATCGTCATCGCCCCTCTGTTGACGTGTTGTTCCGCTCGGCGGCGCAACATGCCGGTAAAAATGCCGTAGGCGTCATTTTGACCGGCATGGGGAAAGATGGTGCGCTTGGCATGCTGGAGATGAAAGATGCCGGATCACACAATTTTGCTCAGAACGAGGCAACTTGTGTGGTGTATGGAATGCCGCGAGAGGCGGTGCATGTAGGCGCGGTACATGAGGTCGGCGCTTTGGGGGATTTGCCAGGAATGGTGCTGGATTTCCTGAACAAACAGGGCGGCAGGGCGCTGCGTGTGTGAGTTGTGTCAAGTCGCAGCAACGATTATTTAAGTTTTGTGTCCAATTACCGATAAAATCGGCATATGAATGATGATCTTCTGGAGTAATGAATGGCTGATCCCAAAACCAAATTTCTTGTGGTAGATGATTTTTCGACGATGCGGCGCATCGTCCGAAATCTATTGAAAGAACTCGGTTATACGAATGTTGATGAGGCCGAAGATGGCGTGATGGCGCTGTCCAAACTCAGAAGCGAAAAATTCGATTTCGTCGTGTCGGACTGGAACATGCCGAACATGGACGGGCTCGAAATGCTCAAGAATATCCGAGCGGATGCGGCTTTGTCCAAGCTGCCGGTTCTGATGGTAACAGCCGAGGCGAAGAAGGAAAACATTATTGCTGCTGCACAGGCCGGTGCCAGCGGTTATGTAGTGAAACCATTCACGGCAGCGACACTGGATGAAAAGCTGTCGAAGATTTTTGAAAAAATGGAGAAGGAAGGCGCTTGACATGGATATGCAACAAGGTAGTGCTCCGGCTCCTGCAAAAGTGTCAGAAACAGCTGCGCCACAAAATTGCCAGCATGAAGATGTCCTGAACAGAATCGGTCAGATGACGCGCAGTTTGCATGAAAGTTTGCGCGGGTTGGGTTTGGACAAGCTGATTGAAAAAACAGCACATGAAATTCCTAATGTGATGGATCGTTTGAACTACGTCGCCACTCTTTCGGAACAGGCGGCGCAGCGAGTATTGAACGCCACGGATGCGGCGGGTCCGCTTCAAGATCAAATCGACGAAAAGGCAAAAGAGCTGGCTCAAGATTGGCAGACAGCGCTGAGTGCAAGTTGTTCCGACGATCAGTACCGCCAGATGGCGGACAAGACGCTGGGTTACCTGAATGAAGCGCAGGAAGTATCGCAGGAAACCAAAAAATACCTGCTAGACATCATGATGGCGCAAGATTTTCAGGATCTGACCGGACAGGTCATCAAGCGCATCATCGATTTGACTCGCGGAGTCGAACAGCAGTTGGTGCAGTTGTTGATTGATTATGCACCGCAGGAAATACGGCGCGACGCTGGTTCCGGTTTGCTTAACGGGCCGCAAATCCATCCGACGGGCAATCCGGAGGTGGTGGCCGATCAGGAACAGGTTGACGATTTGCTCGACAGCCTTGGTTTTTGAAATTATTTTCATTACTGCTTTCCGTTTATTTTTCACCGACAGACATGCATCAAACCAACTTCATCGTACGCGAACCATTGCTCGATCCGAAACAGCAAGTCATTGGTTATGAGCTTTCATGGCAGCGCGCAGGAATGGAATCTGATGTGCCTGGAGATGAAGATCTGGGAGCGCTTATATCCTATGTCGCTCAACAGTTGAATGATGATGAGGACGGCTGGCTGATGGGGGGCGCACAGCTTTTTCTGGAAGCGACGCCTGCGCTGATGGCCGGCGGCGCACTGGAAGGTTTGCTGCCGCAGCAGGTGGTACTGGTTCTGAACCGTGTCAAACTGGATAGCCCGGATACCATCGAAGCGGTCAAAAATGCGCGTGCCAAAGGGTTTGGCATATTGCTGCGCAATGCAAACTCGCGCACGCCGAACAAGGATCTGATGTCCTGCGTCACGCACATCGAGGTGCGATGCGGCGATGCGGATGTGGCCAAGCTGGCCAAGTTGTATGCGGCGCTCAAGCATTCGTCTTCGGTGCGCATGGTTGCCAGCCAGGTTGGCAGTTGGCAAGAGTATGATACATGTGCATCTTTGGGGCTGGATGCTTTTGTCGGCAAACTGCATCTGACGCCGCGGGAAGGGTATCAGCCCAAGGGGATGAATCCGTCGCAGGCGCTGATCATGCAACTGATGGATCAGGTACGCAAGAATGCCGATGTCCCGCACCTGGAATCGCTTCTCAAACGCGATGCAGCATTGTCTTACAAACTACTGCGATACATCAACTCGGCGGGATTCGGCCTTCGTACGGAAATTCATTCTCTCAAGCATGCCGTCACACTGATCGGTTATTCTCCGCTATATCGCTGGCTGTCCCTGCTGTTGGCAACTGCAAGCACGACTGAAAATGCGGCTGTGCTGATGCAGACTGCGATCGTCCGCGGCCGTATGGCTGAGTTGCTGGCTCAAGACAAGCTTCCGAAAGCGGATGCTGAGAATCTGTTCGTTACCGGTATGTTTTCCTTGCTGGATCGTTTACTTGGCATCCCAATGGAAGAAGTGTTGCGGCACATCCAACTGTCCGAACCAGTAACGCAAGCGCTGCAGACGCGCGAAGGCCCTTATGGCCCTTATCTGGCGTTGGCAGAAGCTTGTGAAATCAGAAATGGTTTTGCAGGTGCACTGGCAAACGTACTATCCCTGCAACCGAGGGAAGTCAACGGCGCGCATCTGGCAGCATTAGCTTGGTCGCAAAGCTTTACTGGCTGATTACGAATCCAAAGGTTCCATTAGCTGGTAGCTAAGTGGAGTGCTTGAAATCATACTCATCTGGCTCGGCCAGGTGATGTTCGTGTAGAGCGCTGGCGCTGTAATTTCTAGTAAACTGGCCGGCTGTTTGTTAGTCTTACTCGGACTTGTACAGACATTACTTCCCCTCTAAATGAAGGTTGCTTCACATAGCATGTACGCATGAATGCTGTGTAACAAATTATGTGCCCGGCAGCTTTTTCTAATGCCATGTGGCAATAAGCGGCCTGTTTCATGCGTTATTCTTTCGTTTCCAACTACCTGTTGTGGCAAATAATCGTATCAAACCAGATACGTGCGTATTGGCGTGTCCTTGATGCGATGACAGGAGTCGGCCATGGCCGAAGAAAGCGACCTCGAAAAAACGGAATCACCCTCGCCCAGACGGC
>JAGSYW010000124.1 GCA_018262475.1 Burkholderiaceae bacterium | reverse complement strand
AATGGTGAAGGAAGTGGCGTCCAAGACCAACGATAACGCAGGCGATGGCACCACCACCGCGACCGTGCTGGCGCAGGCCATCGTGCGCGAAGGCATGAACTATGTTGCCGCCGGCATGAACCCGATGGATCTGAAGCGCGGCATCGACAAAGCTGTCGCAGCCACCATCGATGAACTGAAAAAAATCGCCAAGCCCTGCACCACGTCGAAGGAAATCGCCCAGGTTGGCTCGATTTCCGCCAATGCCGATTCCGACATCGGTGACATCATCGCCAGCGCGATGGACAAGGTCGGCAAGGAAGGCGTAATCACGGTCGAAGACGGCAAATCGCTGATCAACGAACTGGATGTGGTTGAAGGCATGGAATTCGACCGCGGCTATCTGTCGCCGTATTTCATCAACAATCCCGAGAAGCAAGCAGTCGTGATGGAAAATCCGTTCATCCTGCTGTGCGACAAGAAAATCTCCAACATCCGCGATTTGCTGCCGGTGCTGGAACAGGTTGCAAAAGCCGGCCGTCCGCTGCTGATTATTGCAGAAGACGTTGAAGGAGAAGCGCTGGCAACGCTGGTGGTGAACAACATCCGCGGCGTACTGAAGACCTGCGCGGTCAAGGCTCCTGGCTTCGGTGATCGTCGCAAGGCAATGCTGGAAGATATTGCTATCCTGACCGGCGGCACGGTGATCGCGGAAGAAGTTGGTCTGACGCTGGAAAAAGTGACGCTGGCTGAACTCGGTCAAGCGAAACGGATCGAAGTTGACAAGGAAAACACCACCGTTATTGACGGCGTTGGTCAGGCAGAAGCTATTCAGGAGCGCGTCAAGCAAGTGCGCAAGCAAATCGAAGATGCCACCTCCGACTACGACAAGGAAAAACTGCAGGAGCGCGTGGCCAAGTTGTCAGGCGGTGTGGCAGTGATCCGTGTTGGCGCTGCAACCGAAGTTGAAATGAAAGAGAAGAAGGATCGTGTCGATGACGCGCTGCACGCAACTCGCGCAGCAGTCGAGGAAGGCATTGTTCCTGGCGGCGGCGTGGCACTGCTGCGTGCTCGTTCGAATGTCACCATCAAGGGCGACAATGCCGAACAGGACGCAGGCATCCAGATCGTGCTGCGCGCGGTTGAAGAGCCGCTGCGCCAAATCGCTCTCAATGCGGGTGATGAAGCATCTGTCGTGGTTAACAAGGTACTCGAAGGCAAGGGCAATTTCGGTTACAACGCAGCCAATGGCACCTATGGCGACATGGTTGAAATGGGCGTGCTGGATCCGGCCAAGGTGACGCGTTCCGCACTGCAGAACGCAGCCTCGATCGCCGGCCTGATGCTGACTACCGATTGCATGATCCACGAAATTCCGGAAGACAAGCCGTCTGCACCTGACATGGGTGGCATGGGCGGTATGGGAGGCATGGGCGGCATGATGTAATTCAGCCTCCGACGAAGCCGCTTACTGCGTTGTGCATGGCCTTGCCGTAACCATACTGTACTGGTCTGCTGTCATCTGCTTTGTATCCGGCCTCGTCGAAACCTGAACGCAAATGCTACCAATCAAAAACCCGCAAGGTTTGCGCCTTGCGGGGTTTTTTTTTTGCCAGAGCAAAAGTCGCCGTTTGCATTGGGAAAAATATCAGTTATATTTGCGCCAGTGCGCCGAACGCGCCACAAGTTGGCGTCTTCGCTCAATCCTTTTTTTGCGAGAGCATCATGACCTTCACCGAATCGATCAAGACCTGCTTTTCCAAGTACGCCAATTTTAAAGGGCGTGCATCCCGCTCCGAATACTGGTGGTTTGCACTGTTTATCTTTCTGGTCGGCCTGATTCTCTCGATCATCAACCGCAATATCGCTAACGTGTTTTATCTCGGCACCCTGCTGCCGAGCATTGCGGTAGCTACGCGGCGATTACACGACACCAATCGCAGCGGCTGGCTGCAACTGATCGTCTTGATCCCAGTGATTGGCTGGCTGATCATGCTGTATTTTTTCGTGCAGGAAGCCAGGGAGCCAAACCGCTTCTAATAATGGTTTGTCGGCGTTGCGCGCTGACCCCGTCACTTGTTACAAAATTTCAGCAAATCGCAGGGTGTTGATGTAATATCAACTCAAATCGCTTGTTTCTGTTCGGACTATAGAGACGGCCATTAAATTGTTTGATGTGTAAGCCTGACGTCAGGCCGACATTGATGCCTAATTGATGCAAGCGTCGGGTTGAAGTCAGACCACCACACAGCCAGTCCAGCAATACGCCCGTTTCAAGCATTTGCTGGTCGACTCAATATTTGCCAATCGGGGGGGGGGCGCAACGCATGCTCAAAGCAGTAATCATCGATGAAAACGCCACCACGCGTGGCTTGTTGCAGACGATTCTGACGAACAATGGCTGGGAAGTGGTTGGGCATACCAACAACAATGCGAAAGGCATGATGATGGTGCAGAAATTCCAGCCGCATTTCGTCTGCATCGACATTGCGCAGATTGACGATGAGCTCGATATTTTGAATGCCATTCGCACCGAATGGCCGAAGACGCTGATTTTCCTGATTTCCAGCGCGCTTGACGCAGCGACTGTGCAGCAGGCAGTGTCACGTGGCGCGCACGGTTTTTTCCTCAAGCCGTTCAACCAGGCGACGGTGGCGAATACCATCCGTTCGGCTGTGCTGCGGCTGGTGAAAGGGCAGCAGCAGGTGAAGACGGAATAAGTGCCGCCGCCCCTTTTTTGCTTTGTAAACCGCCATACAGACGACGGAGCCGCGCATGATTGATATCGACATTCCCGGCTTTCGCCGTTTGCAACTGGAGCATCTGGTGCTCGACTTCAACGGCACACTGGCGCTGGATGGCAGACTGCTGCCGGGTGTGGCCGAGGCGTTGACGGTGCTGTCTTCATCGCTGCAGGTGCATGTGATCACCGCTGATACTTTCGGCGCGGCCGCAGGTCAGGTGGCCGGCCTGCCGCTGGCGCTGAATGTGCTGCTGCTGCAGGATCAGGCGCAGGCGAAGCTTGATTATGTCGTCGGCCTGGGAGCCGAGAGCGTGGTGGCGATTGGCAATGGCCGCAATGACCGCCAGATGCTGCGCGGCGCCGCGATCGGCATTGCGCTGGTGCAGGCCGAAGGTGGGGCAGCGCAGACTTTGGCGAGCGCCGATGTCATTTGCACTTCGATCCTTGATGCGCTCGATCTGCTGCGCCACACAAACCGGCTGAGAGCAACGCTGCGTTCCTGATAATTGCGCTATCAGCAAGGTCTGCCTCGCTGATTGTGCTGACCACCGCAGAGTTTTTGTCCTGGCTGGCGGCGAAATTGATGTGGCTAATTTGACGCGCGCAAATGGCGGCAGATAGAATGCGAGCTTTGCTCGTTTTGTTTTTTTATAATGCACACGCCAGCACAAGAGCCTAGCTCGAAAAACAATAATTCGGAAAATGGTACTGCTGATGGGCGTGCTCGTAAGGCGGTGATTTTTTTTCGGCGATGGTACGCTTGGGTAATTGCGCCGTTGCTGATTGGGGCAGTGTGCGTCGGGATTGCGCTGGCATGTGATTATGTTGGTCATCTCAACCGTTTGGCGCTTGAGAGATTTCCGCAGTTGCCGGTATTGTTGCTTCCGCCCGGTTTTGTTTTTCTGGCATATCTGGTGCAGCGTTTTTTTCGTGGCACGCAAGGAAGCGGGATTCCGCAGGCCATTGCCGCGCTTGAAGATACAGATCCCAAGAAGAAACACCATCTGCTGTCATTGCGCATATTGTGCGGCAAGGCGCTGCTGTTGGTTGGCGGCTTGTCAATGGGGGCATCCATCGGAAGGGAAGGCCCAACCGTGCAGATAGGTGCATCGTTGATGCATGCGTTTTACGGTCGTGGCAGCGAAATGACGGCAGAGAATCGCAAAATGCTAATCATGGCCGGCGGTGCTGCGGGCATTGCCGCAGCATTTAACACGCCATTGGCCGGTGTGATGTTCGCTATTGAGGAGTTGGGAAAGAAGGCTGGCTTTCGCGGGTTTAGCCGGACACTGTTGACGGTAATCCTGTCCGCGCTGGTGTCATTGGCGCTGGTTGGAAATTACACATATTTCGGCTCAACGGCGGCCGTAATGGATGGTTTGTCCGACATGCCGGTGATGATCGTTCTGGGTATGCTAGGCGGTCTGGCCGGGGGCATTTTCAGTTGGTTGATGGTCAAAATGCAGCGTAATCCACCGGCATTGCTGGCGCAGGTAATATTCAATCGGCCGTTGGTTTTTGCCGGCTATTGCGGGGCATTATTGGCCATACTGGCGATGCTGACCGACAATCTGGTATTGGGCACGGGATACGAAGCGACCCGTGCCACGCTGGCAAGCGATCATGGCCTGTATTCATGGTATTACGGCTTAGCCAAAATGGCTGCAACACTGCTGTCGTCGATTAGTGGCATTCCGGGCGGCCTTTTCGCGCCTTCGCTGTCGGTGGGGGCGGGTTTGGGGGATTGTTTGTCCCAGCTTTGGCCGTCGCTGGCGCCACATGGGGCAATTGTGCTGCTGGTGATGGCGGCATACCTTGCGGGGGTAACACAATCTCCGCTGACAGCAATTGTTATTACGATGGAAATGAGCAACGGTTTGCATTTGCTGCTGCCGCTGATGATTGTCGCGTGGGTGGCGAGTTGCATGTCGAAACTGATCTGTCGCGAGCCGTTATATGATGCGCTCTCGCAAAAATTCTTGCCGGCAGAACAGCGCACGTCATGACGCAGGCAGGGCATTGTGCGCTGCGCTGATGCGTACTGCCAGTATGATGCCTGCCTGATGCCAGGGGGTATTCAGGGAAAGCGGCCTCCTATGCGTTGTTTTCCGATGCGGTTTGAACATACCCCCTGTTTTGGCGGCAAAAACATTTGACGTTCCGGTTTTTGGTGCCGCATACTTGGCGTTTCCCGCCATTAACTCAAGGGTTTGACGATGAAGAATACCGGGGAACGGGCAGCAGTCGTGCTGCCTCCGAGTATTGCAGCAGCGTTTTTCCTGTCCGGCGCGGCCGGACTGATTTATCAAATCGCATGGCAGCGGTTGCTGTTTGCGAATTTCGGCGTCGATATTGAATCGATTACGGTACTGGTATCGGCCTTCATGCTCGGTCTCGGGGTCGGCGGTTATTTCGGCGGTCGCGTTGCCGACCGCTTTTTCAGCAAATCCCTGTTGCTGTTTTGCCTGTTCGAGGCGGTGATTGGCGTCTATGGCCTGGCCAGCCCGTTCATCATCGACTGGACCGGCCGTCTCGGCGGTGACAGCGGCCTGCTGACAGTCGCCATCCTCAATTTTTTCAGCATCCTGCCGGCGACCGTGCTGATGGGCGGCACGCTGCCGATGCTGACTGCATGGCTGGCGAAAACGCCGAGCGGGGTCGGCAATGCGATTGGCGTGCTGTACTTCTGTAATACGCTCGGCGCGGCGATTGGCTGTTTTGCCACCGCGTTCGTGCTGTTCATTTTTATCGACCTGTATCAGGCCATCTGGCTGGCGGCGGCATGTAACTTCGTCGTCGCGATTCTCGCCTACACGGAGGGACGCCGCCATGTCTGA
>JAGSYW010000123.1 GCA_018262475.1 Burkholderiaceae bacterium | reverse complement strand
GCGCTTCAAGGTCTGTTCGCTGGTCAAGAAGAAATTGCGCGCGACCTGCTGCGTGATGGTCGAGGCGCCCTGGCGCGCGCCGCCGCTGACGTTATGCAGTGCTGCACGCAGGATGCCGAGGTAATCGACGCCGCCGTGCTCGTAGAAACGGTCGTCTTCGATTGCCAGCACGGCTTTTTTCATCACATCCGGCACATCCTTGATGCGCACCAGGTTGCGGCGTTCCTCGCCGAATTCGCCAATCAGCACGTTGTCGGCCGAGTAGATGCGCAGCGGCATTTTCGGGCGGTAATCGGTCAGCGAGTCGATGGCGGGCAGGCTCGGGTAGGCGACAGCGAGCGCAAACGCCACCAGCATGCCGCCAACGACGGACAGGCCGCCAAACAGAATTAGACATCCAAATGCGAGCCGCCGCATCAGGCCCGGCTTTTGTTGCGGCGGCGTCGGCTGTTGCGGGCTGGCGCCATTATTTTGAGGATTCATGGAAACAGTGAAAAAATGTTTGCCCGGCATTATACCGGGATGCGCGCCGGGACACTCTGATCGCGGTTTGGGTTTGTCGCACAGCCTTGCTGAGGTGTTTCTTGCGGTTAAAGAAACAGTGCTGCCATAACAGGCGAGGGATTGGCAGGTGGCATTTCGTGGGATTTTAACAACGATTTAAGGTGTGGTGGCAAGGAATTTCCTGTACAAAAACTGAAGCTTATTGCTACGATGGAATGTAACGCCTTAAGAATGGGCCGGAATTGCCGGCGAAGATTCTTCGCATTTTTGGGAGTGGCGCTTGAAACTTGATATTGGCTCATTGCTTTCCAGAAAAAATCCGCCGATGGCTGGTATTGATATCAGTACGTCTGGGGTCAGACTGGTCGAATTGTCAAAAGGCGACAAGGGGGAACTGACGCTTGAATGCTATGCGTCCGAACCGTTGCCGCGCGGTGCCATTGTGGATAGCAACATCGATAATATCGAGCAGGTGGCCGAGGCTATCCGGCGCGTCTGGCGCAAGAGCGGCACAAATGCAAAAGCGGTCGTGCTCGGCATGCCATCGGCGTCGGTCATCACGCGCAAGGTTGTGCTTTCTGCCCGCTTGACCGAGGACGAAATGGAGCGTCAGGTCGAGGCCGAAGCGAGCCAGTACATTCCATTCGCGCTGGATGAAGTCAGCCTGGATTTCGATGTGGTCGGGCAGGCTGCCGGTTCGCCGGAAGATGTCGAGGTGCTGCTGGCGGCGGCGCGCAAGGAAAAGGTTGAGGATCGGGTTGCTGTGGCGGAGGCGGCCGGGCTGAAACCGATGGTAATGGATATCGAATCCCATGCGGCGCGGGCTGCGATTGGCCGTATTCTGGATCAGACGCCGAAAGCCGAACAGGGGAAAATCATTGCGCTGTTCCAGATCGGTGCGCATACGGCAAACTTTTCAGTGCTGGTCGATCGGCAGCCGGTATATGAACGCGAACAGCCGTTCGGCGGCAATCAGTTGACGCAGGACATCATCCGAGCTTATGGGCTGTCGTATGAGGAGGCCGAGCAAAAAAAGCGGGCCAATGAATTGCCTGAAGGTTATGAGCGCGATATTCTGGCTCCTTTCCTTGAAAGCGTGGCGCAGGAAGTGACGCGCGCGATCCAGTTTTTCTTTACGTCGTCGCCGCATACTCATGTTGATCATATCTACCTTGCCGGTGGATGTGCGATTCTGCCGGGGTTGGCAGACGTGGTCGCCAGCCGTACGCGGGTCAAGGCGTCGGTGGTCAGCACCTTCAGGGGGATGCGCTTGTCGAACAAGATACGCGAAAAGCAATTGCAGATTGAAGAGCCGGGATACCTTGTGGCTTGTGGCCTGGCGATGCGGAGGTTCGACTGATGATGGTCAAAATCAACTTGCTGCCTCATCGCGAGGAAAAACGCAAGCAGCGTGAAAAGTCGTTCTATTCGCTGCTGGCGCTGGGGGCGATTGCAGGCGTACTGGTGGTTATCGTGGTGGGGGGCGTGATTGCCGCGATGATATCGACGCAGAGTCAGCGCAACCAGATTATTGCCGCCGAGAACAAGAAACTTGACAAACAAATCGCCGAGATTTCGACCCTGAAGCAGGAAATCGATGCACTGAAGGCGCGTCAGCAGGCGGTCGAGGATTTGCAGGCCGATCGCAACCAGCCAGTGTATCTGATGGACGAACTGGTCAAACAGACGCCGGAAGGCATTTACCTGAAGGGGTTGAAACAGGATGGTCAGCGTGTGGTGCTTGCCGGTTACGCGCAGTCGAACGATCGCGTGTCCGAACTGTTGCGCAACCTCGGCAACAATTCTCCCTGGCTCGAACGGCCCGACCTGGTTGAAATCAAGGCGGTGAATGTTGGTTCTGGCAAAGACGCAAAGCGCGTATTTGAATTTACCGTGAATGTCGGTATCAAGCGTCCGCGCGACAAGGACAAGGAAACGGCCGCAGCACCCAAGCCAGGCGACGCGAAAGGGGCCAGCGTGCCGGCGGCACCTGTTTCGGCACCGACACCAGCCGCGAAACCGCCAACTGCGCCTGCTGCCGCGCCGGCACCGGCAGCGAAGCCAGCTCCGGCTTCCGGTGCTCAGGGTGCGGCCAGCGTGGCGTCGGTCAAACGCTGATTGAGGGAAGGATCATGCCAACATTAAAAGAGAGGCTGGATTCATTCAAGGCGCAGTTCAGCGGCCTCCGAGGGGTGCACCCGGGGCAGTGGCCAATTGTTCCGCAATTGGCGTGTGCACTCGGCGTGCTGGTCGCAATTGTTGCCGCCGGATGGTTTTTGTACTGGTCTGGTCAGCTGGAAGATCTGGAGCGTGGCGAGCAGGAAGAAACCAAGCTGAAGGAAGCCTACAAGGGCAAGATACAACAGGCGATTAATCTGGAAGGCTTGCGCAAGCAGAAGGAACAGGTTAGCCAGTATGTCGCCACGATGGAAAAGCAGTTGCCAAGCAAGGCTGAAATGGATGCGTTGCTGTCTGACATCAATCAGGCAGGCATCGGGCGGGGAATGCAGTTCGAATTGTTCAAGCCTGGGCAGGTCGTGGTGAAGGAGTATTACGCCGAGTTGCCGATCAACATCAAGGTCACTGGCAGTTACCATGAGGTGGCGGCGTTCACCAGCGATATCGCGAACCTGCCGCGTATCGTTACGCTCAACAACATGAACATTTCTACTGCCAAGGATGGCAAATTGCTGCTGGACGCCGTCGCGAAAACATTCCGCTATCTGGACGCGGAAGAACTGGCGGCGCGACGCAAGGCCAAGGCCGATGCTGGTAAGAAGGGGGGCAAGAAATGATGCCTTATCGCGCAATTGTCCTTTTCTTGCCTGTGGCGGTGCTGCTCTCGGCTTGCGGCAACGGGGCGGAAACAGAAGTCCATCAGTGGATGGAGCAGACCAAGAGGGAAACCAAGGTGTTCGTCAAGCCGTTGGCAGAACCCAAGACCTTTGCTCCCTTCGCCTACTCGCAAAAGGACAGCATCGATCCGTTTGACCCAGGCAAGCTGGCTGTGGCGCTGGCTAAGTTGCGTGCGCAATCGGGCAAGGGGATCAAGCCAGACATGGAGCGCCGCCGCGAACCGCTGGAGCAATATTCGCTCGACACGATCAAGATGGTCGGAACCTTGCAAAAGCCAGGCATGACCTATGCGATTCTGCAGGTGGATAAACTGGTGTTCCAGGCAAAGGTCGGCAATTATCTGGGACAGAATTTCGGCATGATCACCGGGATTACGGAAGATAGCGTCAACATCAAGGAAATCGTTCAGGATGCGTCCGGTGAATGGACCGAGCGTCAAGCCAAGCTTGAATTGCAGGAGAGCCCAAAATGACAGTACTAAAATTATCTGACAAGAATTTTTCTGCGGCGCGAGCGGGTATGCGGTGCTGGATGAAATCATGCCTTTTTGCATGCATGTCGCTGTTCGGCGCTCTGGCTTGTGCTCAGGAAAATGCGATCGAAGCAATAAGCGCCAGTCAGGTCGGCGCTGGCATCGAGGTCAAGGTCAAGCTGAAGGCACCGCCATCGAAGCAGCCGATCGGGTTTGCAATCACCAACCCGGCGCGTGTGGCGATCGATTTTGCCTCGACCGCTAATGCGACCGGCAAAACGCTGCAAGATATTAGCTTGGGTGATGTGCGCAACGTGAATATCGTGCAGGCCGGAGAGCGTTCACGGCTGGTGTTCAACTTGAGCCAGCCGATGAATTTCACCACCAGAACCGAGGATAATGTCGTGACGCTGACGATGGGCAGTGCCAGCGTGCCGCCGGCAGTGGCTGCGGTTGCCACTGCGCCGGTCAGACTGCCGGCGCAGCAGGCTGCTGCTGCCAGCGTGGAACAGACTGCTCTGCGCGGAATTGATTTTCGCAAGGGCAGCAATGGCGAGGGCAGGATCGTTGTCGATTTGCCGGCCAACCGGATTGGCGTCGATGTGCGCCAGCAAGGCAAGAAGATCGAGGTTGATTTCGTCAAGGCAGGCTTGCCAGACAAATTGCGAACCCGGATGGACGTCACCGACTTCGGAACGCCGGTGGCAACGATCACCACCCGCAAGCGGGGCGAAAACGTGCATATGCTGATCGAACCGCAGGGGTTGTGGGAATACAGCGCGTATCAGAGCGAATCCCAGCTGGTGGTTGAAGTCAAACCAATCAAGGAAGACCCGAACAAGCTGACGCAGGGGACGCAGGGATACCGCGGCGAAAAGCTGTCGCTAAATTTCCAGAGCGTTGAAGTTCGCGCCGTGCTGCAGGTGATTGCCGATTTCACAGGTCTGAACATCATTACCAGCGATACGGTCAGCGGCAACCTGACCTTGCGGTTGAAGGATGTGCCGTGGGATCAGGCGCTCGACATCGTATTGCGAGCAAAGAATCTCGACATGCGCAAGAACGGTTCGGTGCTGTGGATTGCGCCAAAGGATGAATTGCTGACCAAGGAAAAACTGGAGCTGGAGCAAAAGGCGCAAATCGCAGAACTGGAGCCGCTGAAAATGGAAGTGTTCCAGCTCAACTATCAGAAAGCGGAAGCCTTCCGTCAGGTTTTTGGCATCAGCGCTGCTGGCGGCGCAGCTCCTGGTGGAGGCGGATCCAACCGCATCTTGTCCAAGCGCGGCAGCGCCACAATTGACCCGCGCACGAACCAGTTGTTCGTGACCGACATTCCTTCGAAGCTGGAAGAAATCCGCATGCTGGTGCAGAAGGTGGATATCGCGTCACGCCAGGTCATGATTGAGGCGCGCATCGTCGAGGCGGATGATAAGTTCAGCCGCAACCTCGGTGCAAAGCTTGGCTTTACCGATTTAAGGGGATTGAATGGCGGTAAGGCAGGCTGGTCGACTGTTGGTGATACCCGGATTGCTCTTACCGGTAATTACCTCGGGGTGGGCGAGCAGACGCTGCAGGCAAAAATCACGGAACAAAGCTATATTCCAAACTCCCAGTTCGTCAGCTTGCCTGCTTCCGGCATCAATGGACAGACGGCAGGCAGCATCGGCATCAGCCTGTTTAACTCGGCCGCGAACCGGTTCCTGAATCTGGAACTGTCCGCGCTTGAGGCGGACAACAAGGGCAAGATCATTTCCAGTCCGCGCGTGGTGACTGCGGAT
>JAGSYW010000122.1 GCA_018262475.1 Burkholderiaceae bacterium | reverse complement strand
GAGCAGGATGACCATTGCTGATGTCAAGAATAATACCCAGCAGAGAATGAACAAGTCGATCGAGACGCTGAAAGCCGATTTGGCCAAAGTGCGTACCGGTCGTGCGCACACCGGGATTCTGGATCATGTGCAGGTCGATTATTACGGCACTCCGACCCCGCTCAACCAGGTGGCGAACGTGACGCTGCTTGATGCGCGCACGATTTCCGTTCAGCCGTGGGAAAAGAAGATGCTGTCGGCGATCGAAAAAGCCATTCGTGATTCCGACCTTGGTCTGAACCCGTCCAGCCAGGGCGATATCATCCGCGTGCCGACACCGCCGCTGACCGAGGAACGCCGCAAGGAAATGGTCAAGCTGGTCAAGGGCGAAGGCGAGGATGCAAAGATTGCGATCCGCAATATTCGCCGTGACGCCAATGAAGCATTGAAAAAGATGGTCAAGGACAAGGCTTGTTCCGAGGATGACGAGCGTCGCGCACAGGATGAAGTGCAGAAGCTGACGGACAAGTTCGTGGTCGATATCGATAAACTGGTCGGCGAAAAGGAAAAGGAAGTCATGACGGTTTGACTTTCACTTTTCGATATTGCCGGATTCGATGGCTGTCATCAGTTCAACCCAGGCGGTACCTGAAACGGGTGCCGTACCCCGACATATTGCCGTCATCATGGATGGCAATGGCCGTTGGGCGACCAAGCGAATGCTGCCGCGCGTTGCCGGCCATATCAAGGGGGTCGATGCTGTCAGGAGAATGGTTGAAGCTTGCGTGCGGCGCAGGGTCGAATTCCTGACGATATTTGCGTTTAGTTCCGAAAATTGGCGTCGGCCGGCGGAAGAAGTGTCGCTGTTGATGAGCCTTTTCATCACCTCACTTGAGCGTGAGGTGGCGAAACTGCACGCTAATGGCATCCGCTTCAGGGTGGTTGGCGATATCAGCCGCTTCGACGAAAAACTGCAGGCAATGATCGCGCATGCCGAGCGCATGACGGCCAATAATGAAAGACTCACGTTGACGATTTGCGCAAATTACGGTGGCCGTTGGGACGTCATGCAGGCGATCAACAAAATGGCGGAACTGCATCCGGGCAAAACCGATTTTTTGGAATCTGATCTGGCACCGCACCTGTCGCTGGCTTATGCGCCGGAACCCGATTTGTTCATCCGCACCGGCGGCGAGCAACGCATTTCGAATTTCCTTCTTTGGCAGCTTGCCTATACCGAACTGTATTTTACCGAGACCCACTGGCCGGATTTCGATGCTGCAGCACTGGATGCCGCTATTGCGTCATACCGGCAGCGAGAGCGGCGTTTCGGACGCACTGGCGATCAATTGGTCGCAAAATAATAATATGCCAATATTGATAAAACGCGTCATTACAGCACTGGTTCTGTTCGGCTCCCTGATGGCGTTGCTGTTTTCGGGCTATCCGCTGGCCTTCGAGGTGGTGCTAACGGTATTTTTCGCCCTGGCTTCGTGGGAGTGTTTCCGTCTGTTCGGCAATGCCTATCCTGTATGGAGCGCTTTGCTATGGACGCCGGTATTTCCATTGATTATCTACACGGCGGATCTGTCACGGGTGTCGATGTTTTTGAGCCTGTGCGTGATTCTCTGGTGCGTGCGGTTTGTGCCAACACTAAAGTTCAGCCTGCCGCCGATGAGCGGTATGTCGAACAAGCTGCTGGCGGGCATGTATGGCGCGGCGCTGCTGGCTTTTTTTATCGGCGTATATGAACTCTATCTGCATTCGCCGCTGTTCCTGCTGTCGATTATTTCGATCGTGATCATCGCCGATACCGGCGCGTATGCTTTCGGTTCGACCTTCGGCAAACACAAGCTGGCGCCAAAGATTTCGCCATCAAAAACCTGGGAAGGCGCGATCGGGGGCTGGTTTTCTGTGTTGGTCGTGTCGGTGATTTCCACCATGATTCCGGCTCTGGAAGATACGTTTGCAGTCAAGTTTCAGCAAAAACTGGGCTGGTTTGGCATGTTTGCCATTCTGACCGTGCTGGTTGCATGCAGCGTGGTGGGGGATCTGTTTGAATCGCGGCTGAAGCGGCGCGCTGGTGTGAAGGACAGCAGTAATCTGCTGCCTGGGCACGGCGGCGTACTGGATCGGATAGATGCGCTGGTGCCGGTATTGCCGCTAGCTAGCCTGCTTGATTTGTGGATATAGGCAGGATGCAGCGCATAACCATTCTTGGCGCGACCGGATCGATTGGAGTTTCGACGCTGGATGTGCTTGCGCGTCATCCGGATCGGTATTCCGTCTTTGCGCTGACAGCCAACAGCGATGTTGATACGCTGGCCGAGCAGTGCGAGCGTTTCCGGCCGCAGGTCGCTGTAGTTGGCAGCGCTGATGCCGCGCAGCATCTGCAAGGCATTTTGAGGCAAAAGGGAATCAGGACTGAAGTCGAGCATGGCAAACAGGCGCTGTGCGATGTTGCAGCTGCGCCGGAATGCGATGCGGTGATGGCGGCGATCGTTGGTTCCGCCGGCCTGATGTCGTCACTCGCTGCGGCAAGGGCCGGAAAAAAGGTGATGCTGGCGAACAAGGAAGCGCTGGTGATGTCCGGCCAGCTGTTCATTGATGCGGTATCCGCCAGCGGCGCAAGCCTGCTGCCGATCGACAGCGAACACAACGCAATTTTCCAGTGCCTGCCGTCTGGCTATCGGCGCTCCCCGCAGCAGCACGGTGTCGCCAAAATTTTGCTGACGGCGTCCGGTGGGCCGTTTTTCAACCGGCCGGCTGACACGCTCGATCTGGTGACGCCGGAAGAAGCCATTTCACATCCGAAGTGGGTGATGGGGCGCAAGATATCGGTCGACTCCGCCACGATGATGAACAAGGGGCTGGAAGTGATTGAGGCGCACTGGCTGTTTGGCGTGCCGGCGAACCAAATTGAGGTGGTGATTCACCCGCAAAGTGTAATTCATTCGATGGTATCTTACGTAGATGGTTCAGTGATTGCGCAACTGGGCAATCCAGACATGCGCGTACCGATTGCGCAGGCACTGGCCTACCCGGAACGGATCGACTCCGGTGTCGAACAGCTGGATTTGACAAAAATGGGCGATTTGCAGTTCAAACAACCCGATTCCATCCGTTTCCCTTGTCTGCAACTCGCGTATGATGCTTTGAACGCGGGCGGCACTGCACCGGCGATTCTGAACGCTGCCAATGAAGTGGCGGTGCAGGCGTTCCTCGAACGAAAAATTGGCTTTCCGATAATCGCAACTCTGATCAGGCAAGTGCTGGAGCAGGTGCCGGCAACGCACATTATTGCCGGCATCGAGCACCTTATTGAACAGGATCGCATTGCCCGGGAAGCGACCATAGAATTGATAAGCCGCCTGTAGCGCCATGATAATCATCCAGACCGCACTTGCCTTTTTGCTGGCCACTTGCCTGCTGGTTGTGGTGCACGAGCTTGGGCACTATCTGGTTGCACGTCTGTGTGACGTGAAAGTGCTGCGGTTTTCGTTGGGCGTCGGCAAGGTGCTGTATTCGCGCCGTTTCGGCAAGGATCAGACCGAATGGGCGATTTCTTTGCTGCCGATCGGCGGTTACGTGATGATGCTTGATGCGCGCGATCAGGATTTGAGCGAGCTGCCGCCGGAAGAACTCAAGCGCGAATTCCATAGCCAGAATGTCTGGAAACGCTTCGCGATCGTGCTGGCGGGGCCAGCTTCAAATTTCTTGCTGGGCATCATGTTCATGGCAGGCATCTATCTGCATGGCATTCAGGAACCTGCACCGAAGCTGCGTGCGGTGCAGGAAAACACGATTGTCTGGCAGGCCGGGTTGCGCGGCGGGGAACTGGTGACGGCCGTCAACGGTCAACCGGTGCGCATCTGGTCGGAGATGCGCTGGAAGATGCTCAAGTCGGTCATTGATGGCGAACCGATCCGTCTCGACGTGCAGGATGCATCGGCAGGTTCGCTGACACCGGCAATGACCCGCAGCGTGACGATACCGATCGATGGCTTGACGGTGACAGACATCGATAAGAATTTTTCGCGCGTGCTGGGCATTGAACTGGCTCGGCCAAAGGCGCAGATTGGCCCGGTTGCGCCAGACGGAGCGGCAATGAAGGCCGGACTGCGCGAGGGTGATGTTGTTTTGGCGGTCAATGGCCAGTCGATGCTCGATTCGCTGGCTTTTGTTGAACTGGTACGCGCATCGCCGGACAAAACACTGTCGCTCACCATCCTGCGCGGCCAGGAAAGGCTGGAGTTGCCGCTGACTCCCGTTGCGTACAAGGAAAAGGATGCGCAGATCGGCAAAATCATGGCAGACGTGCAGTTGCGGCCAGAAATGATATTTGCGCAGGATTCGTTGCCGCAAGCGGTTGTCCGCGGGGTGTCCAGAACATGGGAAACGATAAGCGTTTCATTTCGGATGATCGGACGGATGGTTCTGGGAGAGGTATCACTGAAAAGCATTTCCGGCCCGTTGACGATAGCCGATTACGCCGGCCAGACTGCGCGCATCGGTCTGGTCAGTTATCTGGGCTTTCTGGCATTCATCAGTATCAGCATTGGCGTAATGAATTTGCTGCCGATTCCTGTTCTGGATGGGGGGCTTTTGCTGTATTATTCGATGGAGATTCTGACCGGCCGTACGATTTCCGAGCGCGCCGGCAACATTGCGCAAAGGATTGGCCTTGGTTTGTTGATGACAATGATGGTCATCGCTCTCATCAATGATATTGTCCGCCTTGTTTTTTAGTTCACCGGCGATTGCATGGCAAGCTTGCTGACATGAATCGATAGCAAATGAAATCACATCTCGATAGACTGTTTCCTAACCCCTTTCGTCGTCATGCCATCGCTGCGGCTGCCTTTGCGCTCTGCTCTGGTTATGCGCTTGCGGTAGAACCATTCACGGTCAAGGATATCCGCGTCGAAGGCGTGCAGCGCACCGAGGCTGGCACCGTGTTCAGCTATCTGCCAGTGCGCGTCGGCGAAACCTTCAATGATGAAAAAGGCGCGGCTGCCATCCGGGCGTTGTACGCAACCGGGTTTTTCAAGGACGTACGGATCGAGGCTGAAGGCAGTGTGCTGGTGGTGTTCGTCGAAGAACGGCCGGCGGTCGCAACCATCGAATTTACCGGCATCAAGGAATTCGAGAAGGAAATGCTGATCAAGGCGCTGAAGGATATTGGCTTGGCCGAAGCCCGCATTTTCGACAAAGCGCTGGTTGACCGTGCCGAGCAGGAACTCAAGCGCCAGTATTTGTCTCGCAGTCTGTACAACGCGCAGGTCACGACGACGGTAACGCCGCTGGAGCGTAATCGCGTTTCCGTGAATTTCACCGTGGACGAAGGGGAGCCGGCGCGCATTCGAAAAATCAGTTTTGTCGGCAACAAGGCTTTCACTGACAGCCAGTTGCGAGGCCAGTTTTCTCTGACGACGCCAGGGTGGCTTACTTGGCTGAGCAAATCGGATCAATATTCAAGGCAAAAGCTGACAGCTGATATCGAATCGCTGAAGTCATATTATCAGCAAAATGAAGCCATTGCGAAGCTGGTGCAGTTGAAAAAAGGCGACGTCTATTCAGGCGAGAAAATGACGGCCAGCGCCAAGAAAATTTCGGATTATCTTGGGAATTTCGGTTATGCCTTCGCTAACGTCAATCCGAACCCAGTGATTGACCGCGAGAAAAAGGAAGTGGCGTTCACGATTTTTATTGACCCGGGAAGGCGTGTTTATGTGCGCCAGATGAATGTTGCCGGCAATAACAAGACGCGCGACGAAGTTATCCGGCGTGAGTTCCGCCAGATGGAAGGCTCGTGGTACAACGGCGAGAACATCAAGCTGTCGCGCGACCGCGTTGACCGGCTTGGCTACTTCAAGGAAGTCAGTGTCCAGACGCCGGAAGTGCCTGGTGTTCCGGATCAGGTCGATGTCAACATGACGGTGGCGGAAAAGCCGACCGGAAATCTGCTGGTTGGTGTCGGCTTCTCGCAAAGCGAAAAACTCATGCTGCAGTCCAGCATCCAGCAGGATAATTTTGCTGGCACGGGGAATACGGTCGGCTTGACCGCCAACACTAGTTCGCGTTACCGCACGATCGCTCTGTCGCAGACGAATCCCTATTTTACGGATGATGGTGTGAGCAGAAGTTATGAAATATTTATGCGCACCACCCGCCCGCCGCTGATCAACTCGGCTGATTATCGTGTTCGAACGATGGGGGCTAACGTGAAGTTTGGTGTTCCATTTACAGAAGTGGATCGGGTGTTTTTGGGCGTGGGCGTGGAGAATACCAAGGTTGAAACATTCAGTAACAGTCCTGAGCGATATGAAAAATTTGTGACGGATTTGGGAGGCACCAACCCTGGTTCGGCTTCAGCAAATTCGTTGCCCCTGACGGTTGCATGGCAGCGCGACAGCCGTGACAGCGCGCTGGTTCCGACCAAGGGTCGCTATCAGCGCGCAAATCTGGAATTCTCGCTGCTGGGCGATCTGAAGTATTACAAGGCGACCTATCAGCATCAATATTACTGGCCACTGAGCCGCACAGTGACGCTGGCGCTGAATGGTCAAGTCGATTATGGTCGCGGTTTGGGCGGCAAGCCATATCCGGTATTCAAGAACGTATATGCCGGCGGGATTGGTACGGTCCGTGGTTATGAAAGTTCCTCCATCGGTGGGCTTGATGCGAATGAAGACGCAATCGGCGGTTCGAAGCGAGTGTTTGCCAACGTCGAACTGCAGTTGCCATTCTCGAACGATAACAAGGATCGTACGCTGCGCTGGTTCACGTTCTTCGATGCTGGTACTGTGTGGGATGAGCACGCAAAGATGAGTTTGGGCGATCTGCGATATTCGACCGGTTTTGGCATCAGTTGGGTTTCGCCAATCGGGCCGCTCAAGCTCAGTTACGGCATACCGCTGAATGCGAAGCCGGAAGACAGGAAGCAGCAGATTCAGTTTCAGCTAGGCACCGGTTTCTGATAGACCGGTGGCATAATTTTATTTTGTTTTTTTGGAGAATTGCCTTGAAGTTCCATACCGCAACCATCACCAAGTTTGTCGCCATGCTGGCATTTTGTGCCGTTTCGGTGGCTGGCGCGCAGGCGC
>JAGSYW010000121.1 GCA_018262475.1 Burkholderiaceae bacterium | reverse complement strand
TCGCGCCATTCTGATTCGGGCAAGGGATGAATGGGAATGGATCGAGAAAGCGCCAAAGGTCAGGCTCTTTAAAGAAACTAACAACCGTGAACGGTCGCTTACACCGGAGCAAGCAAAACTGCTTCTGAGTGAATTGCCGGAGCATCAGCGCGAGATGGTGTTATTTGCACTCGCCACAGGTCTTCGGCAAGGCAATATCGTCCGGCTGGAATGGCCGCAAGTGAATCTGGAATTGCGTCATGCCTGGGTACAGGCAACGCACTCCAAAAACAGGCGTCCTATATCCGTGCCATTAAACGAGATTGCGATGGGTGTGCTCAAACGTCAGCAAGGAAAACATCCGTCAAGGGTGTTTACCTACAAGGGCAAACCGATTGCCTGGGCGCATACCTGGGCGACTTGGCAACGGCAGGCTGGAACCCCTACCCATGAGTTGCAACGACTGGGCGGGTGGAGGACTGGTGCGATGGTGGAGCGATATGCGCATCTGGCATCAGACCATCTGGCTCAGGCTGCTTCGCGGTTGGATGGGGTATTGGGTGGCTACGATATGGCTACGTCAGAAAACAGAAGGGGTTACGCTATTAACGTAACCCCTTGATTTTGCTGCTTTAAGTTGGTAGGCCCCCGGGGAGTCGAACCCCGCACCAACGGATTATGAGTCCGCTGCTCTAACCAGGCATGAGCTAGAGGCCCAGATTGTTTAGTTATTCTCCAGGAAGCTCTTCAGCTTGTCCGAGCGCGATGGGTGGCGCAATTTGCGTAGTGCTTTCGCCTCGATTTGGCGGATGCGTTCGCGGGTGACGTCGAATTGCTTGCCTACTTCTTCCAGCGTGTGGTCGGTGGACATTTCAACTCCGAAGCGCATCCGCAATACTTTCGCTTCTCGTGGCGTCAGCGAATCGAGGACATCCTTGACTACGTTGCGCATTGACGCGTGCAGTGCCGCATCGGCAGGTGCGAGCGTGTTGTTGTCTTCGATGAAGTCGCCAAGATGCGAATCGTCATCGTCCCCGATCGGTGTTTCCATCGAAATCGGTTCCTTTGCGATCTTCATGATCTTGCGGATTTTGTCTTCCGGCATTTCCATTTTTTCCGCCAGTGTTGCCGGATCCGGTTCTGCTCCGGTTTCCTGCAGGATCTGGCGCGAGATGCGATTCATCTTGTTGATGGTTTCGATCATGTGCACAGGAATGCGGATGGTACGCGCTTGATCGGCAATCGAACGGGTGATTGCCTGGCGGATCCACCACGTCGCATAGGTTGAGAACTTGTAGCCGCGGCGATATTCGAATTTATCGACGGCTTTCATCAAACCAATGTTGCCTTCCTGGATCAGGTCGAGGAACTGCAAGCCTCGGTTGGTGTATTTCTTTGCGATCGAAATCACCAAGCGCAAGTTGGCCTCGGTCATTTCACGCTTTGCCTGGCGTGCACGCTTTTCGCCTGCTGCCATTTGGCGGTTGATGTTACGCAGATCCTGCAATGGTAGTACGACGCGCGCTTGCAGGTCGATCAGTTTTTGCTGCAATTCCTTGATCATCGGAACATTGCGGCTGAGGATCGCACTGTAGGCGTGTCCGGCATTGACTTCCTCGTCCACCCAGTCAAGATTGGTTTCGTTGCCCGGGAAGGCCTTGATGAAGTGGGCACGCGGAATGCCGCAGCGGTTGACTGCTACATCCAGAATCTGTCGCTCAATGTTGCGCACTTCCTCGACCTGGCCACGCAGTGTGTCGCATAGTTTTTCAATGAATTTGGCGGTGAAACGGATACCGAGCAATTCCTGCGAGATGGTTTCCTGAGCCTTGACGTATGCCTTGCTGTTGTAGCCTTCTGTTTCGAAGGCCTTGCGCATGTTATCAAACTGGAGTTCGATTGAATTGAGCTTTTCCAGTGCGCCAGAACGGAGGCGTTCGAGTTGTTCTGCAGAGTAGCCTGCATTGGTTGCGCCACTGCCGCCGCTGCTTTCTTCCTCTTCTTCTTCGTCTTCTTCGTCTTCGTCTTCGTTGTCGTCTTCGTCTTCGTCCTCGTCTTTCGCTGAGGATGCAAGCTGTTCTTCAGCATCTGCGTCTACGAGACCATCTACGATTTCGTCAATTTTGATTTCATTGCGCAAAATGCTCTGACTGGATTCGATAATTTCCGCAATCGTTGTCGGGCAGGCGGAGATGGCTTGGATCATGTCGCTAAGGCCGTCTTCGATCCGTTTTGCAATTTCAATTTCACCTTCACGCGTAAGCAGTTCGACCGAACCCATTTCGCGCATGTACATGCGCACTGGATCGGTCGTGCGGCCAAAATCCGAATCAACAGTGGACAGCGCCGCTTCAGCTGCAGCTTCCACTTCCTCGTCGCTGGTGACGGTCGGGACGTCATCAGTCAGGAGCAGCGATTCGGCATCTGGCGCCTGTTCGTACACGGCGATGCCCATGTCGTTGAAGGTGCTGATGATGCCTTCGATGGCCTCTGGCTCAACAATGTTTTCCGGCAGATGGTCGTTGATTTCCGCGTAGGTCAGGAAGCTGCGCTCCTTGCCCAGTTTGATCAGCGTTTTGAGCTTTTGTCGGCGTTGTTCAAGTTCTTCTTCCGTTGCTTCAGTGTCGGTCGAGAAGGCATCCTTGAGCAGTGCTTTTTCCTTAGCCTTGCGATCCTTCGCGCGTGCTTTGTCGGCTGCTTTGAGTTCAGCGCGCTCGACCGCGTTCAGCGCAGCAATTTCATCGCTCTCGGGCTGGAATTCTTTCGGTTTTCGTCCGCGTCGTCCTGGTACCTTGACTGTAGGCAGCACGTAACCCGACGTGTCGATGGCGGCCAGCGCATCGGCGTCGGTTGTTTGCACGACGGCAGGTGCGGTGGAAGTTGCGCCTTTTGCCTGTTTGCCAGAGGTTGTGCGAGTTGCTTTTGCTGCAGCGGGGGCTGCTTCTGTTTCTTCCTTGTGCTTGCCCTTGGCCAGCGTGGTTTCCTCGATAACTGGCTGTTTGGTTTTTACCGTATCTGCGGCGAGATTTCGAGAGGTCTTGCTTGTCACCTTGGCTGCGGGCTGTTCTTTTGTTGCTGTTTTTGCCGCTGGCTTGGTGGATGCTGGCTGTTTGGTTTCTTTCACGGGTTTTTTCATTGCGCTCGCCATATGATCGTCTGATGCCTGATTGCTCATGTTGTGTGAAATCGCGGGCAAACTGTATTGCATAAACACGTTGCCAGGATTGCACCCCTGGCTATTCTCCCCAGGCAAACTGGAAGCGTTTGCGCAGAGAGGCACACAATATCGTAGAACGGAAAACCGACGATTTTACCATAATATGCAATTCCCCTTCAAAAGGGTAGGGGCGCAGATGGAAAATGTGAAATAAGCCGGAAATTATTCGTCAGGTGCAAGTTCCGTTTGTCCAAATGGGGGTGTTGTCACCATTTTCAAGGTGCAGATTGCGCCGTTGGTTCATTAAAAGTTGTTTACGTTTCAAATTGTTGTCGCAACTGCTCCTTTTTTCGCGTCAGTTCACGATAAC
The DNA here is from genome assembly GCA_018262475.1 of Burkholderiaceae bacterium. GTDB lineage: Bacteria > Pseudomonadota > Gammaproteobacteria > Burkholderiales > Burkholderiaceae_D > QZKY01. The sequence goes on along the minus strand of JAGSYW010000121.1, from coordinate 4,245 downwards.
GTTCGCCCAATTGATTGATGTCGAGCCCGGAAGATGACAGGCGATTGAGTTCTGCTGTAATCGCCTGCATCCTGATTTGCAGGAGCGCATCTGCCAGTTCAGCTCGTGCCAATTCAGATTCGAATTCGCGGGCTGATGCAATTTCGGCAATCAACCCGTCAAAATCTGAACTCGCGCTGCGTAATTGTTCGGACAGCAGGGCAAAATTTACTTGTTCGCCAATTGAAAGGGCGGTTTCAAGCAATTGCGCCAACATGCCGGCGCGATCAGGGGCAAAATCGGCAATGGCTTCCGCGGCATCTGCATCCAGTTCATGAACTAGGGCTGGCAGCGCAAGCAACAAGCGCATGATTTTTCGTTCGATGCCAACGGGCTGCAGTCGTTGGTTGCGCGGAGGCGTTTTGATTGCGCGTGAAAGCGGTTTAGATAGTTCCATCATCGCTTCTAGTTCCGCTGCAGTGGTTTGTGCCATTTGCGCCAGGCTGCGCACGATTTGCAGGCGCAACGCGGAGGAGGGCATTGCCTGTAGCATCGGTTTGGCTGAAAACTGCATCCGCGCGCGTCCTTCAGCGGTATTCAAATCATTGCCGGTTGCAACCTCCTGCAGCAGGAATTGAGAGAGTGGCGTGGCTTCGTTCACCAGCGCTTCAAATGCCTCGGTACCATGCTCGCGCACGTAGCTGTCGGGATCATGCTCAGGCGGCAGAAACAGGAATTTGACGGTTTTGTTATCAGTCGCATGCGGCAGGCTGGCATCCAGCGCGCGACGCGCGGCGCGACGGCCGGCAGCATCCCCATCGAAACTGAAAATCACGCAATCAGTCTGACGCAGCAGTTTTTGTACATGGGTGGGCGTGCAGGCTGTGCCGAGCGTTGCGACTGCTTGCGGGAATCCCAGTTGGGCCAGTGCGACGACATCCATGTAGCCTTCAGTTACCAGCACATAACCGGCTTCACGAATTGCCTGACGTGCCTCGAACAGCCCGTACAGTTCGCTGCCTTTGTGAAATAGCGGTGTTTCTGGCGAATTCAGATATTTCGGCTCGCCTTTATCCAGCACGCGTCCGCCGAAACCTATGGTTTGGCCCTTGCTGTTGCGAATGGGAAAAATGATGCGGTCGCGGAAGCGGTCGTAACGTTTGCGGCTGGAATTTTCTTCTTCGCTGCGGTCAATGACGAGGCCGGATTCGACCAGCGCACTGGCGTCATAATCCGGAAAAACGGTACGCAATCCATCCCAGGCATCGGGTGCGTAACCCAGACCGAAGCGCGCGGCAATCTCGCCGGACAGTCCGCGCTGTTTAAGGTAGTCGATAGCTTGCGGTGCGCTACGCAATTGCTTGCGGTAATGCTGGTACGCATGAGTCAGTGCATCGGTCAGCGCCAGACTTTTTTTCTGTTGTTCGGCGCGTTGTGCCGGCGGCAGACGGTCGTCATCTTCCGGCACGGTCATGCCGACATTTTGCGCTAGCGTTTTGACTGCCTCGACAAAACCGATGCCGGTGTATTCCATCAGGAAACCGATGGCCGTGCCGTTCTTGCCGCAGCCGAAGCAGTGATAGAACTGTTTCGATGGGCTGACGGTAAAGCTGGGGGTTTTTTCTCCGTGAAATGGGCACAGGCCGAGCAAGTTCGCGCCGCCCTTTTTCAACTGCACGTAATTGCCCACCACGTCAACGATGTCAACGCGGTTGAGCAGATCCTGGACGAACGATTGTGGAATCACGCAGCCTTGGATGCATCATGATGTCGGGGTGACATATCTTGGCATATATTTCCCCGAGCGCCAATCAGCCTTTGGATAACGCTGCCTTGACCAGGGCGGAAACGGCGGTCATGTCGGCGCGGCCTGCCAGCTTCTGTTTCAGGATGCCCATGACTTTACCCATGTCTTGCGGTCCGGTTGCACCGACTGTGGCGGTTGCGACCTCGGCGGCAATTTCTTCGTCCGATAGCGATGCGGGCATGTAGGTGGACAGGACGGCCAGTTCAGCCTTTTCAGTGTCGGCCAGATCCTGGCGGCCGCCGGCCTCGAACTGGCTGATTGAATCCTTGCGCTGCTTGATCATTTTTTCGACGATGGCCAGCACATGTGCATCGGTCAGTTCCACGCGCTCGTCCACTTCCTTCTGCTTCATTGCAGCCGTTAGCATGCGGATGGTGCCGAGCTTTTGCGTGTCTTTTGCACGCATTGCCGTCTTCATGTCTTCGGTAATCTGTTCCTTCAGACTCATGCTCCCCCCTTGTCTGGTTAAATCAAAAATGCCAAAAACCCGCTGCGGTTCGACCAGAGCGGGTTTGCGGTCTGACCGCACAAAAGTGCGGCAAATGAATCAGTACATTTTTTTCGGCAATTGCTGGCTGCGGATGCGCTTGTAGTGGCGCTTCACGGCAGCAGCGAGTTTGCGCTTGCTCGTGCGCTTGAAGCGGCGCATTGCAACTTCAAACGGCTCATTTTCTTTAAGGCGAATAGTGGTCATGAAAATTGTGAAAAGAGATTTCTTGAGAAAGAGGACGAGTATATCAGTTTTTTTGAGGAAATGTAACCCACAGGAGGCATTATATGCCAGATAACAAAAGGGCGCGCCGTAATCGATGCGCCCTCATGGCAGTAGCAAGATTAGCGAGCAGGTTCAAACACGTAGATTTCTACCCGGCGGTTGCGTTTGCGACCGGCAGACGAGGCATTGGAAGCGACCGGCTCATAGGAGCTGCGGCCATCGATAACGAAACGGGTCGGATTTACGCCCCGACTTACCAAAAAATCGCGGGTACTGGCGGCTCGATCATAAGACAACGGACGATTGACTGTATCTGAGCCGGTGCTGTCAGTGTGGCCGACGATCGCGATGCTGGTTTGCTGATAGGTGTTCAGGTTTGCCGCGAAGCTGTCGAGGAAGCGGGCAAATTTGGGCGAAATGTCGGCGCGGCCGGAGCGGAATGAAATGTCGCTCGGAATATACAGTTTCAGCCGGTTGTCGTTCGTTTGGGTTACGACGATACCAGTGCCGTAGGCTGCGCGCTCCATCGCAACGCGTTGGGCTTCCATGTTCCTTGACCATGCATTGGCAGCCACTGCGCCAAGCACACCGCCAATGATGGCGCCACGGCCATGGTGTCTGGTTACGGCAGCACCAAGTGCTGCTCCCACGGCTGCGCCGGCAACGGTGTCTTGCTCGGTTTGTGTCATGTTGGCACAGCCAGTCACCGTCAGCGTGAGGATCAGGATTAGTGCCGTGATTTTGGTCCGCATGGTTGCTCCTGTTTGCAGTTGGTTAAGAGTAGACATTCTGGCATGGAATGGAAGGTGTTGTCACTAGCAGTTAGTGCTGGTGGCTCATGTGCTCAGGTAGACCGGAGCATACGGTTTGACTTCATTGTGATGCATCTGTACTGCGGGGATAACGGCGGTCAATGTGGTGTATGGAAGGTTTCTGGGGGGGCAATGAGCCGTATGCAGTGACACTATCGCAGAACCGACGTCGGCCCTTTGCTGGAACGGGTATCGACAGGTGACATTCGTGAGAGCGTTGAACAAGCTGCGGATCATGGCCTGATAGCGGAGCGTTATGACCAATCCGCGCTTGACGATACCATCAAGTGCGGACTGGCCGTGCCGGATTATTTTTTGGGCAGGTACAGGTCGGTGATGCTGCCAAGCCCCATTTCAGCGGCGAACATCGGTGTTTCCGACAGCGACGGATGCGCGTGGATGGTATGCGCAATGTCGTCTAGGTCGGCGCCCATTTCGAACGCCAGTACCGTTTCCGCCAGCAATTCGCCGGCATTGACGCCGACGATGCCGGCGCCGAGGATGCGGCGGGTGCCGGGTTCCCATAGCAGCTTGGTCATGCCTTCATCGCGCCCCATTGCCTGTGCGCGCCCTGAGGCTGCCCACGGAAAGCTGGCTTTTTCGAATGCGATGCCCTTGGCCTTGGCGTCGTTTTCCGTCAGCCCCATCCATGCGATTTCCGGGTCGGTGTACGCGACTGACGGGATCGTGTGCGCATCGAACGCCGCCTTGTGGCCGGCAATCACTTCGGCCGCGATTTTGCCTTCGTAGCTGGCTTTGTGCGCCAGCATCGGATCGCCGCAGATGTCGCCGATGGCGAAAATGTGCGGCACGTTCGTCTGTTGCTGCCGGTTGACCGGGATGAAGCCGCGTTCGTTCACGAACACGCCAGCCTTTTCCGCACCGACCAGTTTGCCGTTCGGGCGGCGGCCGACCGCCATCAGCACCAGATC
>JAGSYW010000120.1 GCA_018262475.1 Burkholderiaceae bacterium | reverse complement strand
AACTGCTGGTGGGTGCTGAGAGCCTCGAACTCCCGACCTACGCCTTGTAAGGGCGCCGCTCTACCAACTGAGCTAAGCACCCGCATGTGCTAGCCAAACATTTCGCTGCCTGTCAATGCAGCAAAGTCCGCTATCTTACAACATCTTTTAAAGATTTACTAGTATTTTTTTACCAGTCGAAAATTTCGGACTTTACTGCTTTGATTCGTTTGCCACTGCAACGAAAGAACGCTAGTTTACAGCATCCTTTAAAGATTTACCAGCCCTAAATTTAGGAATTTTTGCTGCCTTGATGCTAATTTCTGCGCCAGTGCGCGGATTACGGCCTGTACGCGCTGCGCGCTGACCCACGCTGAACGTGCCAAAGCCAGCAATAGCAACGCTGCCATTATCTTTAAGCGTCGATTTTACTGCTGCGACGACCGCTTCCAGCGCACGCGCTGCGGCCGCCTTGGAAATATCGGCCGATGTGGCGATGTTCTCAATGAGTTCGGTTTTATTCACTCTCTACCCTCCCAAACAAAGGTTAATTTCTATAAAAAAAACAAGCGTTTTCCTGCCAACAGCACACTTGCTGCGCGCACGGAAACATCCAGATTCGCATTTAACTCCGCGGTATAACGCGCTGTCAATGCGCCTGGCAGTTTTTGGCGATTCGCCCAAATGCCCACCGGAATTTGTTGTCAAATTGCGGCATCCTGCCAAATGCAGCCACGCTGAAATGGCGAAAGCCTGCATATCGGGGGGCGCGATTTAACCGGGGTTTTGGAAATACGTCAAGAAAAAAAACCGGCGCCATATGTGGCGTTTTTACATCACTACGCAGAATATGAAACATTTGCGCCCAAAGTATGGGCACAAAAAAGCTAGCGAGCAACACGTCGCGCCTGACGCAACATGGCCAATTCATTCAATGTCAGCGCCAACAGCACAAATGCACCTCCAATCAGCGTGGCAGCCGATGGCACCTCGCCTGCCCCCATCCATGCCCACAGTGGGCCAAGTACGATCTCAAGCATCGCCAGCAGCGAGATCTCGGGTGCGGACAACGTCTGCGCCGCGCGCACCATCAACATGCACGGCACCCCCAGCTGGAACACGCCCAACAGCGCCATGATGGCGACATCGTGCAAAGATGCCTGCAGAGGCAGCGCCAACGGCAAGGTCAGGCAGACTGAAACCAGCGCACCAAGCATCACCGTTGGAATCAGATCAACACTTTGCCCGCCCTTCTTAAGAAGGATGAAATTGGCGGCTGCAGCGATCGGCACAATCAGCGCGACCGCCATGCCAGCCAAGTGGACGGTTCCGAATTCAGCCATGCTGCCGGCAAACATCCACACAATGCCAACGGATGCGAGCGATATCGCCAGCCAGGTGCGTAACGGTGTGCGCTGTCCGAGAAAAACTTTGGCGAAAATCACAGTCAAAAAAGGCGCGATGCTATTCATCACAAGCGCGTTGGCCACCGTGGTCATCGTCAGCGCTATCATAAAAGCACTGAACATGCCCCCCCACATGAATGCAGACAAGATGCCGATCCGACCGACCTTGCGCACGTTGGCAATAACATTGCTGCGTTGCTGGAAAGCGAGCGTGATTCCAACGAACAGCGCTGTGAACAGGCTGCGCCAGAATGTAATCTCGAAACCGCGCGCCTCATCCAGATGGCGGGTAAACACGCCAGCGATGCTCCACAGCGTGGCCGCGCATATCATCAAAAGCAGTGCGCGACGGTGTGGGAGCGGATTGGACATGTTCGTTCGATGAATGGTCGTGATGAGTGCATGCAATCCAGCATGACGCTTTGTCAGCGCGCGCCGGACAGACGGATCAGGCATCGCCAAAATCAGCGGCCATCGCATGATGCTAGCAAGATTTGCTGCTGATGCGAAGCCGCTTACGGACAGAAAACAACGCCTTCAGACACCTTCGCGGCTGGCACGCTTGCGCTCGTGCTCTTTCAGGTAGCGTTTGCGCAACCGGATGCTTTTTGGCGTAATCTCGACCAGTTCATCATCCTCGATGAATTCGACTGCATATTCGAGTGACAGCGCAACTGGCGGCACCAAGCGAACAGCTTCATCCGTGCCGGAGGCGCGCACGTTGGTCAGCTGTTTGCCCTTGATCGGGTTCACCGTCAAGTCATTGTCGCGCGAATGGATGCCGATGATCATTCCTTCGTATACCGGATCGTTGTGGCTGACGAACATCCTGCCGCGATCTTGCAGCTTCCAAAGTGCGTATGCAACGGCTGCGCCATCGTCCTGAGAAATCAGCACGCCGTTGCGGCGGCCTGCCAGTTCGCCCTTTTCAGCTTCCACCGGATAGTAATCATCGAAGATATGACTCATCAGACCGGTGCCTCGCGTCAGCGTCATGAACTCGCCCTGGAAGCCGATCAGACCGCGCGCCGGAATCCGGTATTCAAGTCGCACGCGCCCTTTGCCATCCGGCTGCATGTCCTGCAGTTCGCCACGACGGCGGCCAAGTTCTTCCATTACCCCGCCCTGATTCACTTCCTCGACATCAACCGTCAGCATTTCATACGGCTCGTGCCGGACGCCATCGATGGTTTTGTACACCACGCGCGGGCGCGACACCGCCAATTCGTAGCCTTCACGCCGCATGTTCTCCAGCAGAATCGTTAGATGCAGTTCACCGCGACCAGACACTTCGAACACGGTGTCGTCGTCGGTCGGCAACACGCGCAGCGCAACATTCGATTTCAGTTCACGCTCTAGCCGCTCGCGCAACTGCCGGCTAGTAACAAATTTGCCTTCGCGCCCTGCCAGCGGTGACGTGTTGACCATGAAATTCATTGTCAGCGTCGGCTCGTCCACCGTCAGCATCGGCAATGCATCCGGTGCATCTGGCGCACAAACAGTCGAACCAATGCCGATTTCCTCGATGCCGTTGATCAGCACGATGTCACCCGCCTGCGCTTCATCGACCAGAGTCCGCTCCAGCCCCTTGAAATTCAGCACCTGATTGATGCGCGCCTTGATCGGAGTCGAATCAGCACCGTTGAGGATAATCACATCCTGCAATGCGCGGATACGGCCACGGCTGATACGGCCAATACCGATTTTGCCGACATAAGACGAATAATCGAGCGAAGTAATCTGCATCTGCAGCGGACCGTCCGGATCGTCGTCCCGTACTGGCACATGCTTTAGGATGGCATCGAACAGCGGCTGCATCGTTCCTTCGCGCACTTCCGGATCGAGACTGGCATAACCATTCAGTGCGGACGCATACACCACCGGGAAATCGAGTTGTTCCTCGGTCGCGCCGAGCTTATCGAACAGTTCAAAAGTTGCATTAATCACCCAATCTGGCCGTGCGCCCGGACGGTCGATCTTGTTGACCACCACAATCGGCTTCAAACCCAGCGCCAGCGCTTTCCTGGTCACGAAACGCGTTTGCGGCATCGGACCTTCGACCGCATCGACCAGCAACAGCACGCTATCAACCATCGACAGCACGCGCTCGACCTCGCCGCCAAAATCGGCGTGGCCCGGCGTGTCGACAATATTGATGTGCGTGTCTTTGTATTCAACCGCACAGTTTTTTGCCAGAATGGTGATGCCGCGTTCACGTTCCAGATCGTTCGAATCCATGACGCGGGTTTCCACCTGCTGGTTTTCACGGAAGGTGCCGGACTGGCGCAGCAATTGATCGACCAGCGTGGTTTTGCCGTGGTCAACGTGGGCAATGATGGCAATGTTGCGCAATGCGCGCTTGGCTTGTGTCATATGTTTCAGAAAGTTGAAAAGCCCGGCATTTTACCTGGGCGAAATGACTGCTGCATGACGCCCGCCAATCGTTGGCGAACACCTTGTAACAGCGCCAATGCTGTCGAAATGACGCATCAGCCGGAAAATGGGAGAAAAATATACTCCACCGTGTATTTATAAAGTACCTCAGAATATGTGGCCGAGCCTATGGCTTTCTTCATATACTCCGCCCTATTTCAGGCAGCTAACCATCCTTGACCGCTATCAGACGCTCTGGCGCAAGCAGACCGAATTCACTCAGTATCGCCGTGCCGAGCAACGCATGATCTGCCGCCCGATATACCCGCACACGCCCGACTGATGCCGGCAATGCGATGCCTTCACGCCGCAACGGCAAGCGCTGGCCATGCAAAAAGCGCTGCGCCAGTTCAACCGTCAGCATGATGGCCGGAAAGCTCGACAACAACCGATCCATTGATGCCAGCGTTGCGCTGCGCTCGATTGCCGGCAAGGCTTCCAGCACCGCCAGCGTTTGCGCGTCAGCCAGCGTCAGTTCACCCACTTCGGTGCGACGCAATGCATTCAGATGGGCGCCGCAACCAAGCGCTGCGCCGATGTCCTCGCCCAGCACGCGAATATAGGTTCCCTTGCTGCATTTGACGCGCAATGTCATATACGACTGCCGGTAATCAAGCAATTCCAGCGCATGTATCGTCACATTGCGCGCTTCGCGCTCCAGCGTGATGCCGGCGCGCGCATATTCATACAGCGGCTTGCCGTCGCGCTTTAGTGCTGAGTGCATCGGTGGCACCTGCGCTATCTCTCCGGTGAAACGGCCGAGCACCTCATCGATCTGCGCCAGCGTCACGTTCACCGGCAGCACGCCGGTTATCTCGCCCTCGGTATCGCCGGTCGCCGTGGTCGTGCCGAGATGCACCACCGCTTCGTAAGTCTTGTCGGCCTCAAGCAAATCCTGCGAAAACTTGGTCGCCTCGCCAAAACACAGCGGCAGCAGGCCGGTCGCGAACGGGTCGAGCGTGCCGGTGTGCCCGGCCTTCTTCGCATTCAGCAACCACTTGGCCCTGCCCAGTGCATCATTGCTGGACAGGCCGACCGGCTTGTCCAGCAGCAAAACGCCATCGATGGCAACGCGTTGTTTTTTCGGCGCTTGGTTCGACATGCCGGGGTTATGGGATTTGATCAAAACAGCCGGTAACGGAAATGCAAGCCATCGACATGGCGCAGCAGGCGCTGCCAGTCACCGGAAACAGAAAAAATCAGGTTTCGTCCGCGTCTTTGGCGCGACTGGCATTAGCCTGATCGATCAGGCTGGAGATCGCCATGCCGCGCACGGTGGACATATCATGCACGAAAGTCAGGTGTGGCAGCGTGTGGATATGCAGACGCTTGCCAAGCTGGTTGCGCAGGAATCCGGCCGAACGCGACAAGCCTTCTAATGTCGCCTTGATCGCTTCGGGCGAATCAGCCAGCGTGGTGAAAAACACTTTCGCGTGCGCGTAGTCCGGCGTCAACTGCACCTCGGTTAGAGTAACCATACCCACCCGCGGGTCCTTCAGCTCGAACGTGATAATTTCCGACAGATCGCGCTGAATCTGATCGGCCACGCGCAAGCTGCGCCCGGGGATGGATTTTCCGTGTCTGCTCATGGTCACAGGGTACGTGCGATTTCCTGCACTTCGTAAACTTCGAGCTGGTCGCCTTCCTTGATATCGTTGTAGCCCTTCAAGGTCAGACCGCACTCGAAGCCGGATTTGACTTCGCGCACGTCATCCTTGAAGCGTTTCAGCGTATCGATTTCGCCCGACCAGATGACCACATGGTCGCGCAGCAAACGCACCTGCGCGCCACGACGCACCAGACCTTCTAGCACCTGGCAACCTGCGAT
>JAGSYW010000119.1 GCA_018262475.1 Burkholderiaceae bacterium | reverse complement strand
TGCACGCTCAAGCCACCACTCAAAACGACCCGAGGCGCGAACTCTTTTGGAATGACGGACCAATCGAAAACCTTTCCTGCGCCGCCATATGCATCGACAAAGGTATCCAGCAACAAACCGGAGAACAAACCGCTGGCAGCGCGACATTCAGATTCATATTGTAACAAATCGGCGGCGGTCGTTTCCGGTTTGACACGAAAGGCGCGGATGAACGGCCGGTTGACCGCATCCGCCAGCGCCGCGCATTGCTGTGGCGTTTCGTCACCGTGGAATTGCAGCAGCGACAACGGCGCTTGCGCCACGGTGTCAACCACCTCGCTGACCGATGCATTCACGAACAGCCCGACGGTGACGATGAACGGCGGCACGCGCGCAATCAGCCTGGCCGCAGCAACTGGCGTCACATAACGCGGGCTGGCACCATAAAACACGAAACCCAGGGCATCCGCGCCTACGTCCACCGCCGCCTGCACGTCCTCGGCTCGCGTCAGGCCGCAAATCTTGATTCTGGTTCGCTGGTTCATCCGTTCTTGCCCGTTAGAAAAGCCTGATTATAGTGTTCTGACTGGGGGATTCCTCCCTCCGGAAGCCCAAAATATACTCACCCCTGTATTTTCAATTCACCAGGTAATCTATGGCCGAAGCCATATATTTTTCCATATACTCCCTGGAAAACGTCAATTTGCCGCACGCGATGCAGCGCCCGGCTGCAGATTGCGCGACATCCAGATCACCATGTCGCGCCAGATGCGCTTGGTTTCGGCATCGGTTGGCATCTGGCGCGCGTTTTCCAGCTCAATCGTGATCACCGGAATCTGCTTGTGTCCGCCACCGTAATTGCCGAGCGAGCCTGGATAAACACCAATCCGGTTGTACATCAGACGACCGAAACGGCGCGGCGGCTCTGCCGGGCCATCGAAATCAAGCTCGCCCAGCGGCGCATGGATCGAAACCACCACATGCGGCTGAAAGCGTTCGATTTCATCGTGTACCCAGCGGCTCTCCGGCTCCGACAGCGGCGCCTTGCCCGGATAGCGGCGCGGATCGTTCTTTGTCCGCTGCTGCCAGTATTTCGGCGCCTCTGCTTCCCAATTCGGCGATTCGAAGTTGCGGTTGAGATCGACCCCATTGGCGTTCACGCGCGTCGCCGGGGTCGCGAACAGGCCGTCCGGATTCACCACTGGCACCACGCGCCATTGCATCGAATGCGCAATCGGCAAATGTATCGCTTCCATCCAGCGAAACACCACTGCTGCCGCGGTTGGCTCGTCGCCGTGAATGCCGCCCAGAAGCAGTACGCGCAGCGGCTCGGCCCGCTTGCCGTCGGCGGCGTAATCGCGCGCCAGAATCGGGAAGCCCTTGACCGATACCGCCCCCGTCGGCTGTAATCCGAGATTGAGGCACATTTCCCTGCTTACCGTCGGCAAGCGTTTGACCAGCTGTGCGCACCATTCTGGCCTGAATTCGGTGGATGCTGCCGTATCCGGCGGCGTTGATGCTGGCGGCGTCTGGCGCCCGGACACCAGCCAGTAAGCAACGAGGTAGTAGACCGCAAAGCTGAATACGGCCAGCAACGCAACACTGATGGCAATGCGAAGCAACGAAGAACGCGGTTTGTCTGGAATCATGCTGGAACAGACTGGAAACTGTGCAAAAACGCGATTATATCGCTTGCCGGCAAGACCGCCGGATTGTGCCACTGGCGCTTCTGGGGACAGCAAAAATGCAGTTGCTGGTCAAAAATAATACTCCCGGCAGTATTTTTAAATCGCCTTAAATATTGGGGCCCGGCAAGGCATTTCCCACACATACCCCACTGAAACCGCCATTTTCTGGATTCAGGCCGGCCACGGAACGCCAGCATCGGCCTGCGGCAAGCCCCATTGGGGTTCGTAAATCACCTTCGCCAGATACAGGCCGTCCGGCATGAAGGTTGGCGCCGCCTTGTTGCGGTCGCACCCTTCGAGCACTTGCCGCATCCATTCCGGCGGTCGGACACCCTTGCCGACGTAAACCAGCGAACCGACGATGTTGCGCACCATGTGATGCAGGAAAGCATTCGCCTGCAACGTGAATACGAACAGATCGCCTCGCTGTTCAATTTCGACCGACTGCATCGTTTTCACCGGCGTAATCGCTTGGCATTCGGCCGCGCGGAAGGCGGAGAAATCGTGCTCGCCCAGCAGAAATTGCGCCGCCTGCCGCATCGGTTCCAGCGACAGCGGCCGGAACACCCAGCCGGCGCGGCAGCGCAGCAGCGGCGAGCGCACCGCATTGTTGTACAGCACGTAGCGGTAGCGACGCGCGACAGCGCTATTTCGTGCGTGGAAGTCGTGCTGCACTTCACATGCCCAGCGTACCGCAACCGATGGCGGCAGATAGGAATTCACGCCGCGCACCCAGGATTGCGGCGAGCGATCCAGCACCGTATCCAGATGCACCACCTGTTCCAGCGCGTGCACGCCGGCGTCAGTGCGGCCAGCACACATCGTGCGAATGCTGGTCTGCGTGAAATCGCGGATCCCCGCTTCGAGCCGATCCTGCACGGTATGGCCGTCAGGCTGCGTTTGCCAGCCGCGCCACTGGCTGCCGTCGTATTCGATGCCAAGCGCAATGCGTTTCAATTCAACTCCGGATGCAGGCTGATAGCAAAAAGAAAACCGCGATTGTACGACAAGTCCACAGCAGCCTCGCAACAAACAACGCGCTGGCGACAAGACGAAGGCAACAAAGTCAGTGGCGATGCTGACGCGGAAATAAAAAAAGCGGGTGCGCGCTTTGCCAGCACAGCACCCGCAAAAAATTACACCCCTCAGGAAATCTTGGCCAATGTTGCCTTGGCACGCTCAACCTGTTCGCCAGAGCCTTCCTGGATGACTTCTTCCAGCAATTCGCGCGCTCCTTCCTTGTCACCGATACCGAGATAGGCATCGGCCAGGTCGAGCTTGGTTTCCATCTCGACATTGCCTGCGGCTGATGATGCCGGCGTGGCGGCTTCTGCTGCGGGAGTTGCGTGCATCGGCTCAAGATCGAGATTGATTGCGCCAAAATCGAAGGCTGGGGCTGTCGGCTCATGCGTCGCCAACGCAGGTTGTTCCACCACAGACCGCGCTTCGAGTGCTTCGCCCATTTTCGTGCTCTCCCCCGCTGGCATGTGCAAGTCGTCCTGAACCAGTTCGATACCCGGCGTGTCTTCCGCCAGCGCGGCTGGTTGCTGCAGCTTGAATTCAATCAGGTAGTCGAGATCATCTTCAGCCGCGATCTCCTTCACTTCCAGGCCGGCAGCGGACGCCTCCTCTACTTTGGTCTGCTTGGCTTGGCCGAAGTCCAGATCACCGAGGTCAAAATCGAGCGCATCCAATGCCGGTTTTTTCTCCGGTTCAGGCGACGGTTCCGGTGCCAATACCGCCGGTTTCGCTACTGGCTCATGCAACACGAAGTCCAGTCCGGCTTCTGCTTCTTCTCTGACGGCTTCTGCCAGTTTCGGCGCTTCAACCTTGCCAAAATCTGCGCTCAAACCGAGGTCGAAATTCAATGCTGCAGGCTCGGACGAGGGCTCCACGGGTGTGGCTGCCGGTTCGAACGCGGCAGCAGCGACAACTGGAGGCACCTCGACGTTGGCCGCTTCAGCAGGCTCCAGATCGAGTGGCAAATCCGGATGGAGCAATTGCTCCTGCTGAATCTGGAGCCCTGCGGATTCAGCATGTTGCTCCTCAGCCTCCTGTTTGCGCGACGTTGCCAGCAGGATGTCTGGATCCAGTTCTTCCGACGGACGGGTAACGCTGCTCTGCAACGAAGTTGGCCGCGCCAGCAGTTCTTCCGACAAGTCGCCCCCTGCATACAGCGGATTACCAGGATCGATCGACACACCAAGACCAGCAGCATAGACCCATTCCTCGCCCTCACCCTTGGTCAGACTGTACAACTCGCTCGCCAGTAGGTCGAAGGCTTGCAAATCCTTTTTCGCAGCATAGACTTCCAGCAGCTTAATGCGTAACGCATTCCGCTCCGGGTGGTTGCGCAATGCTTCCTTGAGAATCTCGATGGCCTGCGCTTCACGTCCATAAGCAATGTAGACATCCGCCTCGGCAATTGGATCCACCTCGTTCGTATCGAGCAGGCTGGCAGACGGTGTGAAACTTGAATTGAAGATGCTGTTGTTGGTATCAACGCTATGGCCGCCAGACGCACCAAACAGCGAATTCGACGACTCCTTTCCCTCTTCCGGCAATTCAGCCACTGCCTGCGGCTGCACCGGTTCCGCTTTCGGCTTCTTGCGGCGGCGGATGAACACATAGGCCAGCAGCAGTATTACTGCACCAAGCCCGCCGAGCATCAGCGGATTATCGAGCAGTTCGTCGAAGAATCCCGGTTCTTCCGGCGGCGGAGGGGGAGGAACCGCTTTCTTTTTCGGCGCCGAAGGTTTTACTGCGGCAGAAGCGGCAACACTGGCTGCCGTCGATGCGGCTGGAGCCGAAGCTGCAGCCGCAGCAGCAGGTGCCGATGCCTGCGCAGCGCTCGCAGCGGGCACAGAAGCAGACGGCGTCTCGGCCTGTTTCTGCTGTGCCGCCATGTCCTTGTTCTTCATCTGCAGCACGCCCTGCAGATCGCTGATGTTCTTTTCGAGTTCCTTGATGCGAGCCTGCGCTTCAGTGGCAGCTTTGTCTTTCGCCAGCTTGTCTTCGGCGCTGGCCACACCAGTCGCCTTGTCGCCCTTGGCGGCATCCGCCTTCGCCACCCTCAGCTTGTCCTTGGCCTCGGTGGTAGCAGTCGGACGATCTTCAACCTTGGCACCGATCTGGCCGCCTCCTACCTGTCCGGCTTCCGCTACCTTTTGCGGCGCTGCTTGCGCTGCCGCTCCAGCCAGCCGGTTGCGATAGCTGCTGAAATCGGAAGATTGCGCAACGATGATTTTTCTTGCTTCAGACTTTCCGACACTGCCGGCATCCTCTGCATCCGGGATCGATAAGACCTTGCCGACCTTCAGTCGGTTCATGTTGTTGCCAGCAAATGCATCCGGATTGGCGCGGTAAATCGCGACCAGCATCTGCTCCAGCGAAACATCTTCGTGAATGTTTTGCTTTGCAATCCCGGCCAGCGTTTCGCCCTTCTTCACACGATGCTGCGCAGCACCTTTTTCTTCCTTGGGTTCCTTTGCTTCCTCTACCGGTTTTGCCTGCTTGACCGGCCTTGCCTTCGCTACCGGAGCCGTTTTTTCTTCGGCGGCTGCTGGCACAGCTTTTCTGGCTGCTGGCTGTGCCGCATCAGCCCCCAGCGCTGGAACAGCTGCCGGCGTTACCACTTGCGCTGAGGCTGCGCGCAACTCGGCCGGGTCGAGCAGGAAGGTGTATTCGCGCACCAAATGGCCGCTGCTAGACTTAAGTTCAAGCAGCATATCGACGAACGGCTCGTTCATCGGCTGGGCGGAAGATATGCGAACGACATGCCGTTCACCTCGCGTTTCGATCGAGAAACGCAATGAAGACAACGCCGGGTTATAACTGATGTTGGCCTTGCGGAACGCATCCATCGACGCGAGTTTCGCCCCGATTGATCCGGCGTCATCCTTCGACACGGAAGTCAGTTCAATCTCGGCCTTGAGCGGCTGACCCAGGGATGAAAGTACCGTCAGTTTGCCCAGTCCGGCAGCGTGCGCGCCCGAGAATGCCAATGCAGACAGAACCAGAACCGAGCTGACCGCCCTGACGGCAGTCGGGAAAAATGTTTTGCGCATGTTTGATTGCATTCTT